>JBILXX010000160.1:0-2774 GCA_044378095.1 Polaromonas sp.
TTGCAGTCATCGCAAACAAAATAGAAAAAGCGGACAATCTATTTGCTCTAAAACCGGACAGTTCTATTTACTGCTGACAGGAGAGTTTTGTAAGATTCACGCCAGTCAGTGACTTGTAAGAGCCATGCTGGACAGTAACATGGTCATCAAGACTGGCTTGTGACAAACAGGAGACAAACAATGAGTACAAACAACTCGAACATCGAGTCCACACTGGTTGAAAACCGGGTTTTCCCGCCTGGCCCGGCCGCCGTCAAGGCAGCCCGCATTTCGGGCATGCCGGCTTACAACGCCATGTGCGCCGAGGCAGACAAGGATTTTGAAGGCTTCTGGGCCAAGCTGGCGCGTGACAACCTGAGCTGGAAAAAGCCCTTCACCGAAGTGCTGAACGAGTCCAACGCCCCGTTTTACACCTGGTTTGCGGACGGCCATCTCAATGCGTCCTACAACTGCCTGGACCGCCACTTGGGCACGCCCGTCGAAAACAAAAAAGCCATTGTTTTTGAAGGCGATGATGGCTCTATCGTCAATGTCACCTACAAGGAACTGCACGCCAAAGTCAGCCAGTTTGCCAGCGCGCTGAAGGCGATGGGTGTTCAAAAAGGTGACCGCGTGGTCATCTATATGCCGATGACCGTCGAGGGCGTGGTGGCCATGCAAGCCTGTGCCCGCATTGGCGCCACGCATTCGGTGGTGTTTGGCGGCTTTTCCGCAAAAAGTTTGCAAGAGCGCATTCAAGACGCCGGTGCGGTGGCCGTGATCACCGCCAATTACCAGTTGCGCGGCGGCAAAGAGCTGCCGCTCAAAGCGATTGTGGATGAAGGTCTGGCCATGGGCGGCTGCGAGTCGATCAAGAACGTCATCGTCTACCAGCGTACGGCCACGGCTTGCAACATGGTTGCCGGGCGCGACAGCCTGATGCATGAAGTCACCGCCAAAGCCGCACCCGAATGTGTGCCTGAATTTGTGGGCGCGGAGCATCCTCTGTTCATTCTGTACACGTCAGGCTCCACCGGCAAACCCAAAGGCGTGCAGCACAGCACGGGTGGCTATTTGCTGTGGGCCAAGCTGACGATGGACTGGACCTTTGATTTGCAGCCGACTGATGTGTTCTGGTGCACCGCAGACATCGGCTGGATTACCGGGCACACCTATGTGGCCTATGGCCCTCTGGCCGCTGGTGCCACGCAGGTCATTTTTGAGGGCATTCCTACTTTCCCGAATGCGGGTCGCTTCTGGCAAATGATAGAGCGCCACAAGGTATCGATTTTTTACACCGCGCCAACAGCCATTCGCTCTCTCATCAAAGCCGCTGAAGCTGATGAAAAAGTGCATCCAGACCGGTCTGACCTGAGCAGCCTGCGCATCCTGGGCTCAGTCGGTGAGCCGATCAACCCCGAAGCCTGGATGTGGTACTACAAAAACGTGGGTGGCGAGCGCTGCCCTGTGGTCGATACTTTCTGGCAGACTGAAACGGGCGGCCACATGATCACGCCGCTGCCCGGCGCCACGCCGCTGGTGCCCGGAAGCTGCACACTGCCATTGCCCGGCATCATGGCGGCAATAGTTGACGAGACGGGTAACGACCTGCCCAACGGTGCTGGCGGCATGCTGGTTGTCAAGCGCCCCTGGCCATCGATGATTCGCACGATTTGGGGCGACCCTGAGCGCTTTAAAAAGGCCTACTTCCCGCCAGAAATGGGCGGCATGGTTTATCTGGCAGGCGACGGGGCTGTGCGCAACAAGGACAACGGCTATTTCCGCATCACGGGCCGTATCGACGATGTGCTGAACGTGTCCGGACATCGCATGGGCACGATGGAGATTGAATCAGCGCTGGTGTCGTGCGCGCATCTGGTGGCTGAAGCCGCCGTGGTCGGCAGGCCAGACGATTTGACCGGCGAGGCGATTGTGGCGTTTGTGGTGCTCAAGCGCTCTCGCCCCACAGGCGATGAGGCCAAAGCGATCGCCAAGGAACTGCGTGACTGGGTGGCCAAACAGATCGGGCCGATTGCCAAACCCAAAGACATCCGTTTTGGGGACAACCTGCCCAAAACCCGCAGCGGAAAAATCATGCGAAGACTGCTGCGCGGCATTGCCAAGGGCGAGGCAATCACACAAGATACGTCGACCCTGGAGAACCCGGCAATTCTTGATCAGTTGTCTGAGAATCTGTGAATCGTTTGACATAAAAAAAGCCCGCTAACAGCGGGCTTTTTTTGTTTGAGCCTTGCAAAAAATTACTTGGAACCTGCCATGATCCAGGCCACCAGTTTTTTAGCATCGGCATCGTTGATTTGAGCATTGGCTGGCATCGGCACTGGACCCCATGCACCCGAACCACCCTTGACAACTTTGTTTGCGAGTTTGTCAACAGCATCGGCCTGACCTGCATATTTGGCGGCGATGTCTTTGTAAGATGGCCCCACCAGCTTTTTCTCGATTGCATGGCAGGCCATGCAGTTTTTGGAGGTGGCCAGAGCCAAATCAGCCAGTGCAGGGGTTGAGACAGAAACGCCGGTGACCAGGGCAGCGATTGCGACAAAAATGCGGTTCATGAAATTGTCCTCAAGAGTACGTAACAAGTTGGGTTACAGTGGTTTAACGTCATTGTAATGACATGGGTTGACGGGCACTATCCCTTTGGTTATAGCTGTCAGCAGTAAATAGAACTGTCCGGTTTTAGAGCAAATAGATTGTCCGCTTTTTCTATTTTGTTTGCGATGACTGCAAAGCTGCGTAGGGCGTAGCCCGAAGCGGCTTTGCAGCCATCG
>JBILXX010000110.1:0-10097 GCA_044378095.1 Polaromonas sp.
ACCGTGATGATGGGCGGCATGTTTGCCGGCACCGAGGAAGCGCCCGGCGAAGTGATTCTGTTTCAGGGCCGCAGCTACAAAAGCTACCGCGGCATGGGCAGCATCGGCGCGATGCAGCAGGGTAGCGCTGACCGCTATTTTCAAGAATCTTCTACCGGCAACCCCAACGCCGACAAGCTGGTGCCCGAAGGCATTGAAGGCCGCGTGCCGTACAAAGGCAGCATGGTATCGATTGTTTTCCAGATGGCAGGCGGCCTGCGTGCCAGCATGGGCTACTGCGGCTGCGCCACGATTGACGAGATGCAAAGCAAAGCCGAGTTTGTTGAAATTACGTCAGCGGGCATACGCGAGAGCCATGTGCATGATGTGCAGATTACCAAAGAAGCACCCAACTATCGGGCAGATTGATTGTTTTGGATGAGGCAAAAAACAATGACCGATATTCAAAGCAAGGTGTCACAGGCCGTCGTTCCCAATTCGTTTCTGAAAGTACGTTTTGAGGATGATGCAATTAGCGATTGCGTCACACTATCCCCCGCTCAAACAAAAAAGAGTTGCGAAGGCGCGGATGCAATACGGCTCAAGTTGGAAAAACTGGGGATTACCGAGGCTGATGTTATCGATGCCGTCAAATTGGCTCGCTTAGCTCTGGCAGATGACGGTTCGTGATTACGACACGTGCTGATATTAAATGGTCTCAACTTCATGTTTTGTACTTGTTTAATCCGCTGATTTTTGACTGAACCCTAGTCCTAGATCGAACCCTCATCCTTCATGCAACACCAAAAAACTCTCATCCTTGATTTTGGCTCCCAAGTCACCCAGTTGATCGCCCGCAGAGTCCGCGAGATGCATAAGGCGCAGCCATGTTGGTTTCTTGAAATTTCACACCCGATTGTCGAGCGTTCAGCGTATCCAAAACAACGCGCAGTCCAAAAGAATCATTCGTCGCATGCTACACGCCACCATTGAATCCCATAAGCAAAAATGGCTTGAATCTCCGGCATGTACTGCTAGTGATTTATTAGCGCACATCCGCAAAACTGGCAAGTTGCGCGACACACAAATCGAAGCGATAGAAACTTACCTTTTCCTCAAAATCGTAGGCAACAACCAACCTCTTTGGCAATTATTTGCCCAAGGATTCTTTAATGCACGCCCCGATTTAGACAGGCTCAACATCAATCACCACGCCCGCGAATACTTGCGCAAGCATCCGCCCGCATTTGCTTTGTTTGATTTTGTTCGCAAAAAAAACGGAACGCCTGCCCTCGTGCCCGCGTTAGAGGCGCGCATTCTGGACGCCCCTGAGCAAATCGACTACCAAGGAATCATCCAAAGCATCTTTTATGGTGTCAATTACGCCGACTATTTGATGAGCTTGCCGATGGGGGCAGGCAAAACATGGCTGATGGCAGCCTTCATGTATTTGGATTTGTACTTCGCGACCAAAGAGCCTGAAAACAAAGCTTTTGCGCACAATTTTTTGGTGCTTGCGCCGTCGGGGCTCAAGTCTTCCATCATCCCCAGCCTCAAGACAATTCAAAACTTCGATCCTGCTTGGATACTCCCCGAGCCTGATGCCAGCGATCTTCGCAATCTGCTCAAGTTTGAAGTGCTCGACGAAAGCAAAAGCGCTAAAAAAAGCAACCAAACTCGAAATCCGAACGCGCAAAAAATCAGCCAGTGCTTGCCAAACCCGTTTGCCCGCGTGTTTGTTGTTAACGCGGAAAAAGTGATTTTGAACACGGTCGATTTTGAAACCCAGGCCCAGTTAGAAACCGAAGACACTGCACAGCGCAAAACGGGTAACGATTTGCGGGAGCTGATTGGTCAAATTCCGAATCTCTCGATCCTGATTGACGAAGTTCACCACGCCGCTACTGACGACATCAAATTGCGCCAAGCAGTCAATTACTGGAGCAGCACAGGCAATATCACCACCGTGCTGGGTTTCTCGGGCACGCCTTACTTGGCCAAAGCAGAAGAAATAATGGTCAAAACGGGTGATATGCAATTCGCCTTCAAGTTTCGTGAAATCACCAGTACCGTTTACTACTATCCGCTTGTAACTGCGATTGCCACATTCCTCAAAACGCCCAAGGTCAAAATCGCGCAAAACCTCTCTCGCTTAGAAATCATTCGGCAAGGCGTTCAAGACTTTCAACAGCAGTACGGCGGCCATGTTTATGGCAACGGCTGCATTGCCAAACAAGCCATTTATTGCAGCGACATCGCCACGCTTGAAGAGCAGGTATATCCGTTTTTAACGACAACGCTCGGCATCGCTGACACCGAGATATTGAAATTCCATGGCGGCAATGCCCAGTACAACTGTCCCGCGCAAAACGAAGTGGAATTTCGTACGCTTGATCTACCCAGCTCTACCCGCCGTTTCATTTTGCTCGTGCAAGTTGGCAAAGAAGGCTGGGACTGCCCCAGCCTGGCCTCTGTCATCCTCTCGCAAAAAGGCGACAGCCCTAAAAACATGGTGCTGCAAACCGCCTGCCGCTGCCTGCGGCAAGTGGATAAAGGTGCAAATAGCATCAAACCAGAGACAGCGCTGATTTGGCTCAACCAAGACAACGCCGATACGCTCAATGCCCAGCTCAAACAAGAGCAAAACAGCTCCATTGAAGCGATTAACAACATCACACGCGGCGCGGATGCTGTGATGATCCAAAGACTATCCCGCGTAGACGTTTTGCAACTGCCGCCGGTCGACTTTTTCCAAATGAAAATTGCCTACGAAGCGCTGCAAGAAGATGCAGACGCAAGAACAGGCGAAAAACTGCAACGCCTTGCCCAAGATGTAAAAAGTCAATCTGCCGCGTACTACCAAGCAGCCCTTGTGCGCACGGGTGAACTCACGCGCATGCAAGACGCGACGCTGCAAACGCAAGGGCATAGCGGTTTTGATGTTGCTAGTTTTAGCGCCTGGCTACGCCTGATTAGCAAAGAATCGTTTGAACTGATTAGCCGCGCAGACTTGGATGCGCACCGAGCGGCTCTGCAAAGCCTCTTTGACTGCATTACGTCACCCAATAGCAAGCAAACAGGTCGCGTCTTTAACAATCAGTACGAGCAAGACCTCATCTGTAGCCGCATTCGCCTGGCCTTTAGCGTGACACGGCGACTGCATACCCGTGTAGACACCGTCCCGCAAAGCGCCCAGTTACTGCTGGCCGAAAAACTGGGCAATGTGCCCGATAGCGACAGTTTGTACCCGCCTGCAGACGCTAGACAAACTATTGCGACGCTCGATAGCCAGACAACCGCTACCCCGCCAAGCCACAGCCCGATTGCCCTGCCAGCCGATGCCGAGCTGCAAGCCGCATGGCAAAAGGCTTGCGACGATATGCCCGAAGCACTACGGGCATTTACCCCTAGCTTCGAGGCATTCAAACGCAAGCACGAAGCAGAGGTCAGCGACGGCCTGCCTGTGCAGCACCGCATGAGTAGCTTTCACTATCTGCCCTACAACTTTGGCGGGTCAGGCGCCAGTAACTTTGAAATGCGCACCTTGCAGATGCTTTTCAAACTGCCAGCATTTCAAAATTTGGAGCTAGAGATTTATTACAACGGCGAGCGCGGCCTGTCCGAGTTTGTCATCCAGTGCTACAAACAAACAAAGGCGCAAGGCGATAAAGCGTATTGGAAAAACATCGGCAAATACACCACTGACTTTTTAGTCGTGCAGCGCGAAACAAAAACCAAACGCAGCCAGACGCAAAAACTCAAAAAAGTGCTGCTGCTAGAGACCAAGGGCAAAGCCTGGGCAAACGACGAAGTCTTCAAAGACAAAAAGCGTTTTGTTGAAACCGAGTTTCTGCGCCTCAATGCACAAAAGTTTGGTTTCCCGCAGTTTGACTTTCTCTACCTGCAAGACGATGCCAGCGAGGTGCAGCAAGTCAGCGCCATCGAGAACAAGCTGCAAACATTCTTTACGCCTTAACCAAGCCCTATTTTTAAGCCCATCACCATGCCACTTAGCTACATCCCCTACGACCCCGTCACCGTTAGCGGGCAAGCCGTCTTAAACAACGTCACCCGCACCCAGCGCCTCTTGCGCTACCGCGACAATGACAAAGTCCACGAGCGCATTCTGCGCGGGCTGCCCCACTACGAGGCGCAAAGCGTGGAAGTCGTCAAAGGCAAAGACACTGGCGCACAAAACTTACTCATTCGCGGCGAAGCCCTAAGCGCCTGCGCCCACCTCAAAAAACAAGGCATTCAGGTTGATCTCGTCTACATCGACCCACCCTTTGCCAGCGGCGCAGACTACGCTAAAAAAGTCTTCATTCGCCCCGCCGTTAAGCTAAAGCCCGAGTTAGCCGAAAAACTAGCCGCCGCCGAGCAGCAAATGGACATGGAAGAGCTACGCGCCTTTGAGGAAACGATGTACGGCGACATCTGGCGCAAAGAGGATTACCTCAACTGGATGTTCGAGAACCTGCGCGCCATCAAAGAAATCATGAGCGACACCGCTAGCATCTACGTTCACCTTGATTGGCATATTGGGCATTACGTCAAGATTTTGATGGATGAGGTGTTTGGGGAAGACAATTTTGTGAATGAAATTGTGTGGTGTTACTCTGGGCCATCTTCTATGCAGAATGGTTTTGGACGTAAACACGATTGCATTTTTTACTATTCCAAAGGCGATGAAAAGATTTTTAATCCTCAATATGTTAAGCACAAAAGCGGTTTGCACAACACTGGACAAGTCTTTGGGAGCAAGGGCTCTGCCGACGAAAAAATCAGACAAAAAGAAGAGCAAGGGAAAAAACTAGAAGACTGGTGGACGGACATCTACTCTGGCGATAGGTATAGAAGCGAACAGGTCGATTACGCCACGCAAAAACCCGAAGCATTGCTAGAGCGAATCATCAAAGCCTCCTCCAACGAAGGCATGATCGTCGCCGACTTCTTTGGTGGCAGCGGCGTCACCGCTAAGGTGGCGCATGACTTGGGCAGGCGGTTTATCCACACCGATGTGGGTTTGAACAGCATTCAAACGGCGCGGGATAGATTAAAGGCAGCAGGCGCGGGGTTTGAGGTGCTGGAGATTCAAGACGGCGTGAGCCTGTACCGCAACCCGCAGCAAACGATGGACAAGCTGGCTAAATCGGGCTTGATTCCTGGGCTGTTGCAGGGGCTGGACGCTGTGCCTAAGTTTTGGTTTGGCGCGGTGGTGGACAGCAAAATTGGCACGATTGCGCTCTACGTGCCTGACTTGATTAACTCGACGCAAAAGGTGCTCGATATTGCGCAACTCTCGCGCATCGTGAACGCCGAATTGCCTGACCTCGCCGACCAGTCGCCGCACATCAAGCAGGTGTGGGTGTACTACGTGGACGTGGAGGATTTGGGTGCGCTGCATCAATTTGTACGCGACTACAACGGCACGCAAATTGAAGTCATCTTCAAAGACCTGAAACAACTGCTGCACGCTGTGGTGTGTGAGGACAAGGCGACGTTTTCCGTGGATTCCCACCTTCGCGGCAATGACGCGACAGCTTACGTGGTCAGCATCACCCGCTTTGAAAGCGACCGACTGAGCGACAAAATAGCCCAGTTCAATGCCAAGGGCCAGCTGGCCGCCGCTAAAAAAAGCAAACCCGAGAAAGCGGTGACTTTTACCCCGATTACCATCAGTGACGAGGGTTTAGAGCTGATTGAATACGTGTCCCTTGATTGCGAAAGCGCCAGCGGTGCATGGCATTCGAGCTGCGAGGTCAAGATTGACAAACTGGGGCTTATCACCATCGATGGTGCAAAAACCAAGTCGAATCAAAAAGCAACTTGGGACGGCACGATCACGGCAAACAAAGCGCCGCGGCGCCTGAAAATTCGCAACATCAGCGGGGATGAGTCTGTATGGCAGTTGGGTTGATACTTCCCAAACACTTTTACACCTCAAATCTTTCATGACCCACCAAAAAATCCTCATCCTAGACTTTGGCTCCCAAGTCACCCAGCTCATTGCCCGGCGTGTGCGCGAGGCCCATGTTTTTTGTGAAGTCCACCCCTGCGACGTGACCAGCGACTGGGTACGCGACTACGCCAAAGACGGCAATCTGAAGGGCGTGATTTTGTCGGGCAGCCACGCATCGCTGTGGGAGGACGACACCCTGCGCGCACCTGCTGCCGTGTTTGAACTGGGTATTCCCGTGCTGGGCATCTGCTTTGGCATGTACGCGATAGCCGAGGCGCTGGGCGGCACAGTTGAAGGCGGTCACAAGCGTGAATTTGGCCACGCCGAGCTGCGTGCCCATGGCCACACCCAGTTGCTGGACGGCATTGCCGACTTCACCACCGCTGACGGTCACGGCATGATGAACGTGTGGATGAGCCACGGCGACAACGTGACCGCCATGCCGCCCGGCTTCAAGCTGATGGCATCGACCAGCAGCTGCGCCATTGCCGGCATGGCTGACGAGGTTCGCAAGATTTACGCGGTGCAGTTTCACCCGGAAGTCACACACACCACCCAGGGCCAAGCCATCTTGAACCGCTTTGTTTTAGACATTTGCGGCACCCGGCCCGACTGGATCATGGGTGACTACATTGAAGAAGCAGTGGCAAAAATCCGCCAGCAGGTGGGCAACGAAGAGGTCATTTTGGGTCTGTCTGGCGGGGTGGATTCGTCTGTGGCTGCGGCGCTGATTCACCGCGCCATTGGCGACCAGCTGACCTGCGTGTTTGTAGACCACGGCTTGCTGCGGCTGAACGAAGGCGACATGGTGATGGACATGTTTGTGGGCAAGCTGCACGCCAAAGTCATTCGGGTCGATGCCGAAGCGCAGTTCCTCGGCCACCTGAAGGGCGTGAGCGAGCCAGAAGCCAAACGCAAGATCATCGGGCGTGAATTTGTGGAGGTTTTCAAAGCCGAGGCAGCCAAACTCAAGGCCGCTGATGCGTCGTCAAAGGGAGCGAAGTGGCTGGCCCAAGGCACCATTTACCCGGACGTGATCGAGTCCGGCGGCGCCAAAAGCAAAAAAGCGGTGGTCATCAAAAGCCACCATAACGTGGGCGGCCTGCCCGAACAACTCGGTTTGAAGCTGCTGGAGCCGTTGCGCGAACTCTTCAAAGACGAAGTGCGTGAACTCGGCGTTGCCCTGGGTCTGCCAGAGGGCATGGTCTACCGCCACCCCTTTCCCGGCCCCGGCCTGGGCGTGCGCATTTTGGGCGAAGTCAAAAAAGAATATGCAGACCTGCTGCGTCAAGCCGACGCGATATTTATCGAAGAGCTGCACAACTTCAAAGACGCAGCCACCGGCAAAACCTGGTACCAACTGACCAGCCAGGCCTTCACCGTGTTTTTGCCCGTCAAGTCCGTCGGCGTGATGGGTGATGGCCGTACCTACGACTACGTGGTCGCCCTGCGCGCCGTACAAACCAGCGACTTCATGACCGCCGACTGGGCCGAGCTGCCCTATGCGCTGCTCAAGAAAGTGTCAGGTCGCATCATCAACGAGGTGCGCGGCATCAATCGCGTGACCTACGACGTCAGCAGCAAGCCACCTGCGACAATTGAGTGGGAATAACAGGGGTTCGATATCTGATAGCGGGTGCGTTACTGGGCTTTGAAGGTCGGCCTGTAGACCTGTGGCCACACCGGCAATGCGGCCGCGCAGCCAGCGCAAGCCGGGGTTTTTGTCGGTCTGAATGTGCTGTACATTCCTGGTTCAAATGGTGGCGCGGTGAGCACTGGTTTGATCAGGCACATGTGCCCAGGCAAGAGGCATGTCTGATCAATCGCTCAGGTATATTGGCAGCCCAGTGCTCTGCACAAGCAAGGTCGATAGCGGTAGCGAAACTGCAAGTTCTGCTGTTTGGTCTTGCAATGCGTTCATTGGCTTAAAATCCTCCCTCCCATCAATTCTTTTTCAACTGTCCATGAAATTAATCTACTTGACTTTGCTTGCAGCCACGATGGCCTCATCGGCATTTGCACAGCCCTCTACCACTGCGGCAAATAAAAAGATCGTTGTCGATTTTTATGATCTGGCTTTTACCCAGCGAAAGCCAACAGAGGCTGCGCTGAAATACATTTCGCCAACAACCTACATACAGCACAACCCTGAGGGAAAAGATGGTCGCGACGCCTTTATCAACGGTTTTGCCAAGTACGTTGAGAATGGAAGCTTGAAGTGCGTCATTAAACGCGCCATCGCAGAAAAAGACATGGTGGTCATTCATAGCCATTGCCTGGAAAACCCTTCCGATCCCAAGGAACGTGGTCAAGCAGTCGTTGATATCTTCCGTGTGCAAGGCCAAAAAATTGTTGAGCATTGGGATGTTGCTCAACCGATTCCAGAGAAGTCGGCAAACGCCAACAGCATGTTTTGAGGAAAACTTGATGACCAATCGTCGTCGCCTCTTGCAACTTGCGGGCAGCACTTTTTTATTGACGGAAAACAGCGTCTGGGCCGAGCCGGGCGATTGGGCAGCCACGTTGGGTACTGCACTTGATATTTCTCCTCAGATGTTCAGGTACGCCGCGCACAGTTCAAAAACCAAGCTGCGGTCGCTGTTGAGCTGTCGACTGATGCGCAAAAGCGGGCGCTAAACGGTGGGGGTAATGGCCCAACCATTGCCATATTGAACAACGAATTTGCCAACGGCGTTATTGAGGTGGACGTGGCCGGCAGCATGAATGGCAAAGGGTCACCAGATTCAAGGGCGTTTGTTGGTGTAGCGTTTCACGTTGCGGCCAATGCCAAGACATTCGAGGCCGTCTATTTACGCATGTCAAATGGCACTAAAAACAATCCATCACCGCCGCCGCCACGCAATCTGCGGGCTGTGCAGTATGTGGCGCATCCGGATTTTCATTTTGATGTGTCACGCCAGCAGTTTCCTGAAAAATATGAAAAAGCAGCCCCAGTAGCGCTGGACACCTGGCACCGCCTACGCCTTGACATTGCAGGCAGTCGGCTGCGGGCTGACATTGATGGCGTTGGGGTACTGCTTGTTGACGATCTGCGTTTTGCGAACCATCGTGGCGCAATCGGCTTGTTTGTTGATGACGGTACAACAGGCTACTTTGCAAACCTGAGCGTTAAGCCCCGTCTGCCTTTGTCGTGAGGCGCACAGTCGTGTTCCCAAACGGGCGTCAGCGGCTGCGAACGGCGCTTGTCTGCGCCGGCCGTTGTGGCCATCGCGCGCAAAGCAACCCGCCGGCCGGGCTGCGGCTTGACACACCGCGTGCCCGTTTTTGGCGGCTTGCTTGAAAGGTGTTGACGCCGCCAGACCTGAAGACTGACTGCCAGGACTGACCTTCGGCTCTGGCACAATTTCCTACTATGTATCTGCCAATCCAATTCCTCGCCAAAGACAGCGCAACGGGCAACGCCACCGCCCACGAGTTGATTCGCACGCATCCGCTGGCCAGCCTGATTTCTGTTGACGACGATGGCCTGCCGTTTGTCACGCCACTGCCTTTGCACTTGCTGGCTGGGGAAGGTGAGGGCGGTCAAACCCTGTTGCTGGGCCACTGCGCCAAACCTAACCCACATTGGCGCTACCTGGCAGCGCGGCCCAAGGCGGTGGTCACTTTCATGGGCCCACACGCCTACATGACGCCCCGCGTCTACCCCGACTTGGCCCGTGTGCCGACCTGGATCTACCTGATGGTGCACTGCACCGTCGAGGCCAGCATTGTTGAGAGCTTTGACGACAAAGACCGGCTGCTCAAGCACCTGATTGCCGACCACGACCCGGCCTACGCCGACCAGTGGCGCGGCCTGGGCGAGGACTATCAACACAAGATGATGAATGGCATCGTGGCGTTTGAGCTGCGGGTGCTAACCATGCAAGGCAAGGTCAAACTCAACCAGCACCGGCCTGAGTCACGCGACGCCATGCATGCGCTGTATTCCAAAGGTAATGACAACGAACGTGCGCTGGCCCAGTGGATGGATAAACTGGGTCCAGCAGGCAACTGATGGCCAAATCTAGCCGTATGAGGGACTTGCAGAATTCCGCAAGCCAGCCGAATTAACCGCTACGTGAGGTAAAAAAAGTTGCGGGCACCGCCTAAAAGGCTGCAAGATCAGGGTATTGAATCATGAACTTGGTGAGCGCCCATG
>JBILXX010000161.1:0-2752 GCA_044378095.1 Polaromonas sp.
TGCGAGAAGCGAGGGGGAATTGATGCGCTAACCCTGAGCCAGTGCCAAGCCAAGCTAAAAGTGCTTAAAATTTAAGCGCTAAGCGAGTTTGGGTGTTTGCTGATTTTTAATTCTGCAAGTCCCTCGCAGGGCAGACATTTCAGCCGCGTCCGTCATGGCCGTCAGTGAATTGACATACGCCATGCCCGGCAAAATACCGCGCGTGGCCAACAGCATGCCCGCCATCACCAGCTCTTTGACGGCGTTGGCATTGGCCCCAGGCGTGTTGAACACCACAATGCCGCGCTTGCTGTACTCGGCAATCGGCACATTGTTCACGCCAGCGCCTGCACGTGCTGCGGCCACCAGTGACTTTGGCACTTCCACATCGGCCAGTTTTTGACTGCGCAGCAAGAAAGCATCGGGCTGGCTGATGTCGCTGCCAACCTCAAAAGACTGGCGAGGGAAGCGCTCCAAGCCTTTGACAGAAATCTGGTTGTAGGTTCTGACTTTGAACATGACGTGGTTCAGGCTTTGACTTCGTTATAAGCCCAAGTCAACCAAGGCATCAGCGCCTGCAAATCAGACGCCTCTACCGTTGCACCGCACCAGATGCGCAAACCGGCGGGCGCATCCTTGTACGCACCAATGTCATAAGCCACACCTTCGGCGTCCAGCAGCTTGACCATCTTTTTGACCTGCTCTTCAGTGGCGGTCAACGTCAGGCAAACGCTGGTGTTGGAGCGGGTGGCCTTGTCTTTGGCCAAAAACGATATCCAGTCATTCGCCGCGACAAAATCCTCAATGACTTTCAGGTTCGCCTCGCTGCGAGCCATCGTCCCCATCACACCGCCAATGCTTTCAACCCATTGCAGCGCGTCCAGGTAGTCAGACACGCATAGCATCGACGGCGTGTTGATGGTTTCGCCTTTGAACAGGCCCTCTGTCACCTTGCCGCCCGACTTCATGCGGAACACCTTGGGCATCGGCCACGGCGGGCTGTATTCCTCAAGCCTTTGAATCGCGCGCGGGCTCATGATCAGCATGCCATGCGCACCTTCACCGCCCAGCACTTTTTGCCATGAATAAGTCACCACGTCCAGCTTGTCCCACGGCATGTCCATCGCAAACACGGCCGACGTCGCGTCGCACAACGTCAGGCCGGCCCTAGCGCTGGGGATCCAGTTGCCATCAGGCACCTTCACGCCAGACGTTGTGCCGTTCCACACAAACACCACGTCGTTGTCAAAATTAACCGATCCAAAGTCGGTGATGTCGCCGTAAGCGGCGTTGATGACGTTTGTGTTGGGCAGCTTGAGCTGCTTGACGATGTCCGTCACCCAGCCGGCGCTGAAA
Organism: Polaromonas sp.; assembly: GCA_044378095.1. Lineage (GTDB taxonomy): Bacteria > Pseudomonadota > Gammaproteobacteria > Burkholderiales > Burkholderiaceae_C > Polaromonas. The sequence continues at coordinate 1,336 of JBILXX010000161.1, forward strand.
GATTCCCACTCCAGCACATCAACGCCCCGTGGGCCGAGCAGCGACCACATCGCCATCTCAATCGCGCCCGTGTCAGACCCAGGCACCACAGCCACGCGGTAACCCTCAGGCAAACCCAAGATCCGAGCCGTCTCAGTACAAGCCAGACCCAGCGCCTTTTTACCCAAAGCAGACCGGTGCGACCGACCCAACGTGTCAAGCTGCAATTTGCTCACGTCATAACCAGGCCGCTTGGCGCAGGGGCCCGATGAGAAGTTGGGGTTTTTGGGTTTGAGGGTGGGTTGCATTTAGGTTTCTAGGTAAGTCGGTTAAGAATTTTCGGGAAGGTCCGAGTGCTGGATTGGCTTTGTTATCTTAGCAAGGGATGCTCAGGGTTTGAATGCAATGGCGTAGGTCGGGTTAGCGTAGCGTAAACCGACAGATATATGGATGTTCTGGCGCATGTCGAGTTACGCTACGCTAACCCAACGTGCAATGCTGATGCGGTTAAAGGTCGGGCTATGATGTTTTTGAAGTCACGGTGCCCATGGCTCTTTTTTTATAGTGCAAATGTGCTGGTCAAATTGACAAACACTAAAAAGGAAAATATGAAGGTTAATAATCTGGTCTACATCGTGCTGTTGGCAGGGTCATCGCAAGTCTTAGCTCAGCAAGCAAAAACTCCCGTGCCATCTGAGGCTGAATTGAGAGCAGTTCGCATCAGCGTATGTGAGCTATCGGCGGATAAAGCTAGAAGCATTGCAAGTGCCACTATCAAAGCAAAAAAATACAACGCTGACGCTGAAGTCCTTGCTCAGACTATTGAGGGATCGCCAGATCGAAATTTAATGCAAAAACTATTTCAACGGGACGATCTAATTTCAACAGTACTAATCAGGAGCGCTAGTTTCGGTGCTTCGGCAATCCCGGCACCAGAGGGTGATGAATATAAAAAAGACATCGCAGAATTAACTTATCGATATGTTCGCAGCACTTGTATCGCTGCAACCCTAGCGCGCTGACAGACCAACATGATTGAACATAGTTAAATGAACGATTTTTTAGAAATTTTGATTAGTTGTGTAGTTCTGATCTGTGCTGCGGCTTTATTACGATTAATAGCTAAATACCGCTGGCTACTTGTAGTGACTAGCCTAGTGTGGTTTGCCCTAGTTCGCTTTGTATACCGTCAAGGTGGCAATCAAGGATTGATCATCGTCGGTGTTTTAACTGCGCTTCTTGTCATTACAGCGCTAATACTTCCGTGGATAGGTCGCTTAAAAGTTGTATTGGTGGAGGGACTTGCAGAATTAGGGAGTGTCTGAATTTCTGTGTGTGAAGCGGATTGGATGTTAGCTGAGGTTTGAAGGTTTTTGGATTTTTTCTTTTCAAAGAGGCCCCTGCCAGGCCGCCGGAGGCGTCCCCCTCCCGTTTTCTG
>JBILXX010000031.1:0-35842 GCA_044378095.1 Polaromonas sp.
CCGCGCGATGGCTGCAAAGCCGCTTCGGGCTACGCCCTACGCAGCTTTGCAGTCATCGCAAACAAAATAGAAAAAGCGGACAATCTATTTGCTCTAAAACCGGACAGTTCTATTTACTGCTGACACGGCCGGCATCCACGGCGCAGCGTGCCATGCGGTTTTGCACTTAAAATTCAGGCTTGAATTCGACCTTGTGTCGACATGTGATCGGGAGAGACTGCCAACGCAACAACCTACAAGTTGCGTGTGGGCAGCGCCGAAGGAGCAACCGCCCCGGAAACTCTCAGGCAAAAGAACCGATGACATGCTTTTTTCTCTGAAGAGCTGCTGGCAATTTTTCGTCTGCCAGCGCACCGAAGGAGCAAGCGGTGTGCCTTACCCAATCGTGGATGCACGTCGTGAATCTCTCAGGTCCAGAACAGAGGGGGCGCTTTTGTTACGCGGCTTGCGTGGCAAATGCTCCAATCCCTGACGTTTTGAAAGCTCATTTTTCATGAAAACCATTGCAATCATTGGCGGCGGAATCACCGGCGTCACCACGGCTTATGCGCTTGCCAAGCGCGGCTTTGCCGTCACTTTGTTTGAACGCCATCGCTACGCGGCGATGGAAACATCGTTTGCCAACGGTGGGCAACTCTCGGCATCCAACGCCGAGGTGTGGACGCACTGGACAACAATAGTCAAAGGCCTGAAGTGGATGCTGAACCGCAACGCGCCGTTGCTGGTCAACCCCGCGCCGACCTGGCACAAGCTGTCGTGGTTTGCTGAATTCATGGCCGCCATGCCGCATTACGAGCGCAACACGATTGCAACCGCGCGCATGGCAGTGGCGGCGCGCCAGCATTTGTTTGCCTGGGCGCAAGAAGAAGGCATTGACTTTGATTTGAAAAAGCAAGGCATCCTGCATATTTACCGCGACAAAAAAGGCTTTGACCATGCGGGACGTGTCTCTGTGATGCTGGCCAAAGGTGGCTTGCCGCGCCGCGCCGTGACACCGGATGAGATGAAAGCCATTGAGCCTGCTTTGGCGGGTGAGTACTACGGCGGCTATTTCACTGAGAGCGATTCAACTGGCGACATCCACAAATTTACCCACGGCTTGTCACTGGCGGCTGAGCGCCTGGGCGTGCGTACTTTGTATGACCAGAATGTGAAATCAGTACAAAGCAATGGCAAAACTGCCATCGTCACCACAGCTCAGGATGGCGGCACACACACTTTTGACGGCATCGTGGTTTGTGCAGGCGTGGCCAGTCGGGGCTTTGCGTCGCAACTGGGTGACCGGGTCAATATTTATCCGGTCAAGGGTTATTCGATCACCGTGAACCTGAACGATGCCCAGAGTCAGGCGGGTGCGCCGAATGTGAGCCTGCTGGACGATGAAACCAAGCTGGTGACCAGCCGTTTGGGCATCAACCGCTTTCGTGTGGCGGGGACGGCCGAGTTCAATGGCGTGGACTACGACATTCGCGCGGACCGCATCCAGCCGCTGATCAACTGGGTGGCGCAGTGCTTTCCGCAAATCGACACACGCTCTGTCGTGCCATGGGCCGGCTTGCGCCCCATGATGCCCAACATGATGCCGCGTGTGGGGAAGGGGCGTGCTGCCAATGTGTTCTACAACACGGGTCACGGCCACCTGGGCTGGACGCTGTCGGCCATCACGGCAGACATGGTGGGGGATGTGGTGTTGCAGTCTGGCCAGGCCTTGCGCGAAACTGCCGCAAAACTGCAATTCGCCTGACCATGAATGTGTAGACGCCTGCCTTCTACAAATCAAACAAGCGCTGCGCCAGCCACCAACTGGCCAGCAGCGCCACCACGATGGAGCCCGCCATAAGCAGTCCCACCCGGTAAAAGCGGGTGGCGCGCAGCCAGAAGGCCAGCGGTAAAAACACCGCCACAATCGCCAGTTGGCCCAGCTCCACACCCACGTTAAAGCCCACCAGCGCCAGCACCAGTGCGCCTTGCGGCAAGCCCAGGTCGGCCAGCACCGATGCAAAGCCAAAGCCGTGAATCAGGCCAAAGCAAAAGGCCATGAGCCAGCGTTTGCCCTCAATCGTGCCGCGCAGGTTGTTCAGCGCCGCCACGATCACAGACGCGGCAATCACCGATTCGACCAGCCGAGATGGCAGGCTGATGATTTGCAGCCCAGCCAATGTCAGCGTGATGGAATGCGCCAGGGTAAAGGCTGTGACCACTTTCAAGACCTCCTTCGTCGCGCCCGTCAGGCTAGCCACAGGCACCCACTGGCCGCCTTGCCGCGTCACCACAGCAGGCAGCAGCAGTGCCAGTAAAAAAAGAATGTGGTCGTAACCAATCCAGATGTGCCAGACCCCTTCAACCACATACTGGCTGAAGGTTTGCCAGGTGCTGGGTGGCTGCAAAGCCAGGGTTTGGTCGGCTGACTCGGTACTGAAAATCAGCGCCTGCGCGGCCTCGGGCACGCCCTTGGCTGCGGGCGCAATCCACTGCACCAGCCCGCGATGCGACGGGTCCACATCAAAAAACAGGCTGTAGCTGGCCTTGACGGGGCTGGCCAATGTGGGGCACTGCGCAATCAGGCTCAAGACTGCGTAAGTGCCGTCGCTATGTTTGTCGAGCTGCATCGGGTTTGTGGTCGTGAAAGTGCAGGGCTGGTCTGCAGCGGTCAGTGCCAGTCGGCCGGTGGCCAGGCGGGTGATGTCGTCTGCGCGCTGGCGCACCTCGCCCCAGCTCAAGTCACCATTGCCGTCGCGGTCAAGTTGCAGCACGTAGTCCAGGTCGCGCAGGGCGATGTCCCAGCGCACGCTGATGCTGTTGCTGCCCTCGCCAGCGCGCAGTGTCAGGTAGCTGTCGCTGGGTTTGTGCGCCCAGGCGGTGCCTTGTAAAACCAGTATAAAAAAGAGTAGCCAGCGCTTCATTTCGTGGCTCCCGCTGTGGCGAGTTGTGCTGCAAGTTGCGACATGCTTGCGCCCTGGTAGCCGCTGCTGCGCAGCCAGTCCATCGCGGCTTGTGCGTCTTTGGGTTGCCTGGCGGCCAGTGCGGCGCGCATCAGCACTTCCGCATCGCGTGGCTCTTTTTGCAGGGTGTAGTTTTTGCTGGCCAGCGCCAGGGCTTTGCTGGCGTTGCCTTCAATGTCCAGCTCAAAGCGCGCCGCCTCCTGCTCGTGCAGGCGGTCACCCCGCTGGTTGGCGGCCTGAAAGCGGTCACGCAGTTGTTTGGCCCAGTCATCGGCACGTGGGTCTTTGGCCGCACGGCCCGCCAGCGCCAGGCGCAGCAGCAAAATATCAGAGCGCTCCCAGTCGGTGAGCAACTGGATGACTTCAAGCGGCCTTTGGCGTGCGATTAAAAAATCTGCATACGCACCCAACAAAAACTGGTCTGTGACCCCCTGTTTGAGGGCGGCCTTGAAGTAGTTTTCAGCCACATCAAAACGCTGCAAGCGCCAGGCCATTTCGGCCAGACGGGTGTTTTGCCACAGCAGCAGTTCTGGCGCAGCTTGTGGAGATGCTTTCACGGCGGTGGCCAGTGACTCAAAGGCGCCGTCGAGCCGCCCGGATGTGGCCTGGACATAGGCTGTGCATCCCGTGCCCACCAGGGGCTCGGCTAGCGGTGCGGCGCGGGTGCATTCGGCGGCAGCTTCTTTGTAGCGCGCCTGCACCATGTAAATGGCACTGCGCCACAGCAACGGCTCGGGTGATGCTGGGTTCAGCTCGCTGGCTTTGGCCAGACTGGCAAGCGCGGGTTCAAACTCGTGGCCGAACTGAAGCAAGAGGCCGCGTACCATCGCATAGTCTGCGTTGTTGGGCGGGGCTTTTGCCAGCGGTGCCAGGGCGGCAGAGGCATAGCCCACATAGCGCGGGTCGCCTTGCGCCATGGCCAGGTCAAAGTAGCGCCGGGCGATTTCTACCCGCAAGGCCAGGTCATCTGGCCGTGCGGCAAGTTGTTTGCGCAGCGAATCAACGCGCCGGATAGCCGGGTCACTGGCGCGGCCCGGCAGGCGTTCAACCACTTCGGCATCGCTGGTGGGGGTGTAGGGGGCGGCATGGGCAGTTGTTGCTGCACAAACAAACAACGCCGTCAGCGCTGAACCAACGGCTTTAAAAAACAGGTCAATCAACATGCAGAAAGTGTATAGCTTGCCTAAGATAGGGTCATGAAAAAAACTTTAAAAATAGCCGTGATGGGCGCAGGCGCTGTGGGCTGCTACTACGGCGGCATGCTGGCCCGGGCCGGGCACGATGTGGTGCTGATCGCCAGGGCGCTGCATGTGGACGCCATCACCAGAAATGCCAGCGCCGGGCTGCGGCTGCAAACCCTGACATTTGATGAACAGGTCCCTTTAAAAGCCAGCACAGACGCCAGCGCCGTACAGACGGCAGACCTGGTTTTGTTTTGCGTCAAGTCCAGCGACACAGAAACCGCTGGCCGCTTGATGCAACCCTTTTTGCAAGCCGATGCGCTGGTCATGTGCCTGCAAAACGGGGTTGACAATGCCGACCGCCTGCGCGCTGTGTTGCCTGGCCACACGGTCAGTGCCGCTGTGGTGTATGTCGCCACCGAAATGGCTGGCCCCGGCCATGTCAAACACAAGGGGCGAGGCGAACTGGTGATCGAGCCATCAGCGGCCAGTGCCGCCGTGGCGCAGGCGTTGATCGCTGCTGGTGTGCCTACCGAAGTCTCAGGCAACGTAAGGGGAGAACTTTGGGCCAAGCTGATCCTGAACTGCGCCTACAACGCCGTGTCTGCCATCACCCAGTTGCCTTATGGGCAGACGGTTGCAGGTTTGGGTGTGCAAGCCGTGATGCGGGACGTGGTAGCCGAATGCCTGGCGGTGGCCAAAGCTGATGGCGTGCAGGTTGCGGGCGATGTGCATGCAGCAGTTGCCATCCTGGCAGGCAGCATGCCGCTGCAAAAGTCATCCACCGCGCAAGACCTCGCACGCGGCAAACCGACCGAGATTGACTTCCTGAATGGTTTTATCGTTCAGCGCGGTCAAGCGCTGGGCATTGCCACACCTTCCAATCAGGTGCTGTGGGCGCTGGTCAAGCTGCTCGAAGGTAAAAGCGGTTGAAAAAACCTAAAACAGCATTTTTTGAGTGCCAAATATGCCTCTAGCCCAATCAATACAAGCGTAAGGAGCTATTTTTTTAATAGCAAATGAAGGATCGCAGCCCAGTGCTGCGCATCGACTGGCGTGATCGACAGGCGGTTGCCTTTCTTTAAAACCAGCAGGTCTGCCAATGCTGGCGTGGCGCGCAGCTCCGGCAGCGTCAGGTTGCGGGTTTTTTTGACAACCTGCACATCGACCAGCAGCCAACGCGGCTCGGCGGGTTTTGATTTCGCGTCAAAGTAAGGCGAGTCGAGCTCAAACTGGGTCGGGTCAGGATAGGGCTTGGACGCCACCCGCGCCAAGCCAACGATGCCAGGCTCAGCGCAACTGGAGTGGTAGAAAAGCACGCCATCGCCCACTTGCATCGCATCGCGCATAAAGTTACGCGCCTGGTAGTTGCGCACGCCCACCCAGGGCACGGCGGAATCCTTGGCCGTTAGTACGTCGTCAATCGAGCATTCGCCGGACTCGGATTTCATGAGCCAATAGTTGGTCATGTCAGAACACTACCAAAACAGGAGCTGCTTGCACCGATATCCATTGACCTGAAAGCCTATTTCGTCCCAAAAATACGGTCGCCTGCATCGCCCAGTCCCGGCAGGATATAGCCGTGGTCATTGAGTTGACGGTCAATGGTGGCGGTGTAGATGGCAACGTCTGGATGGGCCGCTTGCAGGGCTGCGATGCCTTCTGGACAGGTCAGCAGACACACGAACTTGATGGACTTTGGGTTCAGCTTTTTGAGTCGATCAACCGCGGCGATGGCAGAGTTGCCAGTGGCCAGCATCGGGTCGACGACGATGATGTCGCGTTCGGCCATTTCGCTGGGCATTTTGAAATAGTATTCGACCGCGCGCAGCGTGGCTGGGTCGCGGTACAGGCCGACGTGGCCAACCCGCGCGCCAGGTACCACGTTCAGCATGCCTTCCAGAATGCCATTGCCAGCGCGCAAAATCGACACAAAAACCAGCTTTTTGCCGTCTATCATGCGGCCCGTCATCGTCTCCAGCGGGGTGTCGATCTGAACGTCTTGCAGCGGCATGTCTCGGGTGACTTCATAGGCCATCAGGCTGCTCAGTTCATTGAGCAGCGTTCGAAAGGTGTTGGTCGATGCGTCCTTGCGGCGCATCAGCGTCAGCTTGTGCTGCACCAGCGGGTGGTCTATCAGGTGGACGTTTGACATTTTGGCAATCCTTTTGATTTAACGGCGACGGCCACCAAACAGGCTGCCCAGCACACCGCGAATGATTTCCCGCCCAACCGTCGAGCCCATCGTGCGTACCGCCGACTTGGCCATGCTTTGCGCCAAACCGTCATGCACACCGCCGCGCGGTCCGGTGGTGCCAAACAGCACATCTTTCAGGCCACCCATGATGCCGCCCGAATCGTTTTGACCCGCCGCGCCGCCGCCCGGCAAGTTTTGCGCGGCGTCCGCGCCGGCCTGTGCGCGGGCTTGCAGCATTTCGTGCGCTGACTGGCGGTCAATCGTTTTTTCATAAACACCCGCTACCAATGAGGTTTGCAGCAAGACGCTGCGCTGTTCAGGCGTGATCGGGCCAATCTGGCTACCCGGCGGCAAGACGTAAACACGTTCGGTCACGCTGGGCCTGCCTTTGGCGTCCAGCAGGCTGACCAGTGCCTCACCAACGGCCAGCTCGGTGATCGCGGTTTCAATGTCCAGACCAGGCTTTTGGCGCATGGTTTGGGCCGTGGCCTTGACGGCCTTCTGGTCGCGTGGCGTGAAGGCGCGCAGGGCGTGCTGGACCCGGTTGCCAAGCTGCGCCAATACCGAATCAGGAATGTCCAGCGGGTTTTGCGTGACGAAATAAACGCCCACGCCTTTGGAGCGAACCAGCCGCACCACCAGCTCAATGCGCTCAATCAGCACCTTGGGCGCCTCATTAAAAAGCAAGTGCGCTTCGTCAAAAAAGAACACCAGCTTGGGTTTCTCCATGTCGCCGACCTCGGGCAACTGCTCAAACAGCTCCGACAGCATCCAGAGCAAAAAGGTGGCATACAGGCGTGGCGAATTCATCAGCTTGTCGGCGGTCAGGATGTTGATCACGCCCTTGCTGTCCACCGTTTGAATAAAGTCGCTGATGTTCAGCATCGGCTCGCCAAAAAACTTGTCAGCACCCTGGCTTTCAATTTGCAGCAGCCCGCGCTGAATGGCGCCCACGCTGGCTGAGCTGACATTGCCATATTTGGTGGTGAACTCGCTGGCGTTATCGCCCACGTATTGCAACATCGCACGCAGGTCTTTTAAATCCAGCAGCAGCATGCCGTTGTCGTCAGCGATTTTGAAAACCAGGTTAAGTACGCCCGCCTGGGTCTCGTTCAAGTTCAGCATGCGGCCCAGCAGTAATGGGCCCATGTCTGAAATGGTGGCGCGCACCGGGTGGCCCAGCTCGCCAAACACGTCCCAAAGCGTTGCAGGGCAAGCCTCAGATTCGGGCGTGTCAATGCCGCGCTCCTTCAAAATGCCCGCCATCTTGTCGCCAATTTTTCCGGCCTGGCTGATGCCCGTCAGGTCGCCTTTGACGTCAGCCATGAACACCGGAACGCCGATTTTTGAGAAGTTTTCAGCCAGTGTTTGCAGCGTCACGGTTTTACCCGTGCCTGTGGCACCGGTGATCAAACCATGACGATTGGCCAGGGCTGGGAGGAGTTCGCACACGGTGGCGCTGTTTTTGGCAATCAGTATTGGCTCGGCCATGAGGTGTCCTGTGGTGTAAAAGTAAAATACAACAAGTAGCGTAATTCAAAATTAAAGCAAATTTCAAGGATCCTCGTGGCCGGTCACAGTAAATGGGCGAATATTCAACACCGCAAGGGCAGGCAGGACGAAAAGCGCCAGCGCATCTGGACCCGGGTCATGCGCGAGATCATGGTGGCGGCACGCCTGGGTGGTGGTGACGCCGCCACCAACCCACGCTTGCGCCTGGCCATAGAAAAAGGCAAGGCTGCCAACATGCCGCTCGAAAACGTCAAATACGGCATCGCCAAAGCCACCGGCAGCCTGGAGGGGGTGCAGTACGAAGAAGTACGTTACGAAGGCTACGGCATCGGCGGGGCGGCCATCATCATTGACTGCATGACCGACAATAAAACCCGCACTGTGGCCGAGGTACGGCATGCCTTTTTAAAGTATGGCGGCAACATGGGGGCTGAAGGATCGGTAGCCTTTCAATTCAAACATTGCGGGCAATTGATTTTTGCGCCCGGCACATCTGAAGACAGGGTCATGGAACTGGCTTTGGACGCTGGCGCCGACGACGTTATCACCCATGAAGACGGTGCGATTGAAGTGCTGACACCCTACACCGCATTTGAGGCGGTCAAGAACGCCCTGGAAGCTGCAGGTTTGAAGGCCGAAGTCTCTGAAGTCACCATGCGTGCTGACAACATGATCGACATGGCTGGCACCGACGCGGCACGCATGCAAAAGCTGCTGGACGTGCTGGAAGATCTGGACGACACACAGGAGGTGTTTCATAACGCCTCAATGCAAGAATAAAAACATGAGAATGAAAGTATTGCCATGAAAGTTTTGGTTGTAGGCGGTGGTGGCCGTGAACATGCGCTGGCGTGGAAGCTGGCCCAATCGCCCAAAGTGCAGGCCGTGTATGTGGCACCCGGTAATGGCGGGACGGCGCTGGACAAGCGCTTGCAGAACGTCAACATCACAGATATCAATGAATTACGGGTGTGGGCAGCTACTGAGAAGATAGCGCTGACAGTCGTGGGGCCTGAGCAACCTTTGGCCGCTGGCATCGTCGATGAGTTTCGCGCTCACGGCCTCAAGGTGTTTGGCCCGACCAAGGCTGCGGCGCAGTTAGAGAGCTCCAAGGCGTTTTCAAAAGCCTTCATGAAGCGTCACGGCATACCGACAGCTGACTACGAAACCTTCACCGATGCGGTGGCTGCGCATGCGTATGTCGATGAAAAGGGCGTGCCAATTGTGGTCAAGGCGGATGGCTTGGCAGCCGGAAAAGGTGTGGTGGTCGCGATGACGCTGCATGAGGCGCATGAAGCGATTGAATTCATGTTGGCCGCTGGTCCCGACCAGAATGTGCTGGGCGTGACGCACAACGAGGGTGGGGCCAGGGTTGTCATTGAAGAGTTCTTGCAGGGTGAAGAAGCCAGCTTTATTGTGATGTGCGACGGTAAAAACGTCGCTGTGATGGCGACCAGCCAGGACCACAAGCGCCTGCTGGATGGCGACCAGGGGCCGAACACGGGCGGCATGGGTGCCTATTCACCCGCACCGGTGGTGACACCTGATGTCCATGACCGTGCCATGCGTGAAATCATTTTGCCGACCATCAAGGGGATGGAAAAAGACGGCATCACTTTTACCGGGTTTTTATATGCGGGCCTGATGATCGATGCCCAGGGCAAACCGAAAACGCTTGAATTTAACTGCCGCATGGGCGACCCGGAAACCCAACCCATCATGATGCGGCTGAAAACTGATCTGGTGGATGTGATGCTGGCGGCGACCTCTGGCGCGCTGGACACCACGGAGCTCGTTTGGGACCGCCGCCCCGCGCTGGGCGTGGTCATCGCTGCGCACGGCTATCCTTTGAGCCCGCGCAAGGGTGATGTGATTGAGGGTTTACCGCCTGAGGCGGATGACTGCATGGTGTTTCATGCGGGTACAACAACACAGGTTAACCAGACCGTCGAAACCCTGACGTCTGGTGGCCGGGTGCTTTGCGTGACGGCCTTGGGAAGTACCGTCAAAGCCGCGCAGCAGCGGGCTTATGACGTGGCACAGGGCATTTCTTTTAACGGCGCACAAATGCGCAAAGACATTGGCCACAAGGCCATCAAATCCTGATGATCACCACAGAACCTTCTGCCGTTCGGGCTTTTTTATTGGGGCTGCAAAGCCGCATCACCACGGCCATTTCAAGCATGGATGGCCAACCATTTTTGTCAGATCACTGGGAAAAAGCACCGGGCGAGCTGCTGCAAGGCAACGGCGTCACGCAAATTCTTGAAGGTGGTCAGTTGTTTGAGCGGGCGGGTTGCGGGTTTTCGCATGTGCGGGGGCCAAAATTGCCACCATCGGCCACGCAGCACCGGCCCGAGCTGGTCGGTGCGCCATTTGAGGCGCTGGGCGTGTCGCTGGTGTTTCACCCTCGAAACCCCTATGTGCCAACCGTCCACATGAACGTGCGCATGCTGGCCGCCACGCCGGTTGATGGCGGCCCGGTGGTGTGCTGGTTTGGTGGTGGCATGGACTTGACGCCGTATTACGGTTTTGAGGAGGACGCTGTCCACTTTCATCAGACCTGCAAAGACGCATTAGAGCCTTTTGGCAATGACAAATACCCGCGCTTTAAAAAGTGGTGCGACGAGTATTTTTATTTGAAGCACAGGAACGAGCAGCGCGGTATCGGCGGTGTGTTTTTTGACGATTTTCAGGAGCTCGGACCTGTTCAGAGCTTTGCCATGATGCAGAGCGTTGCCGACGGGTTCCTCAAAGCCTATCTGCCGATCGTTGAAAAGCGCAAAGACACGCCCTACGGCGAACGTGAACGGGAATTTCAGCTCTACCGGCGCGGCCGTTATGTGGAGTTCAACCTGGTCTGGGACCGGGGCACGCACTTTGGTTTGCAGTCGGGTGGCCGCACTGAATCCATTTTGATGAGCATGCCCCCGCTGGCCAGCTGGTCGTACCAGCGTGAAGTTGTTGCGGGATCGCCTGAGGAGCGTTTGACTAAAGAATTTTTACCCCAGCGGGACTGGGTTTGAGTCAGGTTCTCAAGAAGATGGGTGTTTTTGGCGGTGCGTTTGACCCGCCGCACAACGCTCACATAGCCCTGGCCCAAACGGCGCTGGCAGAGCTTGAACTTGACGTGTTGCATGTCATCCCCACCGGGCAAGCCTGGCACAAGGCGAGGACGCTAAGTGCGCCTTCGCATCGGCTGGCCATGACCCGCCTCGCTTTTGCCGATTTGCCCGGCGTGGTGGTGGATGACCGTGAGATCAAACGTGCTGGGCCGACCTTCACCATCGACACTTTGCAGGCGCTGCAAGCTGAAAATCCCAGCGCCCAGTTGTATTTGCTGATGGGCGGCGACCAGTTTGCAGCCTTTGAGAAATGGCATCAGTGGCGGGAGATCATGAAAATAGCTATAATTTGTATAGCTGCTCGCGCCCGATTTGATTGGGCTGAAGGCCAATTTAATGCCCTAAAACAGCCTGAAAAGCGTGTTTTGGTGCTCCCAATGCCGCCCATGGCCGTCAGCGCGACACAAATCCGACAACTGATATCTGGCGGATTAGGCGAAAATCAGGTTATTGCAGACTTGATCCCCCGCCAGGTTGCCAGCTATATTGCACAGCATCAGCTCTACCAAATTTCTAAAGCCACTTAACCTGATTGAATGACCGCATGACCACATCACCCGTCAAAACCTCCGCAGCACTTGAGAAAAAAGACGTGCAAAAGCTCCAGCGCGCAATCATTGACGGTCTGGAAGACGTCAAGGCGCAGGACATTGTGGTGTTTGACACCGAACACATCACTTCGCTGTTTGAGCGAGTCATCATTGCCTCAGGCACATCGAACCGCCAAACCAAGGCGCTGGCCGCCAGCGTGCGCGATGCGGTCCGTGACGCTGGTTTCAGCAAGCCGCGCATTGAAGGCGAAGACAACGGCGAGTGGATCATTGTCGATTGCGGCTCGGCGGTAGCTCACATCATGCAGCCGACGATTCGCCAGTATTACCACCTGGAAGAGCTCTGGGGCGACAAGCCGATCAAGCTCAAGCTGGGTGCGCCTGCGCCGCTGGTCAAAGCCGCCAAAGTGGTAGAGAAACCAGAGCCTGAAGTCAAGCCAGGCAAGAATTTGGCGGGTAAAAAAGTGGCAGGCAAGAAGGTTGCTGCCAAAAAGTCTGCCAAATCCGCTGTCAAGGCGCCTGTGCGTATTCCGACGACGACGGTGGATTCCAGCTATGTGGGCCGGATTGGCAAAACCAACGACTGGACCGCCAAGCGCAACGCGACTGAAACGGCGGCTGAACCTGTGGTCAAAACGCGTAAACCTGCCGCGAAAACGCCGATCGTCAAAGTGCCTGTTGCTAAAAAAGTGGCTGCTAAAAAAGCTGTCGCCAAAACCGCTGCAAAGAAACCCGCGCCACGCAGCAAATGAGGCTGACGATCGTCGCCGTCGGCATGAAAGTGCCCGACTGGGCGCAAACGGCCTATGACGATTACACCAAGCGCTTTCCACCCGAAATCAAGGTCGAGCTCAAGGTTGTCAAAACCGAACCACGCGCGTCCAAAACACTGGACACGCTGCTGCTGGCTGAAAAGTCTCGCATTGAGGCGGCGATTCCGCGCGGCACACACATCGTGGCGTTGGACGAACGCGGCACCCATGTAACGACCATGGCACTTGCGGAGCGGCTCAAGGCCTGGCAACTGTCAGGCGATGATGTGGCGATAGTGATTGGCGGGCCTGATGGTCTGGACGCCGGTTTTAAAAAGGCGGCGCGTGAACGTCTGCGATTGTCTGATCTGACCCTGCCGCATGCAATGGTGCGGGTTTTGCTGATTGAGCAACTTTACAGAGCGTGGAGCATCACCATCAACCACCCGTACCATCGAGAGTAAATGGCTGAATTTGTCTACCTTGCATCAAAAAGCCCTCGCCGCAGACAGTTGCTGGAACAGCTTGGTGTGCGCTATGAACTGCTTTTGCCTGACAACAACGATGATGCAGAAGCGCTCGAGGCGGTGTTGAAAAACGAAGCACCTGCTGCCTACGTCGAACGCGTGACCCATCTCAAACTTGATGCAGCTGTTGCCCGATTAAAAGCTCGACAGCTCCCACCAGCCCCCATCCTCTGCTCAGACACCACCGTTTCCCTGGGTCGAACGATTTACGGCAAACCAGAAGACGCAAAAGACGCAAAACGCATGTTGACTGAACTATCGGGTCATACCCACCGCGTGCTGACGGCTGTGGCCATCCAGTCAGGGCTCCAACGTTTTAACGCACTGTGTACCTCGAAAGTAACGTTTGAGGCGATGACAGGTCAACAAATCAACACCTATGTGGCCACTGGCGAGCCCTTGGGCAAGGCGGGTGCGTATGCCGTGCAGGGCAGGGCGGCGCTGCATATCACGCGGATTGACGGCAGTTACAGTGGCATCATGGGTTTGCCGATTCGTGAAACGGCTTTGCTGCTTCGCGCGGCTGGCCAGAAAATTTAAAATCCGTCGCCATGCAACAAGACATTCTCATCAACTGGTCGCCTCAAGAAACCCGCGTGGCAGTCATTGAGCATGGCGCGCTGCAGGAACTGCAGGTTGAACGATCGCTGGAGCGTGGCCTGGTTGGCAATGTGTACTTGGGCAAAGTCGCCCGTGTGCTGCCGGGCATGCAATCAGCGTTCATTGATATTGGTCTGGACAAGGCCGCCTTTTTGCATGTCGCCGATTTGATGAGTAGCATCAACAGCCGCCACGTGGATGCCGACATGCCCTCGCCCGCGGTTCAGCCGATTGAAAAACAGTTGTTTGAAGGCCAGGCAGTGATGGTGCAGGTGCTGAAAGACCCGATTGGCACCAAGGGCGCACGGCTGACAGCACAGATCAGCATCGCTGGGCGTTTGCTGGTATTTTTGCCTCAAGACAACCATGTCGGTGTATCTCAGAAAATACCACCCAAGCAGCGCGAAGAATTGCGCCAGCGTGTGGTTGCGTTGGCCGGGGAAGCGGGCGGCGGATTTATTTTGCGCACAAATGGTGAAGACGCGCTGGACGCGGAGCTTGCTGAAGACATTGCCTATCTGCGCAAAACCTGGGCTCGAATCAAAGACGCATCCGTTCGCAAGCCGCCCGCATCGGTGCTACATCAGGACTTGAATCTGCTGCAGCGCGTGCTGCGTGATGTGGTGTTTGAAGGCACCCAGACCATCCGCATTGACTCGCATGAGCAGTTTGACATGCTCAAAACCTTTGCTGCCGAGTTCATGCCAGCAACGGCGCAGAAACTCCAGCACTATGCCGGCGAGCGACCCATTTTCGACCTGTTCAACATCGACGAAGACATTGCCAAGGCACTGGGTCGCAGGGTTGACTTGAAATCGGGCGGTTACCTCATCATTGACCAGACCGAGGCGCTGACGACGGTGGACGTGAACACGGGCGGTTTTGTTGGTGCGCGCAATTTTGACGATACGATTTTCAAGACCAACCTTGAAGCGTCACAGGCGATTGCCCGGCAACTCAGGCTGCGAAACCTTGGCGGCATTGTGATTGTTGACTTCATTGACATGGTGAAGGACAACCACCGAGACGCTGTACTGGCTGAATTTCAGAAGCAGCTCTCGCGCGACCGCATCAAAACCACCGTCAACGGTTTTTCAGCGCTCGGATTGCTGGAAATGACCCGAAAACGAACCCGCGAATCGCTGGCACATCAACTGTGCGAGCCATGCAGCGCGTGCAGTGGCAAGGGAGTGGTCAAAGCGGCGCGTAGCGTGACGTATGACATCCTGCGTGAAATTTTGCGTGAAGCTCGCCAATTCAATCCGCGCGAGTTTCGTGTTGTTGCATCACCCAAGGTCATCGAGCTATTTCTTGATGAAGAAAGCCAGCACCTGGCCGGCTTGAGCGACTTTATTGGCAAACCGATTTCGTTGCAGGCCGAAGCCGCAATGGCGCAAGAGCAATACGATATTGTTTTGATTTAACTGATCATGTCACATCAAACCATACCTATCCTGATGTACCACCAGGTTGATGCTGAGCCGCCCAAAGGCTCGCCAATGCGTGGGCTGGTGGTGTCGCCCAAAACTTTCAGCCGGCAAATGGCAGCTTTGAATTTTCTGGGTTACCAGGGCAAGTCGATGGGGGATTTGTTGCCTTACTTGAACGGTGAAAAGCACGGCAAGGTGTTCGGTATCACCTTTGATGATGGTTACGAAAACAATCTGCGCTGTGCCTTGCCCATTTTGAAACGCTTTGGCTTCAGCTCAACCTGCTACATCGTGGCCAATCAGGTGGGTAAGACCAACAGTTGGGATTTGGAAAGAGGCGTGATACAGGTCCCATTGATGGACGCTCAGCAGTTAAAGGCCTGGGTTGATGCGGGCCAGGAAGTTGGCTCGCACACTCTGAACCATGCCAACCTTGAAACTCTGAGCGAAGCTGAGCAGGCCATGGAAATCATTCAATCCAAAACACAGCTTGAAGCCTTGGTGCAACAAAAAGCCGGTGTGCAGCATTTTTGTTATCCCTACGGTGGTCTGAACAAAACAGCGGTTCAAAACGTCAGGGCTGCAGGTTACCTGACAGCCACCACGACCGTCCGTGGCAGAGCAGTGCAAGGTCAGTCTGATGAGTTGCTTCTGCCGCGTGTGCTGGTCAGCCGTACAACGACATGGATGCAGTTGCTGCTGAAGTGTCTGAGCCGCTATGAGGACAAGCGCGCCGTCAACCACCCGGGTGACGTGTACGCATGATTAAAACCAGACTGGCCATCGTGACCCGCAATTTCTCAAAAATTGGGGGTGGGGCGGAAAGTCTGGCCGTATCGCTGGCTACATCCATGCTGGCCGAGTGCGACATCACTGTGGTATCTCAGGGGTTCGATCAGTCGCCTGCGCTGTTCAAGCACATTCAAGTCCCCAAATTTCCGCTGCGCACGCGCTGGCTTAATCAACTCTGGTTCAGCTGGCACAGCAAGCGGCTTACCCGCACTGGTTTTGATGTAGTTCACTCTTATGAGAACGTGACACACGGTGACGTGCAAACCGTGAGTGTCAAAACGGTTCAAGCCAGCTTGATGCAGCGCGGCATGAGCAAGCTGCGCATTGCGCTAAGTCCGCGTTTGCTGGCCTATTTGTGGCTTGAAAAAAAGCGTTTGTGCAGCCCAGGTCATCACAGCGTTTTTGTGTCCCAGTTTGTGCATGACGAGACCGTGAAAATTCTGCCGGCCATGCCGCTGGCCAGCGTGATTCCGCCTGGCGTTGATATTCCCACGCAAGTATTGACGCCGGCTGAGAAAATGTCGGCACGGACAAGTCTTGGCCTCAACCCTGCAGTCATGACGGTCGGATTCGTAGGCCACGACTTTAAAAAGAAGGGCTTGGGCACCTTGCTCAAAGGCGCTGCGCTTTTGCCTTTTAATGTGCAGATTGCGGTTTTCGGCAATCCGGCTCAGGCCGATCGTTACGACGACCTGGTGCAGGCGCTGGGTGCTGGAAAGTCCTGCCGCTTCATGGGTGTTGTCAGCGACATGCCCATGGCTTATGCTGCGATGGATTGCCTGGCACACCCAACCACACAAGACGTGTTTCCCATGGTGCTGCTGGAGGCCATGGCCAGGCATGTGCCAGTGGTGACGACCAATGAGCCCTATAACAACATGGGCAGTCTGCTGGTCAATCATCAGGATGCGATATTGTTGGCCGACCCAGACGACATTCAGGGCATGGCAGATGCATTGAGCAAGATCTGGCTGGATGCTGATTCCCGCCACACCCTGGAAAAAAATGGATTTATATTTGCTGAAAAATACAGTTGGGACATCGCCAAGGCCAAGTATTACGCCATTTATCAGCTTGTTTCCAGGTGACCAGCGTTGGCATAGCTGGCAAAGTCGTTGCGAATATAGTCTTCTACATGAATGAAATCGTCAGTCCAGAATTCACGCAGGTGCGTGATGTCAGCGCGTGAGTATTCTGCTTCTTGCGTCAGCCCGCGCTGAATCACCAATTGCGGAAACTGCTCTGACACTCTATCAACCAGAGTTGATATTTTGGTCGCAACGCCAGTGCCAATGTTAAGGTGGGTATGGGCAATGCACCTGACTGATAAATTCAACACCACTGAAGCAACATCCGCCACATGAATGAAGTCGCGCTGCATGCGGCCATCGTTGTTGAGGGTAAAAGGTGAGCCTGTTTGCAATGCCCGTTTCAGTTTTGAAAATATCGAGAACCGGTCATCGCCGCCGTAGCTGTTAAAAACGCGCAGAATTTGAAACTCAATGCCGTTGGCACTGCAAAACTCGGCCACCAGTTTTTCGTTCAGGTGTTTTGAAATGCCATTGATGGTGATCGGGCAGCACACGCTGTCTTCACCCGTGCGCATGTCTTCTCCGTAAACTGCGCAACTGCTGAGAAACACCAGTCGCTTGACGCGCTGTTCACGCGCTGCTTCGAGCAGCGTGGCAGTCGTCATCACATTGGAGTCCAGCAGGCGGCTGGGGGCGATACTGGCGGCTGTGCGCAAGTCACTGGCCGCATGCACCACAACATCAGCCGATGCCAGCTTTTCATTAATCTGAGGCCAATCCTTGCGACCTAGGGGTATCACGCGGGCGGTGCTGTTTTTACTGGCCTGATGTTGAAAGGCAGAACCAAAGTTACCGTCAGCGCCTGTCAGCAAAATATTCATGTGAGGCTTTCAGGATTCAATCAGCATTCAGGCCAAGCCTGTAAAGGTTTGCATAGGCACCGTTTTGGGCCAGCAGTTGTGAGTGTGATCCGATCTCAACAATCCGGCCTGCATTCATCATGACGATGCGGTCGGCATGCTGCACAGTCGACAGCCGGTGGGCAATGATCAAGGAAGTGCGGTTCACGGCAAGGCGTTTGATAGCTTCCTGGACGGCTTGCTCAGATTCGGTGTCAAGCGCAGATGTAGCCTCATCCAGAATCAGAATCGGCGCGTCTTTGTACAGCGCCCTGGCAATGGCCAGACGTTGGCGCTGGCCACCTGACAACTGCATGGCGTTATGGCCCAGCACGGTGTCAATGCCCTGCGGTAACTCAGCTATCAACGCCCCTAGGTTGGCAGCATTCAGGCACTGCATGACTTTGTCCCGGCCGAACGGTTGGCCCAGCGTCACGTTAAAGGCTATCGAGCTGTTAAGCATCACCACATGCTGGCTGACGACCGCGAACTGCGAACGCAAAGAATCCATGCGCCATTGTCTGATGTCCTGACCGTCCAGTTCAACCTGGCCGGATGTGATGTCGACAAACCGAGGCAGCAGGCTGGCAAGCGTGGTTTTACCCGAGCCCGACGCGCCCACAAGCGCAATGGTTTCGCCAGGTGAAATTGTCAGAGTCAAGCCATTGATGGCCGGGATTGCACCATCCTTGTAAACCACCGTCACGTCATTGAATTCAATGGCACCTGATGCTCTGGTCTTTGAAAATGCACCGTCCGATTCGTCTTCGGTTAGATCCATCAGATCCAGGCCACGCTCTAGCGCCGCGAGTCCGCGCGTGATGGGCGTGACACCGTCTGACAAGCCCTTGATCGGCGCAATCAACAGCAGCATGGCGGTGACAAAAGCCGCGAAACCACCGACTGTCGTGGTGTTGTCTGAAGATTGCAGCAGAGCTATTGACACGACAGCCGACAATGCGATCGCCGCCAGAACCTGGTTGATGGCGCTCATGCTGGCGTAAGCCACGGTTGATTTCATCGACAGCCTTCGCAGCGAATGGCTTAACTGGTCAAACCGCGAGGCTTGTGAAGCTTGCGCACCACTGAGCCGGATGTCCCTGTAGGCCAAGACGTTTTCCTCCACCACATAGGCCAGGTTGTCGGTGGCGGTCTGGCTTTCTTTCGTTAGTCGGTAAAGCCTGATGGTCAGCAAACGTATGACAACTGCAACCGCAGGAAACAGCAGCGACACCACCAGCATCAGCTTCCAGTTTAAAAAAATCAGATAGGCCATCAATGCCAGCATGGTCAAAAAGTCACGCGCCAGCTTCAAAATGGCATTGTTCAGAATCATTGAGCCGTTGTAGACCTCGTAGACCACCGTGTTGGAAATGGCGCTGGCACTTTGCTCCGTGAAAAGCGACAACCGCGCGGTAAGCAGCTTGTCAAACATGGCCTTGCGCAGTGACTGCAGGCCAACATTGGTCACCTGAGCAATCGCGTACTGCGCTACAAAGCCAGACAGACCTCGGACCGTGAACAGCAGCAGCAAACTGGCAGGCACCAGCCACACGTTCAAAGCCCCAGCCTGAAAGCCCCGGTCCAGCAGCGGCTTGAGCATGGCGGGGATGAAAGGCTCAGTGGCAGACGCGACAATCGTGGCGCTGATCGCCACAGCCCACGCACCACGCGACTGGCTGAAGTAGGGCCAAACGCGGCGAATGCGTTGCCATACCGATTTTTTGGCGGTCAGCATGGGTTGTTGAGCTTCGCTGGTCATGCTGGCATTTTTGTCTGTAAAGGCTGATTCAGGTCCTGGGACGTATTTTTAGGATGAAGGCCTAATGCCAGAAGCAGGCCCAAAACCACACAAAAGAAATCACCGATCTGGGCGTCATACAGGGACGAATTGAACAGGCACGCCATCGCCAATGCAAGAAGCGCTGACTGTGTGGCTCTGGCGGTTGGGGTGTCCATTGCCAAAGAATCTTTCAAGATAGACACCATCAGCGCCAACAGCAGCAAGATGCCGGGCACACCCAGTTGCACACCCCACAACAGATATTCCTGATGTGGGTTACCCAGAGGTTGAATGTCATCATGCGCAGGATTAGCCGTCCGCTCCAGGCGATTGAATTCGGTGCTCCAGCTTCCTGCTCCCGATCCAGCCACCGGATGCTCGGCAATCGATTGCAGAGCCCGGTGCCAGAAATGCAGCCGAATACCGGACGAATTGGTGGAGTCGACATCCACCCCTTGCTTGAAGGAAAAAGTCTGAACTTCCTTCTTAAGACTGTCCAGTCGAGTCTGAACTTTTGTTGAACTCAAGTACAACGCCAGCACCATTAGAAAAGGCAAAACAACAATCACCACGCGGAACTTGCGTGGCAATTGCCACATGATGGCAAGTGTCAGCAAAAAGATGGTCACTACATGCGCGCTTCGACCCTGGAGCAGAAAGAACACATTGCCAAGTGCCAGCAGGCAGACCGCCATGGCAGCGTAGCGCCCATACATGCCCGGTATCAGCGCCCTCAAATGCCAGCTGACAGCTGCCAGTACAGCAGACATCAAGCCCTCATCCAGGTAGCTTGAAAAAACGACGTGATGACTAAGCGAGAATTGCGAGAGCGCCCATGGTACGGGCAATTTGATAAAAATCATCCACGCGCTGATGAGCAAAAAAAGTTGTCCGGCCGCAAAACTGGCCAGTGCGGTCAATGCTTCGCGACGACTTTTAATCAGCACGCAAATAATCGGAATGATCAGCAATTTTCCGTATTTGCTCAAAGAATTAAAGGCCTCAACCTGCGAGCCAGATGACCACGCCGTACTGGCCGCAAATGCGCCAAGAATTATAAAAATCAGGATGGTAGTGGTTGGCTTTTGAGCAGTACTTGCCGTTGAACTGGCAATCAACTTACCACCTCGCATCAAAATAAAGATAGCGCCGATGAACAACATGAACTTTGCCAGGCTCAAAAAACCAATCGGCAAACCGACGGATGCTGCCAACATACAGACAAGCAGCAGTCGAAAGTTAAGGGTTGTCTTGAACAAAATGGTCGTTATCGTGATTCAGGCTTTGTTGGCATTATCTGTGATTCATTCCACGCGCCAGTCATTTCTTGGCGCAGCTCGTCTGCTATGCTTTCCAGGTTGGGCGCTGGTGGCAGCGGCTGTTTTTTTAAACCGATGGTGAAAGGCAAACGTTGGCCAGCTTGTCTGTCATTGTGATCACGAAAAACGAAGCGCTTAACATCCAGGCCTGTTTGCAATCGGTTCTGTTTGCCGATCAGCTTCTGGTACTGGATTCAGGCAGCACAGACGGTACTGTAGAACGCGCCAATGAGATGGGTGCCGAAGTCAGTCAATCCCTTGACTGGCCTGGTTTTGGTACTCAAAAAAATCGGGTGCTGGCATTGGCGCGCTGCGATTGGGTGTTGTCGATAGATGCAGACGAAAAACTCAGTCCCGAGCTGCAGGCTGAGATCAAGTCAGTGCTGATCAAACCTCAATTTGATGTTTACACTTTTCCCCGGCTGTCCAGTTATTGTGGCCAAAACATGCACCATTCAGGCTGGTATCCAGACCGTGTGATCCGGCTGTTCAGGCGCGGCACCGCCAAATTTTCAGATGACCTAGTACACGAGAAAATCATCACGTCGCAGGCGATTGGTCACCTGAAAGAGCACCTGCTTCACGAGAGCTTCACCAGCTTTGAAGCTGTTCTTGACAAAGCCAATCGCTATTCAACAGCGGGTGCTCAAACGCTGTTCAAGCAAGGCAAAAAAGCGTCTTTGGGCAAAGCTCTAGGCCATGGCTTGTGGGCGTTTTTAAGAACTTATCTGTTGCGTCTTGGCTTTCTGGACGGGCGCATGGGTTTGGTGCTGGCTATTTCAAATGCTGAGGGGACTTATTACCGCTACCTCAAGCTTTGGCTGTTGTCACGAAAAGACCCTGCTGCCAAATGAAGATCAGTTTTGTTGTCCTGACCTACAACCGAACAGATGCGTTGCTGGCGGTTTTGCGCTCGTTAGCCAAACAGTGCGGAGCGGGTCATGAAGTGCTGGTGGCTGATGACGGGTCCAGCAACGAACATGTGAACTTGCTCAAGCAAAAATGCCCGAAGTTCAACTGCCCGGTTCGCCATGTGTGGCATCCCGATGCTGGATTCACAGCGTCCAGAGCCCGTAACTTGGGGGCTTACCACTCGACAGGCGACTATCTGGTGTTTGTCGATGGTGACTGCGTGCCCGGCCCGACTTTCGTCAAGGCCCACATCGCGCTGGCTGAAATGTCGTGCTTCGTGAACGGTAGCAGGGTCTTGTTAAGCCACAAACTGACCCAAATGGTTGTCAGTGAAGACATTGATCTGCTCGATCAGTCCCTGGCATTCTGGGTCATGGCACGCCTCAAAGGCGACAGCAACAAACTGTTGCACCTCTTGAAATGGCCCTCTTCCTTATATCGGTTACAACAGAGCTTTGAGTGGAAAGGTATCCGCAGCTGCAACATGGCTGTTTGGAGGCAAGACTTTTTCGCTGTGAACGGCTTTGACGAAACCTTTGAGGGCTGGGGCCATGAAGATGCCGATCTGGTTCTGCGCCTGAGCAACTCAGGTGTCAAACGCAAAAATGGTTTTTGGGCGAC
Organism: Polaromonas sp.; assembly: GCA_044378095.1. Classification (GTDB taxonomy): domain Bacteria; phylum Pseudomonadota; class Gammaproteobacteria; order Burkholderiales; family Burkholderiaceae_C; genus Polaromonas. The sequence continues at coordinate 22,175 of JBILXX010000031.1, forward strand.
GGAGGTTTACCACCTGTGGCACCGTGAACAACAGCGCGGACAAGCATCCGCCAACCAGCAAAGGGTTGAGAATCGCATGCAAACGCATCAAATCATTGCAGAAAAAGGACTTGCCCAAATTGAACCTCGCGCCGCAGGTGAGGTCACACCCCTACAGTAGCTGACTGACAACAGATTTAAAATTTTCACATGCACCCAACCCCACCTTTTTACCGTCGCAACTTTGTCAAGCTTATGGCAGTGTCTGCCCTGCCATGGACTGCCCCAGTATTTGCGCAGTTCAGGGTAGAAGTATCCGGCGTTGGTTTGACGCAGATGCCGATAGCGATTGCAACTTTTCGCGGTGAGGCGCAAGCCCCGCAAAAAATTGGCGCGATTGTCAAGGCTGATCTGGAACGCAGCGGTATCTTTCGCGCGGTTGATACATCTGGCGTCACGCTTGATGAGAGTTCCCGGCCTGACATGGCTTTGTGGAAGCAAAAAGGCGCGGACTCACTGGTCACGGGCAGCGTCACGCCCCTTGCTGATGGCAGGTTCGACGTTCGCCTGCGGCTATGGGATGTGCTCCGTGGTCAGGATTTGGGTGGGCCAAGCTACGCCGTGACGGCTGCCGAATTGCGCTTGTCGGCTCACCGTCTTTCAGATTTTGTTTATGAAAAGTTGACCGGCGAAAAAGGTGTTTTTTCGACCCGTATAGCCTACGTGACCAAAGCGGGGCAGCGCTACACACTTTGGGTCGCTGATGCCGATGGTGAAAACGCGCAATCGGCTTTGGCCAGCCCTGAACCCATTATTTCCCCAGCCTGGTCACCCAATGGTGCGCAACTGGCCTACGTGTCCTTTGAGTCCCGAAAGCCAGTCATTTACGCGCATGATGTTGCCAGCGGCAAGCGCCGGTTACTGGCTAATTTTCGGGGTTCAAACAGTGCGCCCGCATGGTCACCGGATGGCCGGCAAATCGTAGCAACGCTGAGCCGTGATGGTGGTTCCCAGCTTTTCGCCATGGATGCCAATGGCGGTGAACCACGCCGGCTGACGCAATCGTCCAGCATCGATACCGAGCCAGCTTTCTCGCCAGACGGCAAAAGCATTTATTTTGTCAGCGACCGTGGCGGCGCACCACAAATTTATCGCATGCCTGCTGCTGGCGGAAACGTTGAACGTGTCACTTTTACAGGCAGCTACAACATATCGCCCACGATTAGCCCGGATGGCAAATACATGGCTTACATTTCCCGCGTCGGGGGGGCTTTCAAGCTGCACGTGATGGAGCTTGCCAGCGGTACTGTCAACCAGATCACCGATACCAGCGCCGACGAAAGCCCGAGTTTTGCACCCAACAGCCGTTTGATTGTGTACGCCACCCAGCAGCAAGGACGTGAAGCCTTGATGACCACCACGCTTGACGGGAAAATCAAGGCGCGACTGGCTGGAGCCAGTGGTGACATTCGCGAGCCCGACTGGAGTCCATTTTCACGTTGATGACGACCTGGATCGACGCCGAAACCTTACACGCCTGCCGCCGTCAACAGTTCATAGTCATGTTATTGATCAATTTTTAACAGGGGGTTATTCATGAAACGCCATATTTTTTCAAGTGCTTGCGCGGTCGTTCTTTCTGCACTGCTGGTCGCTTGCGGCTCAAACGTCAAGCTTGATGAAGTGCCCGTCGAAAGCCGTACTGCAACACTGATTACTGCCCAGTCAGACACCAGCAGCGCCACCAGTTCGTCTGGTGTCGCGCCGGTTGAGATCATGGCTAACAACACCAGCGTGGCTGGTCCAGTTGGCATCGCAAAAATCATTTACTTTGATTACGACAGCTTTACCCTCAAGCCAGAGTTTCAGGGCGCGGTCGAAGCGCATGCAAAATACATGGCTGCCAACAAGATTCGCAAGATGGCGATCGAGGGCCATACTGATGAACGAGGCGGCCGTGAGTACAACCTGGCGTTGGGTCAAAAGCGTGCTGAAGCAGTTCGGCGCGCATTGGGTTTACTCGGTGTAACCGATTCCCAGGTTGAGGCGGTCAGTTTTGGCAAGGAAAAGCCCGCTGCCACAGGCTCTGACGAAGCTTCGCTGGCCAAGAATCGCCGTGCAGAATTAAGCTACCGTTGATCGACCAACAACCATTCACCATGAATCCAACAAAAACCTGGCGCTCTGTTTTTATCACTGCTGTATTTGGCCTGCTGTCCATCAATGCACATGCTTTGTTTGACGATAACGAAGCGCGCAAAGCGATTCTGGATTTGCGTCAGAAAGTCGATTTGCAGCAACAGAGAAATGTTGAAGAGCTTAAAAAAGCCAATGAAGACAACGCCCAGTTGCGCAGAAGTATTCTGGATCTGTCCAATCAGCTCGAAGTATTGCGCGCCGAGATCGCCAAAATGCGCGGCCAGGACGAGCAACTGGCGCGTGACGTTGCCGAGGTACAGCGCAGGCAAAAAGACATCACTCAGGGCGTTGAAGAAAGACTGCGCAAGTTCGAACCGTCAAAAGTGACCGTTGATGGCAAGGAGTTTGTGGCCAGCCCGGCCGAGATGCGTGACTTTGATGCGGCACTGGCTACTTTGCGCAGAGGCGAGTTTGCGCCTGCGCAGACCGCATTTTTGGACTTCATCAAACGCTACCCTGACAGTGGTTACAGGCCATCGGCCTTGTTCTGGCTTGGCAATGCGCAATATGCACTGAAGGCTTACCGCGAAGCAGTGATCAACTTCAAATCGCTGATCACCATTGCGCCGGATCATGTGCGTTCACCAGAGGCGGCACTGTCTATTGCCAACTGCCAGGTTGAGCTTAAAGACACTAAATCAGCTCGTAAAACGCTGGAAGACCTGATCAAGGTCTACCCTCAGTCTGAAGCCGCGTCGGTTGCCAAAGATCGTTTGACCAAGCTCAAGTAGTCTTTTTAATCGGCCTTTCATGCCTATAAAATCCGGGCATGGATATCTCAACACTCAAGACTCTCACCACGCAGGTTCTGTGGGCCGCCTTCATTACCTCCGCCATCTTTGGCGCTATCGCCCAGCGAACCCACTTTTGCACCATGGGGGCCGTCAGCGACATCGTCAACATGAGCGACTGGACGCGCATGCGCCAGTGGGGAATGGCGGTCGGCGTGGCGATGATTGGCTTTTACACCTTGGCAGCGGCGGGGCTGATTGACCCGTCTAAAACGCTTTACGCTTCCAACCGCTTGATCTTGCTGTCGGCCCTGGTTGGCGGCTTGATGTTTGGCTTTGGCATGGTGCTGGTGTCAGGTTGCGGGAGCAAGACGCTGGTTCGCATCGGCGGCGGCAACCTGAAATCAGTGGTGGTGTTTGTGGTCATGGCTGTGGCCGCATTTGCCACGCTCAAGGGCGTCACCGCCGTACTGCGTGTCGCGACGGTTGATCGCGTTGCGGTCGATTTTGCAAGCAACGCAGCCCTGCCCAACTGGCTGGGCAGCGCCCTCGGCCTCAGCATGACCGGCGCCGGGCTGATGTTGGCGCTTGTACTGGGCTCGGGCCTGATTGTCTGGGCCCTGCGAGGCCGAGATTTTGTGCGATTTGACAACCTGCTCGCAGGCTTGGGCCTGGGCCTGATTGTTGCCGCCATGTGGTGGGTCAGTGGCCGCCTGGGCTTTGTTGCTGAACACCCTGAAACCCTGCAAGAGGCGTTTTTGGCCACCAACTCCGGGCGCATGGAAGCCCTGAGCTTTGTGTCCCCGGTCGCTTACACCATCGACTGGCTGATGTTTTTCAGCGACAAGGCCAAGGTATTGACGATCGGTATCGTGTCCGTGTTTGGCGTGGTGCTGGGGTCTGCCGCCTACGCTGTGGCGACCAAAACCTTTCGTTGGGAAGGTTTTCGTGATGTCGAAGACACCGCCAACCACCTGGTGGGCGCTGTTCTCATGGGGGTAGGCGGCGTGGCCGCCATGGGCTGCACTGTAGGGCAGGGCCTGTCCGGTTTGTCGACCTTGAGCGCTACCAGTTTTGTAGCAGTTGCGGCGATTGTCGCGGGTGCCGTGGTTGCGCTTAAATACCAGTTGTGGCGGCTGGAGAGCAGCATTTAGTGTCAGAAACTGCTGATCTGGAGCGCCGCTTTGGGGGGTTGGCAAGGCTTTATGGGACTGAAGGCGCCAGACGGATTCGCGCCGCTCAGGTGGTGGTGGTCGGCATTGGCGGTGTGGGGTCATGGGCTACAGAAGCCTTGGCGCGCAGCGGTGTTGCGCGTTTGACGCTGATTGACCTGGACCATATTGCCGAGTCCAATATCAACCGCCAGATTCATGCGCTCAGCAGTACGCTGGGACAGTCGAAAGTTCAGGCCATGCGTGAACGCATCGCCCAGATCAACCCTGAATGTGACGTGCGCTGCATTGAAGAATTTGTCGATGCTGCCAACTGGCCCGCCATTGCACACATGGATGGCCAGGCAGAATCACTTTCAATTCTGGATGCTTGCGATCAGGTCAAGGCCAAAACAGCCGTGGCTGCCTGGGCCATGCACCACGCCGTCAACTTCATCACAGTCGGCGCTGCGGGCGGCAAGCGCCTTGCACACAAGGTTGAAATTGATGACCTGTCTCTCACCACACATGACCCGTTATTGGCGCAACTGCGATATCGCCTGCGCAAAGAACACAGCGGCGCACGCCAAGGAAAAATGAAGGTGAGCTGCGTTTTCAGCCGCGAATCAGTGATGCAGCCCAGGCTTGATGCGCAAACCGGCGGCACAGATACACCGCAAGCCGACAACAACTTGAACTGCCACGGCTACGGGTCGGTGGTCAGTGTGACGGCAACATTCGGTATTTGCGCGGCAGGCTGGTTGTTGGGCGAAATTGCAAGTCAAGACTTTGCAAAGAGGCCAAAAATCACGCTATAATCTTAGGCTTGGCTACCTACACGGTAGTCAAAAACGGGACCTTAGCTCAGTTGGTAGAGCAGCGGACTTTTAATCCGTTTGTCGTGGGTTCGACCCCCGCAGGTCCCACCAAATATAAGCCTCGTAGCCGCAATGGTTACGGGGCTTTTTTGCTATTAGGCTGTAGCAAAACTCAATTTATACCGCTCTGGCTTGTAGCCCTGGTTGGGACTTTTTAGCAGTTTTCTGCCATGAGACCGTTTACATAAAACCTAGGACACGCCCTGATCCGAGGAACCGCAAGACGGGGCTAAGGCCAAACTCATCGATTTTCAGAAGACAGGCGGCTGAGGTGCACAGGGGTAATGCCCAGATATGACGCAATAGCATGCTTGGGTATACGGCTTAGGAGTCCGGAAAAATCCTGCTTGAATAAGTCCAATCTTTCACCAGCACTGAGGGCTAGCAAGGCATATTCGCGCTTTCTTTTATCAACATACAAGTGTTCCACTACACGCCTCAGGAGCAACTGCCACTTTATATCTGTCTGCGCGGCTTTATCAATCTCTATCCACGGAATGGTCAACACACTTGTTGGTTCAAGCGCCTCAATATAGGAGAGGGCAGGTGCACCCGATATCAGATCGCCTAGTGACCCCGATAGTCCACCTTCTTTAGAAAAATTACGTGTTGCCTGTCTGCCATCGCGATCCAGCAAGTACTCGTGTAACAGCCCTTTAACCACAATCAACACATGAGTGGCTCGCTCGCCAGCACGAAGCGGGAATTCACCCGCTTTAAATTCAGAATGCTGGACATGTGCAAAGACCGGACGAATAGATTCGTCAGACAGAGGACTGATCTGCATCAGGATGCGCCGGAGAAAATCAAATTCGCTGTTCATTGGGACTACTCTTTAAGTGAGTATCCCAGATTTACATCTGATGACGCCCCACAGCATGACCAGTAGTCAGACTCCACCGTGCCAAAAGATTCCGGTAGCGCAAAGGCCAGGCCTCAAAACCGCTGGCGTCACCCTCAAAAACCTTGGTGATGAAATCAACCATGAGTTCACGGGTGGCTTGTTTGATCTTCGGATTGAGAGCTGGACCGCCCGTACCGGCCCTGTCGGTAAAAACGCTGTGAGAACCACCACTAAACACAGCCAGTGCCTTACTGGGTCCGCCCATGGCATCGAACACCTTGATGCGGTCAATCGCTGGTGAGACATACCCCGGTATGGAAATCACATCCTCAGTGGCGGTGATGTGAAGGCTTGGGACGGTAACGTCACCAAGAATGTTGCCCGGATCAAGCTCACCATAAAAAGGCGGTGCCGATATGATCACTGCCGCGCGAACACGAGCATCACGCAAATTCAAAACCGCGCCGTCCCGGGCTACACGAGCGCCAGCCAGTAGCATGGTGGTGTTTGCACCATATGAGTGCCCTGCAGCAACAATTCGCTGCTTGTCCACCATTTGGCTCACATCTTCCGACAAGAACTGGTCAAGCGCAAAGCGCACATCCCTGACTCTCTGAACGGCCTCGTTATCTTGGGCTGCACCTTGCAGGCGATCTACCAGACTGAATGGATTGCCGAACCAAAGGTTGCGGTCGCTGCCGACATGCTGAACATGAAGGGACACCGTACCTTGTGAAGCCAAGTAAGTCCCGAGATAGCTATAGCCGTTGCGCGACCCCCCGATACCGTGAGAAAAGATGACCAACGGCCTACCCTCAAGGGGAGTCAGGCTTGCTGCAGGCAGATAGATTCGAACAGGAACCGCACGTTTGCGGCTTTCATCCTGCCAATCCTTGTCATAGGTTCTGTAGCTGGCGGGATCCACTGCCAGCGCAGGGGTCTTGGCCTGGGTAGAACCTATCCCTTCTGCGGAATTGACACCTTGACCACGGGCGATAGAAGGCAGCGTCAGCAATGCCGTCAAGCCCAGCAGGATTCGCCGCCTGGAGTGCTCTACATCAAGAGCCTCGGAATTGATATGACCGATCATTTTTTCAAGGGTTGTCATCGCCAGCCTGAACTTGTTGTCAATGCACTTTCAATCATATAAACAATCACGCGGTGAAGACCTATCTGGCCTTCATCGCGTGATCACACAGTTGTCGCGTCGGCCATTTGCTCATGGCGCAGGCCCCGCTTGTCGCGCCTGCGCCAGGAAGGGTACGACGACGCGCAGAAACTGTTCTGGCTGTTCCAACATGGGGGTATGGCCCGCATCGAAGAATTCGACGTGGTGGTCCGGGATGCCGCCAATCGCCTCTCGGTTGCGTGACCACCGCACGACCTCGTCGCGTTGCGCCCAGGTGATCAGCACGGGCGCCCGCAGGCCGGGCAACCGGCTGCGCAAGTCGTTCTCCGGCCGGGAAAAGCCACGCCAGGCCTGGGCCAGCAAAGGCGCTGCTTCCAGACCCGAGGCGACGATCCGCTCTCGCTGGTTCGCGGCCATCGGCATGGGCAGCACGTCGTCGTAGTAGCCGGCAAACCAGGCCTGGAAGGCGGCCGGGTCGCTGGCTGCGCGGTCGAAACGACGTGCCATCCACCAGGTGAAGATGCCGCCCAGCATGCCGCCCGAGTCCAGCCCTGCCGGGTTGGCGACCACCACCGAACGCACCCGGTCATGGTGAGTTGATGCATAGAGCAAGGCCGCACCGCCGCCCACAGAGTTGCCGATGAGATCGAAGCGTTTGAGTTCCAGTTCACCGACGAACCGGTGCAGGAGTTCGGCGTACTGGCTGACTTCAGGTGCAATGGCCATGGCCTCAGACCGCCCCTGGCCCGGCCAGTCCAGCGCAATGACGCGATACTGGCCGCGCAAGCCGGCCACCACGGCAGCGTAGTCGCCCGATGCATGGCCGATGGCATGCAGGCAAATAACAACCGGCTTGTCACCTCCAGTGTCCTGGTAGCTCAGGGCCGCACCGTCCACGCCCCACGTCTTCAGGTCCGTGTTGGCACTGACGGCCTGCCGCCGTTCGGCACCCTGTCCCTGTGCAGCACGCCCCAAGGCCGAAGGCTCGACCATGCTCATGCAGCCCGTCAAGCCCAGCACGCAGCCCAGGGTGAGCGCGGTCTTTTTCATGCAAGCACCTCGGTTTTTTGAGTTCCCAAGTCGATCTCGCCGTTCGGCGTGGCGATCGCAGCGGTCACGACATCACCCGCCTTGAGATAGCGGCCACTGCGTGCCTGCGCTGCGATGAAGCCGCGCAGCTTCACCCGATCGGGCAGCAGGTTCAGCAGCTTCTGGATCACCACCTTGGGTGCGCGTATGGCGCAGCCGCCGGGCGTGCCCGTCGCAATCAGGTCGCCCGGATGCAGGTCGATCGCTGCACTCAAATGCGTCAGCGCCGCCGACGGCGGATGCACCATGTCGCGCACGCAAGACGATTGACGCAGCTCGCCATTGACCCATAAGCGCAGCTGCAGTTGGTCTATCAGGGCAAACTCGCTCTCGTCGAGCAAGACCAGATAGGGCCCCACCGGACAGAAACCGCGATGGCTCTTGCTGTGAAAGTACTGGCCGTCGGCAATCTGCGCGTCGCGTGCGCTGATGTCGTTGACCAGCACCAGGCCGGCCACGAAGTGCGACAACTGCTGCACGGCGACGGTGACCGGACAGTCGACATGGCGGCCCATCACCAGGCCCAGCTCCACTTCGTAGTCCAGCAGGCGCACGCCGACGGGCTTGCGCAGTGCGTCCTGCGGCCCCGTCAAGGCGCTGGCAGCCTTGCTGAAGATGACGTTGGGTGCCGCATCGGGGTTGCTGACACCCACTTCGCGCAGATGGCTGCGGTAGTTGCCGACCTGGAACATCAATTGCTGATGCCGGGTGATAGGCGACAGGATTCGAACGTGCGACAGATCGCACTCGGTGCATTCGCTGCTACCCGCTGCGGCGCGCAATGCCGATAGCCCCAGCCTGACGATTTCGCCCGTGCTCAGGCCAGCCCAGGCATCGTGGCTCAGCAGCCGGTCGCCCTGCCGCACGCCCCAGCGCCAGTGGGTCTCTGACTCAAAGCGCACCAGGGACAAGGTCATGATGCAAGCTTTCCTGATGCCTCTTCGAGGGCGTAGCGTCGAATGAAGAACAGGCTGGCGAAGAACAAGACACCCGGCACCAGCGCGATGGCGACGCGGATCGCCAACACCACCGATTCAGGCTGCAATGCAAGTCCTGACGTTGTCTGCGTGGCCTGCAAGCCGCCCCATTGCAGCAAGCCGCCCACCACCATCGCCCCAGTGGCGAAGCCGGCTTTTTCAACCGCGATCCACAGCCCGCTGAACAAGGCCTCGCGGTTCATGCCAGTGCGCCGGGCGTCGTTCTGCGTGGCTTCGGGCAGCATGGCGTGCGAGAACAGCTGCATTCCGCCAAAGCCGAGGCCCAGGATCACGAAGGCGGCGATCAAGGTGCTGCGGGTGGTGTCTGCGCCAGGCAACCACATCAGCAGGGCTGCCAGGGCGTAGATCAGGGTTGCCAACCCGTAGGCGCGGCGCTTGCCAACACGCTTGCCTAGGGCCACCCAGCCGAAAATGGTCAGCAGCGCGGTCAGCGTGACGGTCAGGAACGCCAGGCCCCCCACCTGTGGTGGCGCCCGCAGCACGTGTTGGACAAAATAAGGCAAGGCCGCAGCAAATGCGCCCAGAGCGCAGGCTTGCAGACCATAGGCCGAAGCCAGCATGACGAACGGCCGGTTGGCCCGTGCCAGCCGCAGCTGTTCTCGCAGGGTCAGAGAATGTGCGCCAGCCTGCGCTTGCGGCGCACCCAGCGTTCCGAAGACCGCCACCAGCATGGCCGTGACGCACAGGATCGTGAAGCAGCCGCCCATCCAGGCGTAGCCACGCAGTCCGCCACCGAACTGGTTGACCAGCCACGGCGCACCCGCGCCGGCCACCATCACGCCCAGCGACAAAAAGGAGATGCGCATCGCCATCAAGCGCGTTTGCTCGTGACTGCTGATGCCCATTTCCGCCGGCATCGCCAGATAAGGCACGAAGAAGAGGGAGTAACTCGCCGTGCAGGCTGCGAAGACGAGCAAGGTGTAGACCGCATAGGCGCCGGGCGTGGCCAGCAAGGGCGGGTTCAGCAACCACGGGAAACACAGCGCAAAGCCGACGATGCCGCAAAGCATCAGCGGGCGGCGCCGGCCCCAGCGCGTGCGCAGCCCGTCCGACCACAGGCCCAAGGCCGGGTCGAAGAAGACTTCCAGCAATTTGGGCGTGAAGATCACCACGCCAGCCAGGGCCGGTGCGATGCCCAGTTGGCTGGTCATGAAGTACAGCAGCACCACTTGCGGCAAGGTGCCGTAGATCGACGTGAACAAGGAGCCAAAGCCGTAGCTGATGCGCACCCGAAAAGGCAGAGCGGCTGCGGGCGCCGATGCGCTGACGCCGCTCACACCGTCTCGCCGCGTGATGCATTCCCTACGCGGCGCGCGTAGTACTCGAAGTGCGCCAAGGCGTATAGCGGCACTTCGGCAAATCGGCGCGCAGCTTCGCCAAGGGCCGGCGGCAAATCCGGCAAGCCCTGGCCCGACGACAAGGCCAGCAATTGCAATTGGGCCGCGTGCTCAAAGACCATGGCGAGGTTGCAGGCCTCTTCAATGCTGGCGCCCACCGTGACCAGCCCGTGATGCGCCAGCAAGACGGCCTTGTGCTGCCCCAGCGCCTGCGAAATGATGCGGCCTTCATCGTCCCCGAAGGGCACGCCCGGCCACTGCGGCAGGTGCGCCACGCGGCCGTACAAGGCCACCGTGTCCATGTGCGCCACATGCAGCGGCAAGCCCGTCATCGCCAGCGCGGATACATGCTGCGCATGGGTGTGCACGATGGCCCGTACATCGGCGCGCGCGCGATAGATCCAGGCATGAAACCGATTGGCCGGGTTGACCATGCCGGTGCCGGACAGGCACTGCAGATCCATGTCCACCCGCATCTGGTTGGCCGCCGTGGCCTCTTCCAAGGCCAGGCCGTAGGTCTGGGTCCAGAACGCTTCTTCACCGTCCTTGGCTGTGACCTGGCTGGCTAGTCCGAACCCAGCGTTGTGACCTGCTTGCGCAAGGACCCGGCAGGCAATCGCTACCTTCTGGGCCAGCGCGCGCGTGGCAGGCGTGAACCTTGCGGCCGCTTGCCCGAGGCTCGCTGCGGGGTATGGCTCTGCAGAGCCGGAAGCTTCATCGAGGGGAGCGTGTTGCGACATGACTTTGATTCCTTTTACTGGTCTTTTTGTTGATCAGTTGCGTCCCAACGGTTTTCAGAGGGGTAAGAGCTGGCGAAGCCGAAAATCCGAAATTTAAGCCGTTGAGGTTGACAAGACAGTTGATTTATCGGGACTTATTCAAACATGGTGTGGCTCAGGATTTGCAGGATTCCATTCAGGCTGGGATGCTCAAGACACAGACATTTTTTGCAATAGCGATCAACACCTATAAGCAAAGCGCAATCCAGATTTGCGTCTTCAAGGCGTTCGCGCTGTTGCCCAGAAACGCCTTGATGCGCAAAGGCTGCTTTATCCATTCTTCGTATTGCTCCAGCCAGAAAAAATTGACTACCTTCATCTGCCAATGAAAAATACGCGGTGCAGTCTATTTGGCCGTCACCGCGTCATCAGTTAAGCAAAATTTTTAATAGCCGCCCTCACGCCAAGCCAAAATGGCCTTGGATGTTTCTTCAGGGTATTCGATATGAGGGAAATGGCCACTCTTTTCGTTTTGCACGACTGAAAAATTCTGGCTTCCTTTGCACTTGACCTGCGCAAGTTCAAGCATCTGGCGAGAGCCTGTTGGATCTGCCAACCCAACAAGCATCATTTGCGGGGTCTTCGTTTTACAAATCGCCTCAGTCCATCTTGAGTCGTTGGCTTCACGTTCAGAAATTGACGGCAAAACCTTGTGAAGGATCCTGGAGTCTGAAGGGTAATTAACAAGTGTCCATACCGAAGCCCACTCCGCAGCCGGGATGGTCTTTTCAGGCCCTGTAACCTGGATCAAACCTCCGACCAAGGCAGAGTCTGATACCCCTCGATTAACGACACCACCAAAAGTACCAAGCAGTGCCGACTGCCCAGCAGTAGGCTTGAATTGTTCGGCAAACAGGGAGCCGTTGATAAAAACGACCGATTCAATGGTGAATGTTAGTTTTCCAGCAAGTTGCCTGGCGAGCAATTCCTGCACGACGGAGGCACCGACATCAGCGCCGATGAGCCGGGCTTTGGTGAGTCCAAGATGTTGAGTTAACGCGACGATCAGGTCAGCATGCTTTGCAATGGTGTACGTGGTGTCTGGTGACTTGCCAGAAAAACCGAAGCCAAGAAGGTCAGGCGCAATGAACCGCCCTGCTTTCGAAAAAGACGTTGTCATCCGCCGGAAATCCCAAGAGGAAGTTGGAAATCCATGAATCGCAATCGTTGCCTTTCCAACACCTTGGTCAACATAAAACGCCTTCTGATCACCAAAATCAAAAGTCTTGCCGCTTTTTTGCCACTCAGTGGGAGATGCTGCGGCCACCAAAGCCTGGCTTGGATTCGCCTGATGGTTTGGGGACGTCGTGCCTGAGTTTGCAGTTTGCGCGTTGGACAATCCAGCAACCAAGAATAAAGAGATGCCCCAGATAATTCGGCGGGCCCGGCCACGCGGGGGGGAATGTTGCGCAGGCTCAGATTCGTTGCGGTTAAGCTGATGGAGGTTGAAACAATTTGATTTTGCGTGAAAGGTTTTCATGAGACTTTGCTTTCGGTTGAGGTTGGGGACTAAAACTTGCCGTCGTGACCTATAACGACAAATTCAGGACTGATTTTTTGCCAAGCCCACTGGGTGCGCATTAACAAATGTTTAGGGGCGTGGTTATCCTAGAAAAAGCAGTTGGATGCGCCCGAGTGTGCCGCGCCCGGCGTGTCCAGCAAGGCGAGACAACGAAGCGGGCTACTGCCCGCGAGGCGGAGTAACGCAGCTGGGCGCGTTGGGAGCGGTGCAATCGGGCGCATAGCGCCGTCACCCAAGAGGCCAAAGCCAGCGAAGCGGAAAACCTGAGTGTTCATGCGGTCTGTGAGATGTTGACTAGCGGTCAACTGCTTTTTTTAGGGTTATGACTTCAACCACTTGCTTTGCGGGGGGTTGATTGAGTTGGGTCAGGTCGGCAAACGACACAGATGTCATTGCTGCACTGTGTTGCCAGCCAATGACTTGTCTAGGGTGGACCGTTTAGACCCGCGAAATTGCGCTTTGTCGTCGAAAAGCGCGAATTCTTAAACCGGCGTTCAGGGCCAGCTCCAGTCATTGACGAATGACTGCTAGCCGGGGCCGAAAATTTACGCGGCGATAGATTTTGAGTAATGACCTAGCCTGCGCTTTTCCGCGATAAGGGTCGTGGGTGATTTGGCAGTCAATGACCCCAGAAGGCACAAAGCGGGAACTGAGGCGCCCGAACGGCTTACTGCGGTTGCAAACCAATGTCTTTGGCGACTTTTTGCCAGCGCTCGGCCTCAGAGCGCATGAAGGCCCGCAGTTCATCGCGCGTCGAACCCTTGAGTTCCACCCCCAAGGTGGAGAGGCGCTCGCGGACCGCTGGATGGGCTAGCGCGGCAGTGGCTTCAGTGCGAAGGCGCTCAATGACCTCGATGGGCGTGGTGGCTGGCGCAACCAGGGCCCACCATTGGTTGACTTCCATGCCTTTGAGGGACTTGCAGAATTAAAAATCAGCAAACACCCAAACTCGCTTAGCGCTTAAATTTTAAGCACTTTTAGCTTGGCTTGGCACTGGCTCAGGGTTAGCGCATCAATTCCCCCTCGCTTCTC
>JBILXX010000162.1:0-2729 GCA_044378095.1 Polaromonas sp.
GCGCGATGGCTGCAAAGCCGCTTCGGGCTACGCCCTACGCAGCTTTGCAGTCATCGCAAACAAAATAGAAAAAGCGGACAATCTATTTGCTCTAAAACCGGACAGTTCTATTTACTGCTGACACTGGTTTTTGGGAACAGTCTTCTGATTTCAAGGACTTGACGCGGAGCCGATTTCAAGCGCTATATTCCCATCGCTTCCTGGCGGCCAGTACGGCATCGGGGTAGGGCGCTTTGCCGCGCGAGCCGTTGTAGCGGCCCAAGCCCATGAACAAATCGCCTTTTTCGCGGTCCAAATAATGCCGCAATATCACGCAGCCAAAACGCAGGTTGGTTTGCATGTGAAAGAGCTTGCTCGCATCACCATCGCCAATCACACGCGTCCAGAACGGCATGACTTGCATGTAGCCGCGTGCGCCGACCACGCTGACCGCGAATTTTCTGAAGTTGCTTTCAACCTGAATCAGGCCAAGCACGAGGGCGGTGTCTAATCCGGCGCGTTTGCTTTCGTACCACACGGTTTGCAAAAACTCCTTGCGGATTTGCAGCTCTGCCTTTTTGGTCAGCAGCCGGTCGCTCATGGCGGCCAGCCAGCGCAAGTGCGCCAGCTTGGACTCGGTGTCCTTGAACTCGGGGATGGGCGGTGCTTTGTTGGAAACAGCGGAACTCAAAGCCGTCCGGACGGAGTCAATCAACGGTTCTTCGAGTTGCCCGCCAGCGTTCGAATGCTCTGTAAATAGTAGCTGGCCACACCCAATAATACTGGCTTGCAGGGCTTTTCTTCTTGTAAAAAAGGGGTCAGTCACTGTTTTACAGCCCCAGTTTGCCTTTGATGAACGCCAATGCATCAGCTGTTTGGACTTTGGTCGATTCCGCATCACGCCGGTGCTGGTACTCCACATGGCCTTCTTTCAAGCCCCGGTCGCCAATTGTCATGCGGTGCGGCACGCCAATCAGCTCCCAGTCGGCAAACATCGCGCCTGGGCGTTCGTTGCGGTCGTCCAGAATCACGTCCACGCCCAGAGCCATCAGCTCGGCATACAGCGTGTCAGACGCGGCTTTGACCTCTGTAAAACGATCCGGGCTGATGGGGCACAGCACCACGGTGAAGGGCGCAATCGCGTCCGGCCAGATGATGCCTTTGTCGTCATGGTTTTGCTCAATCGCGGCAGCGGGCAGGCGCGTGATGCCAATGCCATAGCAGCCCATCTCTAAAAATTGCGGCTTGCCGTTGTCACCCAAGAAGGTGGCGTTCATGGCTTTGCTGTACTTGGTGCCCAGGTAAAAGACATGGCCGACCTCAATACCGCGCTCAATGGCGAGCACGCCTTTGCCGTCGGGGGATGGGTCGCCTGCAACGACGTTGCGCAGGTCGGCAACCAGGTCGGGCTCCGGCAAGTCGCGGCCCCAGTTGACGCCGGTGATGTGAAAGTCAGGCTCGTTCGCGCCGCACACCCAGTCAGCCATCACGGCGACTTCGCGGTCAACCGCCAGCTTGACGGGTTTTAGCATTTTGAGCGGACCGAGGTAGCCCGGCTTGCAGCCAAAGTGGTCTTCAATCTCTGGCACGGTGGCAAACCTGAAGCCTGCCAAGCCGGGCAGCTTGCCAACTTTGACTTCATTCATGTCATGGTCGCCACGCAGCAGCAGCAGCCAGACTTGGGTTTTTATCGTTTCATTTTTGTCGTTCAGCGTGTCGGTGGCCAGTACCAAGGACTTGACGGTGGATGCCAACGGTATACCGAGCAGCTCAGCCACCTCAGCGCAGGTGGCTTTGCCGGGTGTGGCGGTTTTCGTCATGGCCTGCGCCGCCGATTTACATTCACCTTGCGGCGCAAGCGCTTCGGCTTTTTCCATATTCGCCGCATAGTCACTGGTTGGGCAGTACACGATGGCGTCTTCACCCGTAGCGGCTATCACCTGAAACTCTTCGCTCAAGTCGCCGCCAATTGCGCCGCTGTCGGCGGCCACAGCGCGGTAGCTCAGGCCAAAGCGGTCAAAAATCTTGCGATAGGCTGCTGCCATATTCTGGTAGCTGACTTTGGCTGATGCTTCGTCGCGGTCAAAGCTGTAGGCGTCTTTCATGATGAACTCGCGCCCGCGCATCAGGCCGAATCTGGGGCGACGTTCGTCCCTGAACTTGGTCTGAATCTGGTACAGGTTTTTTGGCAGTTGCTTGTAGCTTTTGATGTCCTGGCGCATCACGTCAGTGACCACTTCTTCGCTGGTTGGCTGGACGATGAAATCACGGTCGTGCCGGTCTTTGATGCGCAACAGCTCGGGGCCCATCTTTTCAAAGCGGCCCGTTTCCTGCCACAGCTCGGCGGGCTGAATCACCGGCATCGTCATTTCAATCGCGCCGGCTTTGTTCATTTCTTCGCGCACGATGGCCTCGACTTTTCGGATCACCCGCAGCCCCATCGGCATGTAGCTGTAAATGCCAGCGCCCAGCTTTTTGATCATGCCGGCGCGGGTCATCAATTGGTGGCTGGCGATTTCTGCGTCAGCTGGTGCTTCTTTGAGGGTTGAAATGTAAAACTGTGAGGCTTTCATGGGCTGTTTTCTGGCTGATTTTTATGGGCTGACCATGCTGCAAGCGCTTGCCGCTGTCAGCAGTAAATAGAACTGTCCGGTTTTAGAGCAAATAGATTGTCCGCTTTTTCTATTTTGTTTGCGATGACTGCAAAGCTGCGTAGGGCGTAGCCCGAAGCGGCTTTGCAGCCATCGCGC
>JBILXX010000163.1:0-2716 GCA_044378095.1 Polaromonas sp.
CCCAAGCCCTTCATCTGGACTGCAAGTGCTCGTGACATTCTGGAAAAAGTCATACGCGCCAAGGCCAAACTCAAAATAGTTCAAACAGAGTGAAACACTACACTAGGTTGTACCAGCAAGCGAGACGGGGCACTTTAGCGGTACGCCGCACTTGGCCTTTGCAGGCGCAGCAGTTTTTCTTCAAAACGAAGCAGGTGCAAATGCGCCAGAGTCTCGCCCATTGCAAATGATTTCTGGTGCAGGTCGATTTCAAGCCTGAATATGAGAGGAAAGATGTCAGCAGCTCTTTTTGGCCTTACAGCACAAGCTTTCATCACTTCGCCAAATCTGTCGCAGTAACGGTCATGCAGTTGGGTGATGCGTATGTGCAAACCGCTAAACGCCTTGCTGTTTCTTGCCTGACTGGTGTTTTTGACGCCAAGCGCAGCAAAATCCTCATCAGCGGTCGGGCCCATCAAGTTAAGACTCTTGCCTATGGGCTGAGGAGCGCGCTATTTCGGCTCCTTTTCAGGACATCGCAGACCAGCCTTGCTCGGTACATTTAGTTTTACTCATTGCACGACCCCCAAATGGCAATGGTTGCCAACCACATGAGCATTTAAATCTGCAATGAATTTACCCATCTTGACCGCTTCGCCTTCGGAGGCAGCACCTGATTTTATTTTGACCGATTCGGATTGCGCACGGGTATGCCTGCTGATCTATCAGCGTGCAGGCATTTCTTTGAACGCGCAAAAGCGTCAAATGATCTACAGCCGCCTATCCAGGCGACTGCGTGAATTGGGCATGCGAGAGTTTTCTGTTTACCTGCGCTTTCTGGAAGCTGACCCACGTGGCCTCGAGTGGGAACTTTTTACCAATGCGCTCACCACCAATCTGACCGGATTTTTTCGCGAACCACATCACTTTCCTCTGCTGGCCGATCATGTCCGTCAGTCACAGCAACCCGTTAGTGTCTGGTGCTCAGCTGCGTCAACAGGCGAAGAGCCGTATTCCATCGCGATGACGCTTATCGAGACGCTGGGAAGCCGTGCCAGCGCCTGCAGTGTGGTGGCGACAGACATTGACACCCAGGTGCTGACCAAGGCAGTCGACGGAATATTTACACAGGAGCAGGCCAGCAAGTTGTCTGCAGACCGCCTGAAACGGTTTTTTCTCAAGGGTTCCGGCGCACAGACTGGCAAGGTTCGCATACGGCCGGAAGTGGCGGCCATGGTGACGTTTTCGCAGCTCAATTTGCTCGATCCAACGTGGTCACTTAAAGGCCAGTTCGATGCCATCTTTTGCCGCAACGTGATGATCTACTTTGACAAGCCCACACAAGAAAAAATCCTGCAGCGATTTGTTTCCCAAATGAAACCGCAGGCATTGCTGTTCGCCGGCCATTCAGAAAGTTTTACGTTTGCCCAGCAGGCGTTGCGTTTGCGAGGCCAGACCGTCTACAGTTTGGCTAAAAATTCAGTCAACAGCAAAGGCGGGGCATGATTGCCCAGCAAGCTGAACCACTTGCAACCCGGCGCTACTTTGACCGTGAATTCGGCATGGAGGCGATCAAGCTGTTGCCCGGCGAATACTACGTCACCACCGATGATATGGTGTTGACGACAGTACTTGGTTCGTGTGTGTCGGCTTGCCTGCGTGACAATGTCACAGGCATTGGCGGTATGAACCACTTCATGTTGCCCGACGCTGCGGACTCTCTGACACTGAGTGCACTGGCCGCCATGCGCTATGGCGAGCACGCGATGCAGGTGCTCCTTAGCGAAGTGGTGCGGGCTGGGGCCCGGCGCGAGCGCCTCGAAGCCAAGGTTTTTGGCGGTGGCGCCGTACTGGCCAACATGACGCTGCTCAACATTGGCGATCGCAATGCTGACTTTGTCTTGCGCTACCTGCTGGCCGAAGGCATTTGTCTTGCAGCCCAGGATCTGCGCGGAAAATTGCCGCGCCGTATTAATTTTTTTCCTTCCTCAGGCCGCGTGACGGTTCGAAAACTTCGCCAGCCAGACGATGCTTTGCGTGTGCAGGGCGAGGAGCAGGAGCTGGCCAGCGCAATGCTCAAGCAGCGGGCTGCTGGCCGTACCGCCAGCCTTGCCACCAGGTCAACGTTTCTGGCAGATCAAAAAATGTTCAGGACAGCATGATGGTCAGGAAAATCAGAGTGCTGTGCGTGGATGATTCGGCATTGATCCGCGGCCTGATGACTGAAATCATCAATAGCCAGCCAGACATGGTGGTGGTGGCTACGGCGTCGGATCCGCTGATCGCGCGCGACCTGGTCAAGCTGCACAACCCGGACGTGATGACGCTGGACGTGGAAATGCCGCGCATGGACGGGCTTGAATTTCTGGAAAGGCTGATGCGTTTGCGCCCGATGCCCGTGGTGATGGTGTCCTCGCTGACAGAGCGCGGGTCGGAGGCTGCGCTGCGTGCTCTTGAGCTGGGTGCCATTGACTTTGTCACCAAGCCGCGCCTGGGTATCCGTGATGGCCTGCTTTCCTACACCGAACTGATTGCTGGCAAGATCCGCGCTGCTGCCCAAGCCAGGATACAACCCGCCAGGCGCGGGCCTGCGGATTCCAGCGCTGGTGTTGCTAGTGTAGTGTTTCACTCTGTTTGAACTATTTTGAGTTTGGCCTTGGCGCGTATGACTTTTTCCAGAATGTCACGAGCACTTGCAGTCCAGATGAAGGGCTTGGGATTCTCGTTGTGAGCCAGG
>JBILXX010000111.1:0-9620 GCA_044378095.1 Polaromonas sp.
TCCTGGCTCACAACGAGAATCCCAAGCCCTTCATCTGGACTGCAAGTGCTCGTGACATTCTGGAAAAAGTCATACGCGCCAAGGCCAAACTCAAAATAGTTCAAACAGAGTGAAACACTACACTAGTTGAGGTGACCAATTACAACTCCTCGTGTTGATGCTCGCTTGCTTGCCCGCTTCATCACCCACTTTAGCTCTTGTTTTTTGCGCCTGCGAGAACCCATTTCCTCACTCCAAAGCGCAACGGTGCGCCAAAGTGCGGACGTTAACAGACACCAACTGTGGGGACAAGTGACATATTCACATCAGGTTGACTTTTTGTTGCAAATACACAAGTTCAGGGTTGGGTGAGGTTCTCAGGCCTTGCTTGCAGCAACTTTTCGGCTCTGCAACACCTTTCCGGCCAGGTAGACAAAGACAGCCCCACTGGCAGCAGCCACATAGGACCAATAAGCCTGAGCTGGCAAATACGCTTTGATGGCTGGATCGGAGAAGGCCATTTGTCCCGCAATCCAGCCTAGCAGCATCGCACCCAGGGTGATGATGACCGGGAAACGCTCCATCAGCTTGAGCACAATCTGGCTGCCCCAGACAATAATGGGAATGCTGACCAACAGGCCAAAAATGACCAAAGCCAACTGGTGCTGTTGGGCAGCACCTTGGGCGGCGCCGGCAATGGCCAGCACGTTATCTACACTCATGACCAAGTCAGCAATGATGACTGTTTTGACCGCTGCCCACAGCTTGTCGCTGGGGTTGATGTTGTGATCGTCATCGCCTTCCGGCAGCAAAAGCTTGACGCCAATCCAGACCAGCAAAATTGCGCCGACGATCTTCAAATAGGGCACGGCCAGCAAAGCCAGCGCAAAAGCAATCAGAATCACTCGCAGGACAATAGCGCCCATGGTGCCGTAAATAATGCCCTGCGTTCGCTGCTTGGGAGGCAGGTTACGACAAGCCAGCGCAATGACAACCGCGTTGTCTCCACCCAGCAAAATGTCGATCATGATGATCTGTCCCACCGCAAGCCAGAAGCTTGCTGTCATGAACTCTTCCATGGATACCCCTAAAGCAGATAAAAAAACCGATTGTCAGTGATGACAACCGGTTGGTCTATTGTGGCTAACCGCAGACTGCTGGTTACAGCAGTGCCTTGAGCAGTTTTGCCATTTCAGACGGGTTGCGCGTCACGGTAAAGCCGCAGGCTTCCATGATCTCCAGCTTGGCATCTGCCGTGTCCGCACCGCCTGAGATCAGTGCGCCCGCGTGACCCATGCGCTTGCCCGGGGGAGCCGTCACGCCAGCGATAAAGCCGACGATGGGCTTTTTCATGTTGGCTTTGCACCACTCGGCAGCTTCGGCTTCGTCTGGACCGCCGATTTCGCCAATCATGATGACGGCGTCGGTGTCCGGGTCGTCATTGAAGGCACGCATCACGTCGATGTGCTTGAGGCCGTTGATCGGGTCGCCACCAATGCCAACCGCGCTGGACTGTCCGAGACCGATTTCGGTCAATTGCGCCACGGCTTCATAGGTCAATGTGCCGGAGCGGCTGACAACGCCAATGCGGCCTTTGCGGTGAATGTGACCGGGCATGATGCCGATCTTGATTTCTTCAGGTGTGATGAGGCCAGGGCAGTTGGGGCCGAGCAACAAAGTACGCTTGCCACCAGCGGCTTCCTTTGCTTTCATCTTGTTGCGCACCATCAGCATGTCGCGCACAGGGATGCCTTCGGTGATGCAAATCGCCAAATCCAGATTGGCTTCAACAGCCTCCAGGATGGCAGCCGCAGCGCCTGCAGGCGGCACGTAAATCACCGACACCGTTGCACCCGTGGCATTGGCGGCTTCGGTCACGTTGGCAAAAATCGGGATGCCTTCAAAGTCTTCGCCAGCCTTCTTGGGGTTCACCCCTGCCACAAAGGCTTCTTTGCCGTTGGCATAGTCGCGGCACATGCGGGTGTGGAACTGGCCGGTCTTTCCGGTGATGCCCTGGGTGATGACTTTGGTGTTTTTGTTGATGTAGATAGACATGGTGTGGGTTCCGGCTTATTTAACGGCAGCTACGATTTTGGTCGCTGCATCGGCCATGGTGTCTGCAGCAATGATGGGCAGGCCGGAGTCGGCCAGCATCTTTTTGCCCAGGTCTTCGTTGGTGCCCTTCATGCGCACCACCAGCGGAACGGACAGGTTGGTGGCCTTGCAGGCCGTGATCACACCCTCGGCAATCGTGTCGCACTTCATGATGCCGCCGAAGATATTGACCAGAATGCCTTTGACTTCCGGGTTTTTCAGCATGATCTTGAAGGCTTCAGTGACCTTTTCGGCGGTTGCGCCGCCGCCCACGTCCAGGAAGTTGGCTGGCTCGCCACCAAACAGTTTGATGGTGTCCATCGTTGCCATCGCCAGGCCTGCACCATTGACCAGGCATCCAATGTTGCCGTCCAGGCTGATGTAGGCCAGGTCAAACTTGCTGGCCTCCACTTCAGCCGCGTCTTCTTCGTCCAAATCGCGGTAAGCCACGATGTCTGCGTGGCGGAACAGCGCGTTCGGGTCAAAGTTGAATTTGGCGTCAAGTGCCATGACCTCGCCCTTGCTGTTGCGGTTCAGCGGATTGATCTCGACCAGCGACGCGTCGGTGTCCATGTAGCACTTGTAGAGCTTTTGCAGGATGTCGACAGTTTGCGCGACGGAGTCTGAGGGCATGCCAATACCGGCCGCCAGCTCTTTGCCCTGCGCGTCTGTCAGGCCGACCAGCGGGTCCACAAACAGCTTGATGATTTTTTCGGGGTGGCTGTGCGCCACTTCTTCAATGTCCATGCCGCCTTCAGACGAGGCAATAAAGGCAACTTTTTGCGTGGCGCGGTCGGTCACGCAGGACACGTAATACTCTTTTTGAATGTCAGCGCCGTCTTCAATATAGAGGCGGCGAACTTTCTGGCCGGCAGGGCCCGTCTGGTGGGTGATGAGCTGCATGCCCAAAATCTCGCTGGAGATGCGTTTGACGTCTTCAATCGTTTTGGCTACTTTCACGCCGCCACCCTTGCCGCGCCCGCCTGCATGAATCTGCGCCTTGACCACCCACACCGGGCCGCCGAGTTTTTGGGCCGCTTCCACCGCCTCTTGCACCGTGAAAGCCGGAATGCCGCGTGGCACTGGCACACCAAATTGGCGCAAGATTTCCTTGCCTTGGTACTCGTGAATTTTCATGAAAAAACTTTCAAACGACTGTTGTAGGACGGTAACGCTGCGAGGGTTTCTGCTGTTTGCAGAAAGCCCTAAACTGTATCATGTTGCGTTGCACCAACTAAATGCGGCTCACACCCTTCGACGGACGGAAACGATCAATGCCTAAAATTTTTATCGACGGTGAAGCTGGCACCACCGGTCTGCAGATTCGCGAGCGCCTGCAAGCCATGCCTGCCATTGAATTGGTCAGTATTGCCCCCGAACTGCGCAAAGACGCTGCTGCCAAACGCGCGCTGATGGCCACGGTGGACATGGTGATCTTGTGTCTGCACGACGATGCCGCGCGTGAATCCGTCGCCATGATTGACAGCCTGAGCGGCAAAAAGCCAAAAATCATTGACGCGTCTACTGCCCACCGCACCGTGCCAGGCTGGGTCTACGGCTTTCCTGAAATGACGCACGGCCAGCGCGCGCTGGTGGCTAGCGCTGACCGCGTGGGCAACCCTGGCTGTTATGCCACCGGTGCGATTGCACTGATCAGGCCGCTGGTGGATGCTGGTTTTATAGCGCCAGACTTCGCTTTGACCTTGCCCGCTGTGAGTGGTTACTCCGGCGGCGGGCGGCAAATGATCGAGGCCTATCAAGCGGGTCAAGCCCCTTTGTTTGAGTTGTACGGTCTGGGCCTGGCGCACAAGCACCTGGCTGAAATCATGAAATTCACCGGTTTGACACGTCGCCCCGTGTTCATCCCATCCGTCGGCAACTTTGAGCAGGGCATGCTGGTGCAGTTGCCGCTGCATCTTGACATGCTGGCTGGTCAGCCAACGGCCCAACAATTACATCACGCACTGGCCAAGCACTACGCTGGCAGCGAATGGGTGACGGTAGAAGCCGCGCCTGAATCAGGCAAGCTTGACGCGCTGGCCTTGAACGGCACCAACAAGATGGAACTGCGCGTGTTTGGCAACGAGACCTACCGCCACGCAGTACTGGTGGCCAGGCTGGACAACCTGGGCAAGGGCGCGTCGGGTGCGGCAGTGCAGAACTTGAAGTTGATGCTGGGGTTGTAAGGGGCGCTGGTTACGACGGCGTTATGGGTCTCAATGTTTCTACTCCTCATCCCCACGCCCGGACACCACCCGCCGAATCGCGTCCGCCCCAAAACCACGCGCGGCTAAAAAGCGCATTTGTTTGGCACGGTCTGCCGGGCTTGTGCCTGCGTCGGTTTTGCTGTCAAACTTCTTGCGCCACACCTCGCGCGCGCGCTCCAGCTCGGTGGCTTTCAGGCCGTCCATGGCTTCGGCCACCATGCCCACATCCAGGCCTTTGCGCTGCAGCTCGCCTTTGATGCGGGACGCGCCCATCTTGGCCTGGCGGCGGTTGATGACGGACTCGATGACGCGGGTCGGGCTGATGAAGTCTTTGGCCTCCAGCTCGTCGAGCACGGCGGCCAGTTGGCCGGGTTCTTCTTCATGGCTGCCGAGCTTGCGCTCCAGCTCGACGCGCGACTGCTCCCGGGCGGAGAGCAGCCGCAGCGCGCGGCCTTTGAGCGACAACGCGAAGCCGGTCTTGCCTGATTTGGGCGACTTGTCTTCCGGGGTGCGCTTATCGTCCATACATACACCCTGAAGTTGCTATTAATTCAGGAGCTGCTTGCGCCCGTATCCATTGGTCTGGAACACGATTTGACACTTAAAAATGGCCTAAAAACGGGCGTTTGACGTCAAAAGAGCATCAAACAGCGTTTTTAGCTGCTTTTTCGGCTTTCTCTGCCTTGGCTGGCTTGTCCGCCGCCTTGTCGATCACGTCCAGCACTTCTTGCGACACCTGCACCAGCGGAATGCCTAATGACTCGCGTACCTTGTTTTCAATCTCGATGGCCAACTCTGGGTTTTCCTTTAGGAATTCACGCGAGTTGTCGCGGCCCTGACCGATTTTTTCGCCGTTAAAGGCGTACCAGGCACCGGCTTTTTCAACAATGTGTCCGGCCACGCCCAGGTCCAGCACCTCACCTAGCCGGCTGATGCCCTCCCCGTACAGGATGTCGAACTCTGCCGTTTTGAACGGTGAGGCGACCTTGTTTTTCACCACCTTGACGCGGGTTTCATTGCCGATGATCTCTTCGCCCTTCTTGATGGAACCAATACGGCGAATATCCAGCCGCACCGATGCGTAAAACTTCAACGCGTTGCCGCCGGTGGTGGTTTCAGGCGAGCCGAACATCACGCCAATCTTCATGCGGATCTGGTTGATGAAAATCACCATACAGTTGGCTTTTTTGATGGTGGCTGTCAGCTTCCTCAGCGCCTGACTCATCAGACGGGCTTGCAGGCCGGGCAATGAATCACCCATCTCGCCTTCCAGTTCGGCCTTGGGCGTCAGCGCCGCCACAGAGTCAATGACGATCAGGTCCACCGCGCCTGAGCGGGTGAGGGAGTCCACAATTTCCAGCGCCTGCTCACCGGTGTCGGGCTGGCTGATCAGGAGTTCTTGCAGATTAACACCGAGCTTTTGGGCGTATTGAATGTCCAGCGCATGCTCGGCATCTACAAACGCACAGGTGCCGCCAAGTTTTTGCATCTCGGCAATGACTTGCAGGGTCAGCGTGGTTTTGCCCGATGACTCAGGGCCGTAAATCTCAACCACCCGACCGCGCGGCAAGCCACCCACGCCCAAGGCGATGTCCAGACCCAGCGAGCCGGTTGACACGACCTGGATGTCTTCAATCACTTCGCCGTCGCCCAGCTTCATGATGGTGCCTTTGCCAAACTGCTTTTCAATCTGGGCCAGCGCGGCCTGCAGGGCCTTGGCTTTTTCAGTGTTCAAAGCCGCGATTTGTGCGGGGGTTGATGAGGCGGTGGGGCGGTTGGGCATGTCCATGAAAAGCTCCTTGGGGGTGATGAATGAAACAAATAAACTGGTTGGATAGACAGCACTGTATAAGCACTGTTGAAATAAGTAAATGCTATTTTTAGTCAGTTTGCTTGATTAAAAACCAATACACTTCAACCATGGAATTTCAAACCGAGCCCACCTGGCGCGTCACGCATTTGGGCCGCTTGCTGGGTCACGCGCTCAGGCGCTTTGACGAGCGCGTGCTGTGGCTAATGTCGCGTGACGCGCTGGTCCCGCTGGCGCTGTCGAACCTGGCCGCTCGCGACCAGGTAGGCGCGGCGCACATCCACATCACGCGGCATCTGGCCATCAAAGGCTCGCGCCTGACAGAGCTGGCGCAAAGTGCCGGCATGAGCAAACAGGCAATGGGTGACCTGGTCACGCAGTGTGAGGCGTGGGGACTGGTGACACGCGAAACCGATGCACATGACAAGCGCGCCAAAACAGTCCGGTTCACCGCAGATGGTTTGCTGTGGCTGGGTGCGTTTGAGCGGGCGGTGGCGCAGGCTGAAAGTGAATTCAAAGCTGCCGTTGGGCACGATGTGGCGACCGTCGTGGCACTGGGCCTGGAGGCGTATGCTGGTGTAAGTTGATTGCAATGCTCAAAAGCCTAAAATTTGAGCGAATTACAAAACCGGAGACAGCCATGCGAATTTTGATTGCTGAAGACGACCAGGTCTTGGCCGATGGCCTGTTGCGCACCCTGCGTGCATCGGGCGCAGCAGCCGACCATGTGGCCAGCGGGACAGAGGCCGACGCCGCCCTGATGACCAACACCGAATTTGACTTGCTGATCCTTGACCTGGGCTTGCCCAAAATGCATGGGCTGGAAGTGCTGAAACGTTTGCGGGCGCGCGGCTCCGCATTGCCGGTGCTGATACTGACGGCCGCTGACAGCGTGGAAGAGCGCGTCAAAGGCCTGGATTACGGTGCAGACGACTACATGGCCAAACCGTTTTCATTGCAAGAGCTGGAAGCGCGTGTGCGCGCCCTGGTCCGTCGCGGCGCGGGCGCGGCCAGCAGCACCATCAAGCACGGCCCGCTGGTCTACGACCAGGGCGGACGCGTGGCAACGATAGACGGCGCAATGGTTGACCTGTCAGCCCGCGAACTGGGCCTGCTGGAGGTGTTGCTGCAACGCGCAGGCCGCCTGGTCAGCAAAGACCAGCTGGTCGAAAGGCTCTGCGAATGGGGCGAAGAAGTCAGCAACAACGCCATCGAGGTGTACATCCACAGGCTGCGCAAAAAGATTGAAAAAGGGCCGATTCGAATCGCCACAGTGCGCGGGCTGGGGTACTGCCTAGAAAAAATTCCGGGCTAGAGATGTTGCCCCCACGGTCGTTCACTTCGTGTAACTCCCTGCCCCCCTCGGGGGCCGCTGCGCCTGCGGCCTGGCAAAGCCAGATCCGCGGCCCCTGTTTGATGAAGCGGATACAAATCGTTAACTCTGCGCAAGGCGTATTTTGGCGATAAGGATTTTTCAGCGTGAGCGCCGAAGCCTCTTCGGCGAGATTCTTGACTGGATGCTCACGCCGTTGCTGCTGCTGTGGCCCGTCAGCCTGGCACTGACCTGGCTGGTAGCGCAAAACATTGCGGGAAAACCGTTTGACCGCGCGCTTGAGTACAACGTGCAGGCGTTAGCCAAGCTGGTGGTGGTTAAAAACAATGTGGTGCAGTTCAGCCTGACTGGCCCGGCACGAGAGATTTTGCGGGCTGACGACACCGACCTGGTGTACTACCAGGTCATTGGCACGCGCGGTGAGACGCTCAGTGGCGAGCGCGAACTGCCGCAGCCGGTGGACGACGACAAACTGCAAGACGGCGACGTTCGCCTGCGTCAAGACACCATCAATGGCGAAGAAATTCGCGTGGCCTATACCTGGATCAAGGTGGATGATAAAAAAGCCGGGCGGGTGCTGGTGCAGGTGGCTGAAACGCTCGAAAAACGCAAAACCCTGGCCACTGAAATCGTCAAAGGCACGATGGTGCCGCAGTTTGTCACGCTGCCACTGGCGGTGCTACTGGTATGGCTGGCGCTGGTGCGCGGCATCAAGCCGCTGGCGCAGCTTGAAAAGCGCATTCGGGCCCGCAAACCCGACGACATGAGCCCGCTGGACGAAAACGCCGTGCCTGAAGAAGTCGCCCCACTGGTGTCGTCCATCAATGATTTGCTCAGCCGCCTGAAGGTGTCGCTGACCAACCAGAAACGCTTTTTGGCCGACGCCGCGCATCAGCTTAAAACGCCGCTGGCGGGCTTGAGGATGCAAGCCGACTTGGCGCAGCGCGAAACCAATGCAGACGAGCTGAAAAAGTCGCTCAAACACATTGGTAAGTCCAGCGTGCGTGCCACCCACACGGTTAACCAGCTGCTGGCTTTGGCGCGGGCCGAGACCACCGGCCGCAGCCTGCCCAAGCAAGCGCTGGACATGGTGTTGATTGCCGGTGAAGTGATGGCCGACTCGGTGCCGCGCGCGATTGAAAAACAGATCGACCTGGGCTATGAAGGCCCAGAGGCAGGCGGTGACACCACCCAGCTGGACGGCAACCCCACGCTGCTCAAAGAGTTGGTGCGCAACCTGCTGGACAACGCCATTGCCTACACGCCTGAAGGCGGTCAGGTCACGCTGCGGCTGCTGACAGACGCCTTCAGCGGCGTGCTGGTGCTGCTGGTTGAAGACTCCGGGCCCGGTATTCCCGCAGCTGAGCGCGAACTGGTGTTTGAGCCGTTTTACCGGGCACTGGGCACCAACGTCGATGGCTCAGGTTTGGGCCTGGCCATCGTGGTTGAAATCGCCAATCAGCACGATGCAACGGTGAGCATTGAAGACGCCTTGCTGCCAGGCCACCCGCAATCACCCGGCACCCGCATTGCCGTTCGCTTTACAACGTCAAAACAAGTCAGCGCCACATGAGTCTCACTAAAAAAGTCATCGCCGTCCTGTTGCTGCTCATCACCGCCTACGCCGCCAGCATCGCCGTGGGCGTGTACCGGCTCAAGTCATCAGCGCTCTACCCGATCACTGAGAATGCCTTGACCACCTATCTGAAAACCATCAACTCCAAAGAAGCCGCCGGGCCTTTTCACATGAAGTGGTATGGGCCGTGGCAATACAGCGCTGGCGCGTCAAAAGGCATCTCAAAGTTCTGGTTGTGTACGCCCAGCGACCGTTGCTACAAGATGTTTGCCGTCAAGATAGACGGGGTGTGGAACATTGACTGGAATTTTCAGAATACGGGGACGGGTGGGGAGAGGTAGGGCTGGGCTTTGGTTGAATCCAAACTGCAATCGTTTAGCAAGCAATCCAAGATCAACTGCGTTTGCCACGATTATTTCCTTTGAAATATTGAGTTGCACGGGCAGTGTTTTTCGTCAAAGTTTTCGTTGCGACATGCAGCTTCGCAGCTATCTAGGGGAGTGTCTGAATTTCTGTGTGTGAAGCGGATTGGATGTTAGCTGAGGTTTGAAGGTTTTTGGATTTTTTCTTTTCAAAGAGGCCCCTGCCAGGCCGCCGGAGGCGTCCCCCTCCCGTTTTCTG
>JBILXX010000032.1:0-34178 GCA_044378095.1 Polaromonas sp.
ATCTTGGCCAAATTCGACTACTACCCTGCGATTGTTCATTTTGCTATCCCTCTAAACTGAAGTAATCAGCTTTGGAGTGGATGTTCATATAAAAGTTCAATACATATGCAACACTACACTAGGGTAATTACGTATTCTTGCGTCATCCCGTCAACTTACCCAAGGAAACACCATGACCGCCAAGAACCTCTCCACCGTTGCTACCGACCTCATTGAGTGCTACGGAAAAACCGCCAAAAACGTGATTGATGCCTACCGCGCAGGCGGCGAGCATGTGGTGACTGTGCTGGAAAAGCGCTGGAACGCAGCTTTTAAGGAGTCGCGCTCGCAATTGACCAAAGACGTGGCGCAAAATGCATCAGCTGCGCAGTTGGCCTTCAGCGTGTACTACACCAAGGGTTTGACACAAACCACCAAAGGCGCCGAGATGGTCGTGAGCCAGTTGGTGAAACTGGCTGAAGCCGGCGTAGAGCGCGTTGCGGCCAATGCCAGCCTGTTTGAAGAAAAAACTGGCCTGAATACGCTGAACACCATCGCCGAAGTGACCAAGCCAGGCGCTGTGGTGCTAAGCCAGTTTGCTGCCAAAATCGAAGAGAAATCAGCCCAGCTGGCCAGCAAAATCGCAGGCAACAACGTTGCTACAGCCACCGTCAAGCGCACATCTGCTTTCACCAAGAGCCGCGCCGCCAAGGCCGCGTAACTCTGCACATTCATCTGATCGGGCTTTTTCAAGCCCGATCAGCGTGCGAAGTCGACAGCCAGGTACGCTCATGGGTTTGTCGACTGGCTGTTTTCAACGCATGGTCTCGAGTTGCTCACTGCTGCGCTGCATGGCCAACTCGACCATGCGCAGTTCCTCGTCGCTGAATGTCTGCGTCATCCCATCCACCAGCTCTGACTGAATTTTGATGGACTTGCCCGCCAGCAGAACGCCTTTTTTCGTCAGATAAGCGCGCTTGACGCGCGCGTCGGTGGCATCGGCCTTGCGTTTGAGCAGCCCCTGCTTTTCCATTTGAACCAGCAGCATGCTGATGCCGCTCTTGGCTGAAAAGCTGTGCTGCGCCAGCTCCTGCTGCGTCATGCCTGGTGCGCGCGCCAGGTTGATGAGCACCTCATGCTCACCCACTCGAACCCCCACGTCAGCCAGCCGCGCAGACAGCACTGCATCGCAAAGCAGATAGGCTTTGACAACGGCCAGCCAGGCTTTGCGGCCACGGGACAGGCTCAATTTTTCATGCAACGTTGGATCGACCATCACTGTAGATTGTATTATTCGTTCAATTTTGAACTATGATTGTTCAAAATTGAACGACTTGGAATTGAATTTATGAACCTCTATTTTCGACTGATCATCACCCTGCTGCGCTGCTGGCGTTTACCACGCTTTGCGGTTGGACAGACGCTCGAACGCCAGTTCACAGTACTGCCCAACGACATCGACATCAATGGCCACATGAACAATGGTCGCTACCTGACGATGACCGACCTGATGATTGTGGAGTATTTTGTACGGGTTGGGTTTGCCAGTGCGGTGATCAAGCGCGGCTGGCGGCCCATGTCGGGCGGCTCCATCGTCAGCTACCGGCGCGGGTTGAGCCCGTTGCAAACCTACACACTGCGTTTTCGCATTGATGCCTGCGATGAGCAATGGAACTACATGCGATTTGAATTTCTCGACGGAAATCGCGTATGTGCCACGGGCTACATGAAAGGAACCGTGGTGGGCAAAAAAGGTTTTGTATCAAATGCCGAGTCTTATGCCGCTTTGGGTCAACCCGTGTATGCCGCCCCATTGCCTGAAGCGGTCACCCACTGGCTCAACGCTGAGCGCGACATGGTTGGCAAGGCCTGGTAATTCGCCTGCGGAAAACTACAAATCAGCCAACACCCGAATATGCGCCTCAACACTGCGCGCCAGCGCGTTCAGGTTGTAGCCGCCTTCAAGTGACGAGACCATCCGGCCTTTGGCGTGCCGCTTGGCCACGTCTTTGATGCGGCTGGTGATCCAGGCGTAGTCTTGCTCGACCAAGCCCATTTGCCCCAAATCATCATCCCGATGCGCGTCAAACCCGGCGCTGATGAAGATCATTTCGGGTTTAAAGGCCTCAAGCCTTGGAATCCAGTGGGTCTCGATCAGGTCACGCACATCCATGCCCCTGGTGTAGGCTGGCACGGGCAGGTTCAGCATGTTGCTGGCCGGATGATCTGTGCCGCTGTGGGGGTAAAACGGATGCTGAAAAATCCCGACCATCAGCACACGGTTGTCACCCTGCAAAATGTCTTCGGTCCCGTTGCCGTGGTGGACGTCAAAGTCAACCACTGCCACACGTTTTAAGCCATGGCGCTCCAGCGCGTAGCGCGCAGCAATCGCCATGTTGTTGAAAAAGCAAAAACCCATGGCCTTGTCATGACAGGCATGGTGGCCGGGTGGGCGCACGGCGCAAAAGGCGTTTTCCATCTCGCCTGCCATCACCGCATCCGTTGCGGCCAGCGCCGCCCCGGCGGCCCGCATGGCGGCGTCCCAGGTGTGGACATTCATCGTGGTGTCGGGGTCAATCTGCGCATGGCTGGGCCCGCCAGCCTTCATGTCTTCAGCCAGTTGTGCACCCAGCCCACGGATACCAGCAATCATCATGCGGTCATGCGCCAGCTCAATGTCGCCGATGGGTGCAATCGGCGCTTCACGGCAGTCGAGTGCGTCTTTCACACCTGTTGCCAGCAGCCAGTCTTCAATCGCATCCAGGCGCTCGGGGCATTCCGGGTGGCCCTGGCCCATCTCGTGTTTCCAGCAATCCTTGTGGGTGAAATAACCAGTGGCGTTCATATCGTAAAAAAATTCGGTTAACGTATCGAAATGCAAGTCAAAGAAAAACTTAAAACTCTTATAAATCAGCTTAACACGGTCATTGTGGGCAAGCCTGCGCAGGTTCAAGACTGTGTGGCGTGCCTGCTGGCCGGTGGTCATTTGCTGATTGAAGACGTGCCAGGCGTTGGCAAAACCACACTTGCGCACGCCCTCTCGCGCTCGTTCGGGCTGCAATTTTCACGTGTGCAGTTCACGGCCGATTTGATGCCAAGTGACTTGTCTGGCGTATCGATTTATGAACGGCAAAAAGAGAGTTTTGTGTTTCATCCCGGGCCACTGTTTGCCCAGGTGCTGCTGGCCGACGAAATCAATCGCGCCAGCCCCAAAACCCAAAGTGCTCTGCTGGAGGCGATGGAAGAAAAACAGGTCACGATTGAAGGCGCCACCCGTGCGTTGCCCGTGCCGTTTTTTGTGATCGCCACTCAAAACCCGCACGACCAGTTGGGCACCTATGCCCTGCCTGAATCTCAATTGGACCGCTTTCACATGCGCCTGTCGCTGGGCTACCCAGACCGCGCTGCTGAGCGTGAACTGCTGCGTGGGGCGGATGGCCGAGACATGGTTGACAGCCTGCAAGCGGTGCTAACCCCGCACGAACTGCTGGAGTTGCAGCAGCAAGTCAATCAGGTTCATGCCGCTGAGCCGCTGCTGAACTACCTGCAAGACCTGATGGCGGCCACTCGCTCAGGCCGCTGGTTTTTACAGGGCTTGAGCCCCCGCGCGGGCATTGCAGTGATGCGCGCCGCCAAAGCCCAGGCTTTCTTAAACCACCGCGACTACGTGGCACCCGACGATATTGCCGCCGTGTTGCCGCAAACCGCTGCGCACCGGCTGATACCCGTCAGCGACGCAGGCCGGGGTGCGCTGGAGCAGGTGCGCGCCATGCTGGCGGCTGTGCCACTGCCTTGATATCCACCTGATGTTGGCAAATCCGGCGGCTTACCTTCAAACCCGCTTTCGCAAGTGGTTTGAAAACCGCCTGCCCCTCACGGACCACGTCACCCTGACCCAGCGCACCGTGTATATCCTGCCCACGCGTCCGGGCCTGATGCTGGGCGTGACACTGCTGACCCTGCTGGTGGCGTCGATTAACTACCAGCTCAATCTGGGCTATCTGCTCACGTTTTTGCTGGCAGGCAGCGCACTGGTGGGCATGCATGTCTGCCACGGTACGCTGCGTGGACTTGCCATGCACTTGATAGCGCCTCCCGCTCAGTACGCGGGGGCCATGGCCGCTTTTAGCATCAAATTATCAAATGAAAAGCTCAATATCAGGCATGGGATCGGGCTAAGCGTTTTGAGCCCTTCTGCCAAAGACAGACAGGGCCACTGGTCATGGGCAGATGTGCCCGCCCAGGGCAGCAGCACCGTTCAAGTGGCCTTCAAGCCGGTTCAGCGCGGCCTGCACCGCTTGCCGACATTGACGGCTGAAACACGCTTTCCTTTAGGCACGTTTCGGGTCTGGACGGTCTGGCGGGCGGCTGCGCAAGTGCTGGTGTATCCAGCCCCTGAAATCAATGCGCCGCCGCTGCCACCGGGCGAGGCGCGCTCAGGCGGTGCAGCCCATGTTGCGCGTGCGCAAAACACAGGCGAATTTGACGGCGTGCGCGCCTACCGCCGGGGCGACCCGCTCAAGCTGGTTGTATGGAAGAAGGCCGCCAAAGCTGACGAATCAGGCAATGGTCTGGTGGTACGCGACACACAGCAAGCCCAACGCCACGAGCTGTGGCTCGACTTTGCGCTGGCTGGCGCGGGCGGTACGGAGCAAAAACTCTCACGCCTTTGCGCCTGGGTTTTAGCCGCAGACAAATTGGCACTGGACTACGGCCTGCGCTTGCCGGCACAGGAGATTACACCCGCCAGCGGTGAAGCGCATAAACGGCAATGCCTGGAGGCGCTGGCATTGTGCTGAAGAATATTGCCGAGCGGCTCAATAACCTTCCCAGAGACAGCCGCGACACGCTGTTTTTGCTGGGCGTCATTGCCTGGGTGCTGCTGCCGCAAACCCAACACTTGCCCTGGTGGTGCAGCACATTGGCAGCAAGCGTGTTGGTGTGGCGCGGCTTCCTGGCACTTGGCATGCGCCCCTTGCCCAGCGCCTGGTGGCGTTTGGGCCTGCTCACCCTGGCGGTAGCCGCCACCCTGCTGACATACAAAACCCTGCTGGGTCGTGATGCTGGCGTTACCCTGCTGGCCGTGCTCTTGACCCTTAAAACCCTGGAGCTGCGCGCCAGGCGTGATGCATTTGTGGTGTTTTTTCTGGGCTTTTTCTGCATGCTGGCGAACTTTTTTTACTCGCAGTCGCTGCTGACGGCAGCCAGCATGTTGCTGGGATTGCTGGGTTTGCTGACAGTGCTGGTCAATGCCCACATGCCCGTTGGCAAGCCGCCGTTGATGCAGGCGGCAAAAACCGCCGGCTGGATGGCCTTGTTGGGCGCACCCATCATGATCGTGCTGTTTTTGCTCTTCCCGCGGCTGGCACCGCTGTGGGGGGTGCCCAGCGATGCCGTGGTGGGACGCAGCGGCCTGAGCGCCAAAATGCAGGTTGGCACCATCGCCAGCCTGGCGCTGGACGACAGCGTGGCCTTGCGCATCAAATTTGATGGCCCGCCGCCGCCGCAGCGTGATTTGTATTTCCGCGGGCCTGTGCTGTCTGGCTTTGATGGGCGCGAGTGGCGGCCAGCCAATGTTGATGTGTTTTCACGTTTCAAGGTCACCGCCAGCCTGGTCGTGACGGGTAACCCCATCAGCTACGAAGTGACGATGGAGCCCAGCAGCAAACCCTGGCTGATGGTGATGGACGCTGCTGTCAACAGCCCGGCTCTGGCGGGCTACCAGACACTGATGCAAGCTGATTTGCAGTGGGTTCTGAATCGCCCGCTGAACGACTTGTTGCGCTACAAGCTACAAAGCTACCCCAGCTTTGAGCACGGCCCCAAAACGCCCGTCATTGGCTTGCGGGAGTATGTGGAGCTTCCGCCCGGTTTTAACCCCCGCACGTTGGCGCTGGCCAATGAGATCAGGCGTGATGCTCGCTACACCCAGGCGGGCAGCGATGTGCTGGTTGAGGTGGCGATGCAACGCCTGCGCACGGGCGGCTACACCTACACCCTGGAGCCGGGTGTGTACGGGCAAAACACGGCTGACGAATTCTGGTTTGACAAAAAAACCGGTTTTTGCGAACACATCGCCTCAAGTTTTGTGATTTTGATGCG
Source organism: Polaromonas sp. (assembly GCA_044378095.1). Lineage (GTDB taxonomy): Bacteria > Pseudomonadota > Gammaproteobacteria > Burkholderiales > Burkholderiaceae_C > Polaromonas. Next base: position 6,082 of record JBILXX010000032.1, read on the forward strand.
AGCACTTGATGTGCCGGCCCGCATTGTGACCGGTTACCAGGGCGGCGAGCAGAACGCCGTCGATGGCTTTTGGACCGTGCGTCAAAGCGATGCCCACGCCTGGGCCGAGGTGTGGCATGAAGGCCGTGGCTGGGTGCGGGTGGACCCCACATCTGCTGTGTCACCCGGGCGAACCGGTTCTTTTCAACGTTTGATCCCACCGCAAAATGTCGTCGGCCAGGCATTGACCAATCTCAATCCACAGTTTTCATTGCAGTTGCGCGCCACCTGGGAGGCCATTAACAACGCCTGGAACCAGCGGGTCCTCAACTACACGCAAGGCAGACAGCTTGACTTGCTCAAAAACATCGGTTTTCAGTCCCCCAGTTGGCAAGACCTGAGCATCGTGCTGATCGGCATCATCGTCGTGGTCAGCCTGTTCGGGGCGCTTTGGAGCCTGTGGGAGCGCACCCAGCACGACCCGTGGCTGCGCTTGCTGGGCAAAGCGCGCAGGCGGCTTGCGAAAGCGGGGATTGAGAGCACCGCCGCCACGTCGCCGCGCCAGTTGGCAGCGCTGTTAAAAGCAGTTCACAGCACGCAGCACGACGCGCTGGTGAGCTGGCTCATGCGGCTTGAAGCGCAGCGTTACGCTGCGTCTGGCTCTGATCAAAGGCTCAAACAGCTCAGGCAGCAGTTCAATGGCCTGGTGTGGCCTGCGTAAAATCGCTGGATGCCCTATCAAAAGCCTGTATTCCGCTATATATTTGCTATTATTTTAATAGCTGCTTGCGCCCGTATAACATGGGCTAAAGAGCTAAAACATACTCAAAAACGACCTGTTTCAACAGCTATAGCTGCTGCGGGGCCGCTTTATGCCACCCGGCCTGACGTGATGCTGTTTGCCGACGACCTGGCCGCCCGGCGCGACCTGGACCCGGCATGGGTACGCCAAACCATCGGCCAGGCGCGTTACAGCGCCACGGTATCGCGCTTGATGCAACCCACTGCCAAGCCCTTTGTTAAAAACTGGCGCATTTACCGCAGCCGCTTTATTGACCCCATCCGCATTGCCGCTGGCGTGAGGTTCTGGCAAGCCAACCAGGCGGTGCTCGAGCGGGCTGAAAAGGAATACGGCGTGCCGATTGACATCATCGTCGGCATCATTGGGGTCGAGACGATTTATGGCCGCGACACCGGCAGCTTTAGAGTGATGGATGCCATCACCACACTGGCGTTTGACTTCCCGACCAGCCACCCACGCGCCAAAGAACGCAGCGAGTTTTTCAAAGGCGAAGTCGAGCAGTTTTTAACCTTGCAAAGTCGCCGGGGTGCGGACCCGTTTGAGCCGCGCGGCAGCTATGCCGGGGCGATGGGCATGCCGCAATTCATGCCATCGAGCTGGGTGAAATATGCGGTTGATTTTGACGGTGACGGAACGATTGACCTTTGGAACAGCCCGGCAGACGTGATCGGCTCAGTGGCCAATTATTTCAAAGCCTTCAACTGGCAACCGGGCATGCCCACCCATTACCCGGTGACGTTTGACAAAAGCAAATTGGACATGGACGCGCTGATGGCGCCCGACATTTTGCCCACCTTCAGCACCACAACATTCACAGCCAAAGGCGCAGTGCTTGACGCAGCAGGTGCAGCACATACCGGCCCACTGGCGTTGATTGAACTGCTGAACGGCCCAGACGCGCCACAGTATGTGGCAGGTACTGAAAACTTTTACGCCATCACCCGTTACAACTGGAGCAGCTACTACGCGATGGCTGTGATTGAGCTGGGGCGAGAGGTTGGCTGGCAAGTCAACGGACGGGTAAAACCCTAGAAGACAGGCTCAATTCGCTGCGTCCACAAACTGGGACACCAGCGCTAGCTGTTCAGGCACGTTCAAAGCTGGAGCATGACCGCAAGCTTCAATTTCTGCGACTTGCGTTAAGCCCAGAGCCCCTGGCCCGCGCTGCAGCATTTCCTGGGTGGTTTCTGGCAGCACCAAGTCAGACTCTGCCCCTCGCAGGCAAAGCACCGGGACATGGATGGCGTCGTAATGGTTCCAGATCAGATAGTCGTTGGGGTGGCTGATGAACTGTTGCACCATGGCCGGGTCGTAATGCGGCATGACTCTTCCGTCAGGCAAACGGCGGGTAGAAGTTTCTGTCAAACGCCGCCACTGCGCATCGCTTAAAAGCCCGTAGGGTTTGTAGATGGTGCGAAAAAACGCCTCCAGCTCAAGCATCGTGTCAAAAGCTGGCGGGTTACCCGCGTAGGAGCGAATACGGCTGATGGCTGCGTCGGCCAACTGCGGCGCGTTGTCATTCAAAACCAAACTTTGAATGCGGCTTTTCATGCCCGGCTCATACAAATCTGATGCGCTGACCATGCCAATCGCCCCGCCCATCGATGTGCCCACCCAATGTGCCCGGTCAATCTGCAATTGGTCAAACAGCGCAGCGGCAATGTGCGCGTAAAACTTCAGACAGTATTGAATCTCTGGCAAAGAGCTCCACTGGCTTAAGCCTCTGCCGATCATATCGGGGCAAATCACACGGTAGCGCGTTGACAGGTGGGCGGCCAACTCGTCCATGTCGCGCCCGGTGCGGGCCAGACCATGCCAGGCCACCACCGTTTGCGTATGCTGCGTACCCCATTCGGTGTAGTGAATTTCGTGGCCAGCGCAGGTCACATAGTTGGATGTAAAACTCATGGCTTGACCTTGAGCAACGCAGCTGCACGAAGCCGGCCCACAACGCCGGTGGGGAAGTAATAAACAGAAAGCACAAACAGCACGCCCAGCCACAGAAGCCAGCGGTCAGGCGACAGCAGCGCTGCCAGCCACGGCAAAGGCGCAGCAGCTTCACTGCCCAGGCGCAGCAAGTCTTGCAGGTAGCTTTGCGCGACTAAAAAGAGCGCCGCACCAATGGCCGAGCCATACATGGTGCCCATGCCGCCAATCACCACAATCAGCAGCACGTCCATCATGATCTCAAAAGACAGCGAGGTGTCGGGCCCGTTATAGCGCAGCCAAAGCGCCAGCATGGCCCCGGCCAGACAGGCGAACAGTGCCGACAAAATACTTGACAGGGTGCGGTACACCACCACCCGGTAGCCGATGGCTTCGGCCCGAAACTCGTTTTCGCGAATCGCCTGCAGCACGCGGCCAAACGGTGAGTTGACAATGCGCAGCATGGCCAGCAGCAAACTCAGCGCCGAAAAAAACAGCAGGTAGTAGCACAGCAGCCGACCGTCTAGCGACACGCCCAGAAATGGCGAGCTTGAGAATTCAAAGCTTGGCGACAGCACCTCGGGCACCTTGAAACTCAGACCGTCTTCACCTCCGGTGATGTCTGACAACTGCGAGGCCAGCGTTAAAAAAGCAGACGCCACGGCCAGCGTGATCATGGCGAAAAATATCGCCCGCACCCGAAGTGAAAACAGCCCCACCAGCAGCGCCAGCACAAACGAAATCGCGAGCGACGACACCAGCCCCACACCGAGCGCCGCCCAAGTTGGCCCCATGCGCGTGGTGGCAATGGCGATGCCATACGCACCAATGCCAAAGAACATGGTGTGCGCAAAACTCACAATGCCGGTGTAGCCCAGCAGCAGGTCAAAACTGGCCACCAGCACAATGAATATCAGCACCTTGGCAGCTACGTTCAGTGCTTTGACACCGGGGAATATAAACGGCGCAAAAGCCAATGCAATGAGCAGTAACACCAGCAGCACGGCCAGCACGCGGCTGCGCGGGAAGTCATCAGAAAGAAGTCGTTTGATCATCGGTTAGCCACCGGGTAAACGCCTTGCGGCCGCCACAACAAAATCAGCACCATCAGCGCGATGTTTGAAAACAGCGCCACTTTGGGCAACAAAAACCCGGTGTAGTTGGCCATCAGCCCCACCAGCAGCGCGCCTATCAGTGCCCCGCCCGTCGAGCCTAAACCGCCAATGATGATGACGATGAAAATCAGCACATTGACCTGCGCGCCCATCTGCGGGGTGACGTTTTGCTGGTACAGCCCCCACATCACGCCGCCCAGGCCAGCTAGAGCGCTACCCACCACAAACACGCCGACAAAGAGGCGTTTGATGCGGTAGCCAAGGGACTCAACCATTTCGCGGTCTTGCACGCCAGCACGTATCAAGAGGCCAATCTTGGTGCGGCTCAATACCCAGGCCAGCACAGCAAACACAATCAAACCGACCACCAACGCCAGCAGGCGGTATTTTTCAATTGCGGCATCGCCCATCAACACCGCGCCGCGCAAGCCTTCAGGCAGTGGCAGCGCAATTTGCGCCGGACCCCAGATGACTTTGATCAGCTCTTCACCAATGATCATGCCGCCCATGGTGATCAAAATCTGCTTCAGGTGCTGGCCATACACGGGCCGCACAATAAAACGCTCAAACGCCAGCCCCAGTGCGCCCGACACTGCCATCGCCACCAGCATCGCCGGAAAAATCGCTACCAGGTTACGCCACAGCTCGGGCGAGCCGGTCCAGTCGCCCATCAAACCCAGCACCGTGGTGGCCACAAACGCACCGAGCGCAATGAACACGCCGTGGCCAAAGTTCAGCACGTCCATCAGGCCAAACACCAGCGTCAGGCCCGAGGCAATGATGAAAATAATCATGCCCATCGCCAGCCCCGCCACCGTCAGCGTGAGCCAGGTCGAAGGTGAGCCGATAAAAGGCAACACCGCCAGCGCCAGCACAGGCACCAGCAGCAAGGGCTTCCAGTCAAAGTCTAGATTTTTCATATCGCCAACCCCAGCAATGACTTTTGCAGTTCTTCGTCTTCCGCCAGCGTTTTCATGCTGCCGGCGTGTACCACGCGGCCGTTGTCCATCACGGCCACGTTGTCGCCCAGACGTTTGGCAAAGTTGATGTTTTGCTCCACCAGCAAAATCGTGGTGCCGGTGGCCTTGAGCTGCGCAAACGCATCAATCATGTTATTGATGATCGCTGGTGCCAGGCCTTTGCTGGGCTCGTCAACGATGAGCAACTCACGCGGCTCCACAATGGCACGCGCCACAGCCAGCATCTGCTTTTGCCCACCCGACAATTTGCCCGCCGGGTGATTCCAGAACTTTTCGACCGCCGGAAACAGCGTAAAAATCCATTTCAAACGTGCATCGTCCATCTGACTGGCGCGCTTGGCGCTGCGCGCGGCCAGCAGCATGTTTTCTTTGACCGTCAGGTCAGCGAATATGCCCATGTTTTCTGGCACGTAGGCAATGTTCAAACCCGCAATCTGCGGTGTGTCTAGCGCCGTGATGTCTTTGCCGTCAAAAGCAATCCGGCCTTTGGATGCATGCCACAAACCCATGATGGTTCGCAGCGTCGTGGTTTTTCCTGCACCGTTGCGCCCCAATAGCATGGTGAGCTGGCCGCGCGCTACCTGCAGGTCAACACCGTGCAGGATGTGGTACGCACCGATGTGGGTGTGAACGCCCGATAAAGTCAGCAGGTTTACGCTCATGGTGTCTTGCTCCTTCCACCTTGAGGGGGAAGGCTGGGATGGGGGGGAGCGTCAGCTTGCGCTGAAGCGTCCTTGGGGTTCACCCCAAGGTAAGCTTCTTGAACCACGGACGACGCAATCACTTCAGCCGGTTCGCCATCCGCCACCAGCGCGCCGTTGTGCAGCACGATGATGCGGTCAGCCAGCTCGCGCACCACGTCCATCTTGTGCTCGACCAGCAAAATTGTTTTGCGTTTGTCGGCTTTGAGTTGCCGAATCAAATTCAAAATCACAGGCGCTTCGTCAGCGCTCATGCCCACGGTGGGTTCGTCGAACATAAACACATCGGCATCAAGCGCCATCAATAAAGCCACTTCAAGTTTGCGCTGGTCACCATGCGGCAGGTTGGCTACGGTGGTGTGGCGCTTGCCCTCCATGCTCACAGCCACCAACACTTCTTCGGCTAATTGGGTCAGTGCCTTGTGGTCGCTCCAGATGCTCCACAAATTCAACCCGCGCAAATGCTTGCCAGGCCGCGCCGCCTGCACGGCCAAACGCACGTTCTCCAGCACCGACAGGTTCGGGAACAGGTTCGTCAATTGAAACGCGCGGCCCAACCCGGCACGGGTACGAGCCGATGGGCTCATGCCCGCCAGGTTGATACCGTTCAGTCGCACAGCGCCACTGCTGGCCTTGATCTGGCCGGAGATCAGATTGAAATAGGTTGTTTTGCCTGCGCCGTTGGGGCCAACAATGGCCGTCAACGTGCCAGGCTGAAATGCGCAGCTGACAGCATTGACCGCCACGTGCCCGCCAAAGCGGACCGTGAGTTGTTTAGTTTCGAGCATATATGGACTGTGTAGACGGTGGGAGCGGCGTAGCGAGCAACCGTCATGCAAGGCGCGCGGCGTGCAAGAACCGGAACGTACTCAGGTACGTGAGGATTCCGAGCACCGCGCATCGCAGCATGGCGGTTGCGCAGTAGCCGAGCACACTGTTTTAGCGCTTATTGCGAATCGGCACGTTCATCTCAGAAGCCGGTATCTCGCGCACCAGCTCAGGCACACCCCAGGCAAACGCTGGGTCTACCTTGATCTTGAAGTGGTACATGCTTTGCATCGCCTGATGGTCTTCCTTGCGGAAGGTCATCTTGCCCTTCGGTGTGTCAAAGCTCATGCCTTCCATCGCGTCGATCAGCTTGTTGGTATTGGTGTCACCGTTGGTTTTTTTCAGGGCGGCAACGGTTGCCATCGCAGCTGAAAAACCACCTGCCGTAAAAAAGTCTGGCGGTGTTTTGAACTGGCTGTAATGGCGCGACACCATGGCGTCATTGATCGGGTTTTTCGGCATGCCAAAGTAATAATACGCAGCGCCCTCCATGCCGGGGAACTGCTTGTAGGCGGCCATGGCCGGCAAAATGTTGCCGCCGGTGGCGATCTCAATGCCGTGACGCTTCAAGTCCAGGTCAGCCACTTTGAAAGGGCTGCCGCCCGCCCAGATAATGAAAATCACTTTGCGCCCTGGCTGGTCTTTGAGTTTGTCAATCAGGCGCTGACCGCCTGCCGTGAAGTCAGACGTGGCTGGCGGCAAATACTCTTCGTGCACCAGCTTGGCTTTTTTAATCGCTTCTTTAAAAGCCTTCACGCCGTCGCGGCCAAAAGCGGAGTCTTGCGCCATGGTGGCAATCGTCACGCCGGCTTTGTCTAGCGCTACCGCATTGGCAATCGCGTCTTGTGAGCTGTTGCGGCCGGTGCGAAAGATGTATTTGTTCCATTTGTCGCCAGTGATCGAGTCCGCCACAGCAGGTTCGACCAGCAAGATTTTTTTGTATTCTTCAGCCACTGGCAACATGGCCAGCGCAACGGGTGATGCGGTAGGGCCAACAGCCAGGTCCACCTTGTCGTCGCCATAGGCTGCGGCCAACAGGCTCTTCCCCAAGTCGGGCTTGCCTTGGTCGTCTTTTTCAATCACCACCAGTTTTTTGCCTGCCACCATCATGGTGCCGCCGGTGGCGTAGTCCAGGCCCATCATGTAGCCAGTAGCGGTTTGCTTGCCGTAGGCTTCTAGCGGGCCGGTTTTGCTGTAGATGTGAGCGATCTTGATTTGCTTGTCCTGGGCAAAAGCCAGGGGGGCGGCTAGTACGCAGGCCAGGCCCGAGAAAAGAGCGGCGCGCGCGATGAAATGCACAGCGAAAGTACGACGAATCATGTTTGTCTCCTGTTGGAATAGAAATACTCGTCGGGAATAATGCACCAAACGTGCCACATCATAAGCTGTTGATTTTATTGAGATTTAATCTAGATCAAAAGAAAACGTCTAATTTTCATACATTTACGAATGCCTGAGTTAAATACATTATGTATATTTTTCAGACATTTTTATGAAGCCGTTCATAAAGCGTCGCACGTGAAATACCCAGCGTTTTAGCGGCCAGTACCTTGTTGCCGCCACTGCTGGCCATCGCCGCTGCAATCGCCAAACGCTCGAGTTCGGCGACTTGTTCAGCCATCGGTCTTAGCAGCTTTTCAGCGCCGGGCAACGACGCTACAGACTCCACATCGCGGGCCACTGGCACCGCCTCAACCTGCGCAATACCTGATTCACGCAGCACCGCCTGTAGTTGCGGCGCGGTGATATGGTGCGAGTCGCTGCGCATCATGGCTTGCTCCAGCACGTTACGCAGCTCGCGTATGTTGCCGCGCCACACTTGCGCCGACAAAATCGCCAGTGCACCTGCGTCCAGTTCGGGTGGCTGGGCGCCACTGCGAAGCGCCATGTCTTCGCCGAGCACCTCGACCAGCGAACCAATGTCGGTTTGCCGCTCACGCAGCGGCGGCACGCGAATCGGCAGCACATTAAGTCGGTAAAACAAATCCTCCCTGAAGCTTCCGGCCTGCATCAGCTTGGCCAAGTCGCGAGAGGTGGCAGCAATCACCCGTGCATCAAACGGCACCAGTTTGTTGGATCCCAGCGGCTCAATTTCACCTTCTTGCAGCGCCCTCAGCAGCTTGGCTTGCAGCGCCAGCGGCATGTCGCCAATTTCGTCCAAAAACAGCGTGCCGCCGTCTGCCAGCTTGAACTTGCCGTCCCTACCCTTGCGGTCTGCCCCGGTATATGCGCCTGGTGCGACGCCAAAAAACTCAGCCTCCAGCAGTGTGTCGGGTACAGCGGCAATGTTCAGACTGATGAACGGCCCGCGCCTGCGCTCTGATGCCGCATGAATCGCATGGGCCAGAAGCTCTTTGCCGGTACCTGTTTCGCCCAGCAGCAGTACCGGGCTGGTGGTAAGAGCTGCACGTCGCGCCTGCCGCTTGACCTCAACCGCAGCCGCGCTGGTACCCACAAAGCTGGCAAACGTGTACTTGGACTGGCGTTGGCCAGACGCCTGCAAGCGCTGGCTGGCCAGTTCGCGCCGTGCATCGTCCAGGTCACGCTGGAGCAAAGCAAACTTGCCAACGAGCGGCTGCAAGCTGGTCGCCGCATGGTCAAACAGCACAATGCCCAGCGCGCCCATCACCTCGCCCGCGCTGTCACGCAGCGGGATGCGGCTGACCACAAACGTGCCGGCACGGTTGGTCAGCAAGTCAATCAGGATCGGTTTGCCGGTTTCAAGCACCTGGTGCATTTGCGTGTTTTGCACCACGCTGGCCACCGGGTGGCCAACAAAGTCTTCCGCCCTGTCAAAGCCCAGCGCGGGCAAAAAGCGTTTGTACTGGTCATTGATCCAGACCACCCGCGCCTGCCTGTCGACCAGCATCATGCCCTCGCTGGCGTTGGCAAACAGGTCAAACATCGACTGCGCCGCCAGTTCCAGAATGCTCTGCGCATCACGCGGAAGGGTGTCAGTTTTATCCATGAGCGGATGTTACCGCGTGGGGTTGGGGTTCAACCAGCGTTGCTCAAATGCTATAAAATCAGGAGCTTTTTGCACCCGTATTCATTGATCTAGAGGGCTGAATGATACCCAAAAAAGGTCTAAAACCACCCTTTTTAAGCCAGTTTGACCCGCGCTGACCAGCGTTTGGCCAAACGCGGCAAAACCAGCACGGCAATAACAACGAAGATCAGGATGAGCGACACCGGGCGCTGCACAAACACCAATGCGCTGCCCTCGCCTATCGACATGGCGTTGCGCAATTGCGCTTCAGCCAGTGGGCCCAGAATCATGCCGACAATGACGGGGGCTGTCGGGAAGTCAAAGCGCCGCATCACCACGCCCAGCACCCCAATGGCGTAGAGCAAAAACAAATCGAATGCGCTTTGCCGCATGCCGTACACGCCCACCGTTGCAAAAATCAGGATGCCAGCGTACAAATATGGTTTGGGGATTTTGAGCAATTTCACCCACAGCCCGACCAGCGGCAAATTGAGCACCAGCAACATCACGTTGCCGATGTACAGCGACGCAATCAGCGCCCACACCAGCGAAGAGGCCGAGGTGAAAAGTTGCGGGCCCGGCTGAATGCCATAGTTTTGAAACGCGCCCAGCAAAATCGCGGTGGTGTTGGATGTCGGGATACCCAGCGTCAGCAGCGGGATCATGGCAGCGGTAACGGTGGCGTTGTTGGCCGCTTCTGGCCCGGCCACGCCTTCAATCGCGCCTTTAGTGCCAAACTCGCCAACCACGTCTGGTTTGGCCATCTTTTTCTCGGCTGCATAACTTAAAAAGGTCGGTATTTCGGTACCGCCTGCTGGTATGCAGCCAAAAGGCACGCCAATGGCGGTGCCGCGCAGCCACGCGGGCATCGACCTGCGCCAGTCCTTGCCGGTCATGTACACCTTGCTCAGCTTGTTTTGCGAATCGTTTTGCTTGCCTTCATACAGCACGGCGTAAAGCGCCTCGGCCACGGCAAACAGGCCGACAGCCACCAGAACGATCTCAATGCCGTCGAGCAGTTCGGGCACGCCGCCGGTGTAGCGCGCCTGCGCAGAAATCTGGTCCAGCCCGACCAGCCCAGCGGCAAGACCAACGAACAACGCCGTCAGCCCGCGCAGTGTGCTTTTGCCCAGCACCGCACTGACGGTGGTAAAAGCCAGCAGCATCAGCATGAAGTATTCAGGCGGACCGAGTTTGACGGCTTGTTCAGCCACGATGGGTGCAAACAGCGTCACGATGACGGTTGCAATCGTGCCTGCCACAAACGAGCCAATGGCGGCTGTCGCCAGCGCTGCGCCAGCACGGCCACTTTTGGCCATTTTGTTGCCCTCCATCGCCGTAACCATGCTGGCAGTTTCACCCGGGGTGTTGAGCAAAATAGATGTGGTGGAGCCGCCATACATGGCACCGTAGTAAATGCCAGCGAAAAAAATCATCGACGCCGTGGCTTCAACCTTGACTGTGATGGGCAGCAACATGGCCACCGCCACAGCCGGGCCAATACCGGGGAGTACGCCGACGGCGGTGCCAAGGGCGCAGCCCACAAAACACCAGAGCAGGTTGACCGGCGTTGCCGCAGTGGCAAAACCCAGCATCAGCTGATTGAAAATATCCATAGAGTTTTTGGCTTAAAGCCAGCCGGTTGATGTCAGGCCGGGCAAATTGATCGCCAGGAACTTGGTGAACATCCAGAACACCGGTGCGGCAATCGCCATACCAATCAAGGCGATTTTGGCCAGCGTGGCAGGCTTGAAATCAGCCGTGCCATTTGCCAGCCGCAGACCCTGCACCGCCAGTACAAAGCAAAGGGTGCAACTGAAAATAAAGCCAATGGTGGTGATCAGTGCCGCGTTCAGCAGCAACCCAGCCGAGACCCAGGCAAAGCCCGACCAGCAGGGTGCAATACCGTCAGGCTCATCCATCGCGCGAAAGCCGCCAGAAAGCGACTCCCACACCATAAAAGCGCCGCAAGCCATCAGCGCCAGCGACACGACCCAGGGTAAAAAATTAGGGCCGACGCCGCCATAGCCAGCGGCCGACGGAATACTGACAGCGCCCCCCGCCATGGCCAAACCTGTCAGCGCGACGCCGCAAGCAACGACGGTTTGCAGGTTTGAGGCAGAGGGGGCTGCCATGGTCAGATCATGCCCGACTTGACCATGGTGGCGCGCAGGCTGGCAAAGTCGTCATCCACAAACTTCTCGAACGCCGGGCCGGTCAGCACTGCGGCGGTCCAGTTGTTTTTGTCTGAGGCTTCCTGCCAGCTCTTGGACTTGGCGGCCTTGACGACGAGGTCGGTCAGCTCTTTGCGCTGAGCCGCCGTGATGCCAGGGGCACCATAAACGCCGCGCCAGTTGCCAATCACAACATCAATGCCCTGCTCCTTGAGCGTGGGCACAGCAACACCCTTGAGGCGCGTGTCCGATGTGACGGCAATGGCTTTCATCTTGCCGGATGTAATGAATTCAGAGAATTCGCTGTAGCCGCTGCCGCCCACTGTGACGTTGCCGCCCAGGATAGCAGCAGTGGCCTCGCCGCCGCCCCGGAAAGCCACGTAGTTGATCTTGGATGGGTCAACACCAACCTGGCGGGCAATCATGGCCGCTGCAATGTGCTCTGTTGAGCCGCGCGAACCGCCGCCCCACTTCACACTGCCAGGGTCTTTTTTGAGCTGCGCGATCACATCAGCCATTGTCTTGAAAGGCGAATTGGCTGGCAGCACAAACACGTTGTATTCACTGGTCAGGCGTGCAATCGGCGTGGCCGTGCTCAGGTTAACGGGCGGTTTACCGGTGATGATGCCGCCCAGCATGACAGCGCCCATCACCATGATGGCATTTCCGTCGCCTTTGGCACCATTGACAAATTGCGCCAGGCCCAACGCGCCCGCAGCGCCGCCCTTGTTTTCAAACGTCACGGTGCTGGCAGCGCCTGACTCCTGCATGGCCTTGCCCAAGGCACGACCCGTGGTGTCCCAACCTCCGCCAGGGTTGGCAGGGATCATCATTTTGATGTTGGCCGCTGCCAGCGCTGTCTGGGGCAAAACGCCTGCAGCAACCAAGGCAGCAACAGATTTTAAAAAGGTATCGCGACGCATAAAAGTCTCCTTATCGGGTTGTCTTGATGAAAAATATCAATCAGCACAGATGATGCACCTGTTGTCTGTCAATTGGCTGTCAAGTTGATTGGGGAAAACGCTGACGGATGGTCGATAAAGCGTCAGGCCATGCCCGACAAATACATGATGGCGCGCAACGCCGTGAACTCGTATTCCACGAAATTGTCGAAATCCTTGCCGGACATCACTGCGGGCGTCCAGCCGTTTTTAGCCAATGCGTCCTGCCAGGCTTTGGTTTTTGTGGCTTTGAGAACAATATCGGTCAGCACGGCACGCTGCCCGGCGTCAATGCCTGGAGCGGCGTAAACACCCCGCCAGTTGCCCAGCACGACGTCGTATCCCAGCTCTTTCATGGTGGGTATGTTCACACCGTTCAAGCGCTTTTGTGATGTGACGCCAATGGCCCGCATCGTTCCGGCCTTGATGTGGTCCGCAAACTCGCTGTAGCCGCTGCCGCCGACGCTGACATTGCCTCCGACGATGGCAGAAATCGCCTCGCCGCCGCCACGAAACGGAACGTAGTTGACTTTTTTCGGGTCCACGCCGACCTGTCGCGCCAGAATGCTGGCCGAAATATGCTCGGTGGAGCCGCGCGATCCGCCGCCCCACTTAACGCTGCCGGGATCTTTCTTGAGTTGCTCGACCACGTCCTTCATGCTTTTGAACGTTGAGTTGGCAGGCACCACAAACACGTTGTATTCGCTGGTCAGGCGCGCAATCGGCGTGCAGGCGCTCAGTTGCACCGGCGACTTGCCAGAAATGATGCCGCCCAACATGACCGCGCCCATCATCAGCAGCGCATTGGGGTCACCCTTGCTGGCATTGACAAACTGCGCAAGACCAATAATGCCAGCCGCGCCACCCTTGTTTTCGTATTGCACACCATCGGCCAGCTTGCCTTCAACAATGGCGTTACCCAGTGCCCGCCCCGTGGTATCCCAGCCGCCCGCCGGGTTGGCCGGTATCATCATTTTTAAAGCGGGTGCCGCCATCGAGGTTAATGGAAATGCGCCAGTTGCCGTCAAGGCCAGCAGCGATTTGAGAAAGTCATTGCGACGCATGTAAGTCTCCTGGTTGAAAGGACAAGTTGTTGATGGTGTGAGTTGAAACTGTCATTTCGCTGTCCATGGCGTTAGGGAAAGTGCCATGGTGCGAGCATTCATACTATCTTCTGAATATGAAACTTTTAATAATTGAAGACGACGCCATCATGCGCACCACGCTGGAGCGCACGCTCAGCCGTCGTGGCATCCTGATTGAAGCCTGCGGCGATGGTCTGGCTGCGCTTGAAAAATGGCGCTCGATGACCTTTGACGTGATTCTGCTGGACCTGACGCTGCCGGGACTTGACGGGCTGCAGGTGCTGGCGCAAGCGCGGCACACCGGCCTGAACACGCCCGTACTGATCGCCACAGCTCGCGGCACGGTGGGCGATCGCATCATGGGGCTAAACCTGGGGGCCGATGACTACCTGCCCAAACCGTTTGACCTGGACGAGCTGGAGGCGCGGTTGCGTGCGCTGGTGCGCAGGCGCAGCGCCCAGGTCAGCGACCTGGATGGCACTGGTGACTTTGGCAACATTCAACTCGGTGCCCTTCGCTACGAAAAAACCAGCGGTGCGATGTACAACTCCGACCAGGCCATGGAGTTGACACCGCGCGAGCTGGCATTGTTGCAGGCGCTGATGCACAAGCCTGGCCATGCAGTTGCCAAAGAAAAACTGTTTGAGCTGGTGTTTCCGGGCCAGGCCGACGTGCAGTTCGAGGCCATAGAAGTCGTGGTCTACAGGCTGCGCAAAAAACTGCAGCCTTGCGGCGTGACGCTGATGACGCTGCGCGGGCTGGGCTATCTGATCAAGGCCAGCGCATGAAAGTCGTCACTGAACGTCGCTCGCTGCGGTCCCACCTGCTGCTGGGTATTTTGTTGCCTGTCGGTTTGCTGATTGGCGTTAACACCGCAAGCCTGTATGGCGAGGCATTGACAGCCATCAACACAGCCTACGACCGCACCCTGCTGGCATCCACAAAATCCATTGGCGAGCAACTGGACGTGACAGGCTTTGATGCGCAATCCACCCTTCGCGTCACCGTGCCGTACGCAGCGCTCGAGGCTTTTGAAGCCGACAACCAGAGCCGGCTGTTTTACCGCGTGTCCAGTTTGAATGGCACGCTGGTGTCCGGCTATGCCGAGCTGCCTTTTTGGCGCGGTCAGATTTCAGCGAATCCTGCGTACGCTGCGCTGGTGGATTTTTACGACGGCGTCTTTGAGGGCATGCCGGTTCGGGTCGCCGTGCTGCTGCAGCCAGTGAGCTCGTTCAATGGTCGCGCCATGGCGGTGATACAAGTGGCCGAAACACTGGAGCTGCGTCGCGCCCTGGCGCGCAGCGTGCTGCTGGACACCTTGTGGCGGCAAGCGGTGCTGCTGGCGGTGATTGGGTTCGTGGTGGTGATTGTTGTTCAGCGCGCCACCCGACCCGTGCGCCGCCTGAGTATGCAGCTCCAGGCACGCCCGGAAGGCGACCTGAACCCGATTGCTGCGCCCAAAGCACCGAGCGAGCTGATGCCGCTGATTGAGGCCACCAACGCCGTGATGGCGCGGCTCGACGGGCTGCTGGCGCACCAAAAGCGCTTTGTACGTGATGCCGCACACCAGTTGCGTACGCCACTGGCGGTTTTAAAAGTGCAGGTGCAGTCTGCCATGCGGGGCGACCTGCAGCCAGCTGATGCTTTCAAAGACATCAGCCAAACCGTTGACCGCGCCACGCTGGTGGCCAACCAGATGCTGGCGCTGGCCAAAGTCGAACAACTGCGCCAGCAGCCAGACCTTAAAACACTGGATCTGGCCGACGTGATGCGCGCCGTTGCGCTGGATTTGTCAGCCCTGATGGCCGACAAAAACATTGACTTTGCGATTGAAACTGTTGCTGCACCGATGGCTGCACACGAGTGGATGCTGACAGAGCTGACCCGTAACCTGCTGCACAACGCCATCAAGCATACACCGCCCTCGGGCAACCTGACGGTACGCATTGTGAGAGACGCCACGCATACGGCATTGACGCTTTCTGACAGCGGGCCAGGCATTGACGCAGAGCTGGCAGAGCGGCTGTTTCAACCCTTTTCAGCAGGGAACATTGCACGCGGCTCAGGTCTGGGCCTGGCCATTTGCAAAGAAATTGTGGTGGTGCTGGGCGGAAGTATTTCTCTGGACAACCGGGTGCAGCATGGTGTGGTGACAGGCCTTGATGCCACGGTTCGACTGCCACTGAAGACTTGACGGCAAAATACCTGAATGGACAAGATTCGCATCGACAAATGGCTTTGGGCCGCACGCTTTTACAAAACCCGAAGCCTGGCGACTGAAGAAATTGACAAGGGCCGTGTGCGTATCAACGACGCAGAGGTCAAACCCGCCAAAGAAGTGAAAGTGGGCGACACCGTGACGTTACGTCAAGGGCCCCTGACACGGACATTGGAGGTACGCGGCATCACCGACAAACGCGGCGGGGCACCTGCTGCGCAATTGCTGTATCAAGAGCTTGAAGCCAGCATCAAACTGCGCGAGCAACTTGCCGAGCAGCACCGGCTCGAGCCCGCCAGCGCCCAGGAGCACGGCCGCCCCACCAAACGCGACAGGCGCAGTATTGACAAGGTGAACAACTGGGGCAATCGCTGGAGTGCGTCAGCAGATTGAAATCGCTACTTTTTCAGGAGCTGCTTGCGCCCGTACTGATTGGCTAAAAGGCCTGAATGACACATAAAATGAGCCATATTCAGGCTGCCAGACGGTAAGCCCGTTCAGCCAGCGCCTGCGCCAGCAGCTCAGCCGGGTCAATCAGCCTCAAATCGGGCATGCCGGGCACGCTGCTCAAGGCCAGCGGGATTTCTGTGCAACCCAATACCAGTGTTTGCAAACCGTGCCGATGTGCCAATGCCTTGGCGACACTGGCAAATGCGCTGTACGCCAGTGCCATGTTGCCCACTTTGACACCGCTGTAAATACCGTGCATCAACTTTTCGCGCTCATCGGGCAAGGGGCTGTGGCACTGCACCCCTGCGTGCGCAAAGGCCTGGTCATACAAACCTGCACTGTAGGTCCCCGCTGTGGCCAGCAAGCCGACTTGCTGCACGCCGCGTGCAGCAAGGGTGCGCGCAACCTCACGCGCCACATGCAGCACTTCAAGCTGCGGAAAGCGCTCTTGCAGCTCGCCGTGCCAGGCATGCGCCGTGTTGCAGGCTACAGCAATCGTTGTCGCGCCGAGTGCAGCCAGTTTGCCCATGGCTTGCAGCATCGGCTCTAGCGGTTGATGCGCACCAAAACCGGGGCTGCCCAGGGCGTTGCTGCGGTCTGGCACGGGAACTTGCGCCAACCAATGCTCAGGAAAGGCTTGGTCTGACACCACCATGCCGCGCCCACGGATATGCGCCGCACAGGCCGCAACAAAAAGGCGTGCAAAGTCTGCCCCTGCAGCCGGCCCCATGCCACCCAAAATACCCACGGTGCGGGTGGTAGTCAGGGCGTGGCTCATGGTGCTGTTGACTGCCTTTACAGCGCAGGCTTGTCGCTAGGCGTTTTCAAAACGGCCTTGAGCTCGGGGGACATCGGCAAACCAAGATTCACGCCTTTTGGCACGATCGGTGACTCAAACCACTTGGTGTAGAGCTTGGCAAATTCACCCGACTTCATCATGCGGTTGATGGTGCCATCGACCAGCTTTTTAAACTCGGGGTCGTCTTTTCTCAACATGCAGGCGTAGGGCTCGACTTGCAGCGAGTCGCCCACGACTTCAAGCGAGGCCGGGTTTTTGGAGTTGGCGCGCAGGCCAAACAGCAAAATATCGTCCATGGCAAAAGCCACTGCGCGGTCGCTTTCAACCAGCAGCAATGAGTCGTCATGGTCTTTGCCCAGGATCAGCTGCATGTCGAGGTTTTTATCGGTGTTGTACTTGCGAATGACCTGGGCGTTGGTCGAGCCAGTGGTGCTGGCGACCGTCTTTTTGGCAAGGTCGGCATAGTTTTTGATGCCCGATGTCTTTTTAACCAGCAAGCGTGTGCCGGTGTAGAAGATGTTGGTGCTGAAGGTCACGTCTTTGGCACGGGTGGAGTTGTTGGTGGTGGAGCCGCACTCCAGATCGTAAGTACCGTTGACAAGCAACGGGATACGATTTTGCGACGTGACGGGCATGTAGGCGATTTGCAGGTCAGACTTTTTGGTTTTTTTGCGAATGTCGTCAATGATGGCTTCGGTCAGCTCGACAGAAAACCCCACCGCCTTGCTGGACCCAATCAGGTAACTGAAAGGCACTGACGCCTCACGGTATGACACCGTGATCTTGTTGCTGTCAGCGATTTTTTTCAGGGTTTGGGCGCTGGCACTGGTGGCGACCAGGCCAGTGCACAGCAGTGCGGCGGTCATCAGGGTAGAGATTTTCATAATGTCCATTTCAGTTTGAAGTAAAAGTCAAAGTCTGTTGTCACTCGCAACGCCAGTGTATGAAGACTGTGCAATAGCGGTCATGTATTTTCACGGTAAGCCCATGACGAAAAGTCATGGCATTCCCCCATCCACCCCAGAACCATAACACCAAGGCATGGCTTGCCATCATTCAGCATTGTTCAAAACCAGACCTTTTGCGTAAAGTCAAACTTTAAAAAGGGGTTGTGATGCGTGTGTGTGTTTTGGGGGCTGGCATTGTGGGCTTGGCCACGGCCTATGAACTGAGCTGTGCCGGCCATGACGTGACGGTGATTGACCGTGCCCAGCCCGGCAGCGGTGCGAGTGGCGGCAATGGCTCTCAGCTGAGTTACAGCTATGTGCAACCGCTGGCAGACGCCGGCATTTGGGCGCAGTTACCCAAACTGCTGCTGTCGCCCTCATCACCTTTGAAAGTTCGCCCCCAGCTTGACGTGCATCAGTGGCGTTGGGGCTTGCAGTTTTTGGCGGCCTGCAATGCGACAACATCTCATAGCACCTCCCTTGCGCTGCTGCAATTGGCTGCCGAGAGCCGCCAGTGTTTTGACGCCATGCTGGCGCAAGAAAAGCTGGCGGTGGACTTTTCAAGCACCGGCAAGCTGGTGCTGTTTTCAACCGATGCAACATTCGCCGCAGCCCAAAAGCAGATGATGCTGCAAAGAGATATGGGCAGCGAGCAAGAAGCCGTCAGCGCTGAGCGATGTGTGGCCATTGAACCCGCCCTGGCCAGCTACGCAACCCAAATCAAAGGCGCAATTTATACCCCCAGTGAATGCGCTGCCGATTGCCAGAAAACCTGCGACGGTTTGCTGGCAGCCTTGCGCCAGCGCGGCGTCAGATTTTTGCTCGACACGCCGATTGAGAAAATATTGATGAAAGCAGGTGCTGTGGTCGCCATCAAAACACCCCAGGGCGATATTGAGGCAGATCAATACGTGATGGCACTGGGTGCAGCATCGGCCCCGATGGCGCGCCAGCTTGATGTGTATTTGCCGATTTACCCTCTCAAGGGATACAGCATCACGGTCGATGTCGATGAAGCGCCCCACGCAGCCCCCAGAGTCAGCGTGACAGACAGCGCCCGCAAGGTTGTGTTTGCCCGCATTGGCTCACGTCTTCGGGTCGCAGGAATGGCAGAGCTTGGGGGCTACGACACGGCTGTCGACACCACAAAAATAAAATCGTTGAAAGCTTCAACCCAAGCGCTGTTTCCGAACTGCAGCGACTTTGCCGAGTTGAACGCCTGGGCAGGCCTGCGCCCCGCCACGCCCACTGCCCTGCCCCTGATTGGCAGGCATCCCACGGGCCCCAAAAACATGCTGTTCAACGTCGGACATGGTGCTTTGGGTTTTACGCTGGCGTTTGGGTCGGCTGAAAGAATCGTCAAGTCGATTGCTTGAATTTCAAAGCCTGCTCAAAACACTTAACAAACGCCCGTACCGCCACAGACCCAGGCTTGCCCGCTGGCAGAAGCGCCTTGATGGGCACGGGCAACAAAGGCTGCAAGTCCAGTACATCTACCCGGCTCCGGTCGGCGGATGCAGCAGTACAGGTGTCCACGAGCGCCACACCCAGGCCGTGATGGGCCAGTGCCAGCGCTGAATGGTAGGTTTGCACGCTGATGCTGAAGGCCAAGCCTGCACCTGCCTCACGCATGGCCTGACCAAGAACGCGACCCACCGGGTCTTGTGCGTCCAGGCCAATCACGGGCACTTTGTCCAGCTTGGCCAGCTCAGTCAATGTGATGTGGCCGCGCTTTAAAAAGCGGCTCGTCAGCATTCCTTTGGGCGCGATGCACACCATGCGGCCATCGGCCAGATGCTCTTGCGCCAGCGCTGAGTGCACTGCCGGACTGAACAGAAAACCCACATCGGCCTCTTGCAGCACCAACGCCGCCACAATTTGCGGTGAATGCAGCGCCTTGATGGTGATGGCCACATCCGGGTGCTTGACACGAAACAACTTGATAGCGTGCGGCAAAATTTCATAGCTCAGCGCCAGCACGGACAAAATCCGCAGCTCTTTGGCGCTGTCGCCTGTTTTTAAATTAGCCGCCAGCCGCTGAACGTCATCCAACTGGGCAAACAGCTGCTCAATATGCGGGTACAGCGTGAGTGCTTCAGACGTCGGCAACAACCTGCCCTTGGCCCGCTGGAAAAGTGCAAAGCCCAATTGCAATTCAGCATGCTGCAAGATGCGGCTGACAGCAGGCTGGGTGACATTGATCAACCGAGCCGCGCCGCTGACACTGCCCGTCAGCATGACGGCGTTAAAGACTTCGATGTGGCGCAGGCGCATGGTGGGGTAGTTGGCTATGGACTCAAGCAAATTATGCAGCCTTTAGAAAAACCCAAAGCTACTCTGATTTCAGTAGCCCTCAGCGCCCGAATCCAATAAGCTAAAGCCGATTTCAATACATAAAAACACCGCCAAAAGGCACTTAATCTGTCAACCTGATGGTCAGGCCAGGCAGCGCAATGCCGCCCAGTTCAGTGCGCCAAGTTTGCCCTGCCTGCACGGGGTAGGCGCTGGTGACGGTGCCGGTGGTGACCAATTCACCAGCTTGTAGCGGGCGATGCGGCAACTGACTGGCAAGAACCCGCATCAGATGCACAACAGCTGCCAGTGGATTGCCAAGGACGTTGGCGCCCTTGCCAGTTTCAATCAGTCGCCCACCTTCAGACAGGGCCAGAGAAAAAGCAGCCAGCGCGCTTTCCAGCCCTGGGCCGAGCGCATCAACCGGTTGCCGCTTGCCTACCAGCAGTCGAGCGTGCAGGCCACCCACGGCGATGGCATCAGGGGCCTGGAACTTCCAGTCAGGGTAAGGTGACTGAACCATTTCAAACCCGTGGGCCACCCAGTCGATGCAAGCTAGAACGGCAGCCATGTCGCCATCTGGCGGCGGCGCGGCGCGGAAATGAAAAACGACCTCAGGTTCAATTTTGGGTTGCACAAAACCGCTCAGGCTACAGGTAGCGGGCAGGCTCGACGCGTCGGGCAAATAGGTGACCGTTGTGTCGTAAACATGGGCCCATACCGGCGCCGACACGTCGTACTGCGTCCACATGGCCGAGTTGGTAAAGCCGATCTTGCGACCCACAGCGCGAGCGCCTCCAGCCAGGCGCATGGTGTGAACCATGTTGGCCACATCGTAGGCTGCAGCGCCATCGAAACCCGTGTATTGCGATGTGATTGGCGTTAAAAGCAAAGCCTGATCTTGCGCGGTTCTGATCTGGTTTGCAATGGTCTGGAGTTCAGCAGTGTTGAGCATGCAGGGCCGTCCTTGTTGTTATCGACAAGACTGGATCTTAAGCAGCCAGAGACAGTGGAGATAAGAAATTAAAAAATCCGCCATAAAAATGATGGCTTCATGGTGCCGCACGCAACATCCCGATAAATCCCAGCCCGACTAAAAACGCAGCCCTCGATTCTGGTCTGGCACGGCTCTGGTCTTTCATGGCTTCAACCATGCTGATTTTCAGGCTCAGTTTAGGGTAGGCGCCCAGCACATGGGTGACCGCATCTGCGTCCAGTTGCCGTGCCCGCGCGCCGATGATGTCCAGTGCTGCGCCGGCGTGCAGCAGGTGCGCCTCCGCGCCGTGTTGCAAGCCCACGCGCACGTTCAGGTGCAAAGAAATCGCTTCCGCCAGTTGGTCGCAGCGCTGATCGGGCCAACCCGCATCACTCACCAATTGCCGTGCAGCACGCGCGCCCTCCACCGCAAAGCAACTGCAACTGGTGTCCCGGCACAGGTGTGTGCTGGTCAACCCCAAGTCATGCAGCACGCTGGCGGTAAAAAACAGCTCTTCGTCGAACTTGATACGGTTGACCTGCGACAGCATCGCGCCCCACATAGAGGTACGCATGCTGTGATTAAACAACCAGGGCTCACACAGTTGACTGGCAAGTTCGCCAGCCTTCACGGCAACGCTTGTATCAGGCAAACGAATGGCTTGCATGTCAACCTGCTGCAGACAGGCAGGCTCAAAACCCAAGCTACGCTGCAAGCGCCCAGACGCAGCAGACAGGCGGGTCAACATGGCTTGGCCCATCAGTCGCATGCGGTCTTGCCGACGTAACTTGCCACCGAGTGCCGCCCACGCGGTGGTGCCCACACAGCGGCGCGTCATGCCAGCCTCACCAAGCAAATTGCCCACCAAAGTGGCACCCCCATTTGCGCTACAAAAAAGACGAACCGCAGGTTCAGAGCCCAGTTGCAGGTCGATATCAAGTGTGTGACGGATTGACCAATTCGCGCCGCCACCAGCCACAGCGCCAGCGGGTCCGTCACTTGAGATTGACTGGAAGTGATGGCCACAAGCACCAGCGCCGCAAAAGCAGGCAGGTTCTCATAACAATTGGCATGCGCCCTGCACAGGCGGACTGAAAATTCAGACACATCTTCGCCAAACACCGCAAAGCCATTGCGAGGGCGTCTGCGGGCCAGGGTTTCGCGGGTGCGCAGCGCGGCAATGGCCGTTAGCAGCAATAAAGTCCAGGCGGCATACAGCACCAAGGCCAGGCTTGAAAGGGTCATGAAATATCTTTCTGTTTGAGTGGATGCAATGGCCGTCATTGTTGGTGTCTGATCACTTTTCGTATGATGGCGTTATTGACTAATTTATGTTGAATACCGCCAAAACCATCAAACGCCCTTTCCGCGTTGCCATCCTGGCTTACCGGGCTTGCATGGGCACGGAGATATTTGCCATTGCCGATGTGCTGCTTATAGCCACACACATGGCCAGAGCAATGGGCGGGGTGGTCGATGCACCGTTTGATGTGCAAGTTGTTGGCCTGCTGGGCAGCAATGTTGACGTGGCTGGCGGCATTGCTGTAGGTACCAAGCGCCCGCGCGGCATGTATGACCTGCTCATCGTGCCAGGGCTGGAGGTTAGCCAGCGTGGGCAATGGGCGGCACGAATAAAACACCTGCAGCGCGAACTGTCGTTTGTTCAAAAAACCTTTGCAAACGGTACGCCAGTAGCATCAGTTTGCGTGGGCAGTTTCTTGCTGGCTGAAGCAGGCTTGCTACATGGCCGCAAAGCCACCACCGCCTGGCTGTTTGCCAAAGAGCTGGCCACTGGCTACCCGACGGTGCAGGTCAGCCAGGACGCAGTGCTGATTGAAGACGGCGCAGTCACCACCACTGGTGCAGTCAGTTCGGCATTCGACCTGGCCATTCACATCGTTAAACGCCAGTTGGGCGCGCGAATTGCCACAGCCACCGCTAGCGTGGCGTTGCTGCAAAACCCGCGCGTCAGCCAGTTGCCGTATGTGGACGAGGCGCTGGCGGCACCTGTCGATGCGTCAAGGCGGGACGGCTTTTCAGGCGGCGTCAGGCAGTGGTTGATGCATCGACTGGCTGTGCCTTACGACCTCGAAGCACTGGCGCAAGCCTTTCACATCAGCAGCCGCACACTGCTGCGGCGAGTGAAGGCTGAAACTGGCCTGTCACCCCTTGCTTTGCTGCAACACGCAAGGGTTGACCGTGCCAAAAAGCTTTTGAGCACCACCACACACAGTGTGGCTCAAATCACAGAAGACGTGGGTTACAGCGATGTGGCGACGTTTTCGCGCCTGTTTGCCAGGCAGGTGGGAGAGACTCCCGCCAGGTATCGGCGCAGGCATCAAATTTAAGATGATTTGGCGTAAAATGAGTCTAAACACCAATAAATACCGGCGCAAGTAGCTACTAAAAAATAGCAACTCACACCCGCATCCATCCATCACCCCATGTGCAAACCACCATTGAGCGAGAAGTCAGCGCCGGTGGCGTAGCCGCCTTCATCCGATGCAATCCACGCGATGATGGACGCGATTTCTTCTGGCTGGCCCAGGCGCTTGGCGGGTACGCCTGCAACGATTTTTTCCAGCACATCAGGGCGAATGGCTTTGACCATATCGGTGCCGATGTAGCCTGGGCTGACCGTGTTGACCGTGACGCCTTTGGAGGCCACCTCTTGCGCCAGCGCCATGGTAAAGCCGTGCAAACCAGCTTTGGCAGTTGAGTAATTGACCTGGCCAAACTGGCCTTTTTGGCCATTGACCGAGCTGATGTTGATGATGCGGCCAAAGTTGGCGGTGATCATGTCTTCAATCACCTGCTTGGTCACATTGAACATGCTGTTCAGGTTGGTCGAAATCACGGCGTCCCAGTCAGCCTTGCTCATTTTGCGGAACTGGCCGTCGCGTGTGATGCCGGCGTTGTTGACCAGCACACTGACAGGGCCGTGCTCGGCCTTGACCTTGGCGAAGGCTTCGACAGTGGAGTCCCAGTCGCCTACGTTGCCGACCGAGGCGTAAAAGGTATAGCCGAGGGCTTTTTGCTCGTCAATCCATTTGGCGTGGTCGCGCGTGGGGCCGCAGCCTGCCACGACGGTGAAGCCGTCTTTGGCCAGGCGCTGGCAGATGGCGGTACCGATGCCGCCCATGCCGCCCGTGACATACGCTACTTTTTTGCTCATATGTGTCTCCTTGAAGAATGTTGATTGCTATATTTTTAATAGCTGCTTGCGCCCGTATTTATTGATTTAAAGACGAATTCAAGCAGTAATTGCCACTAATTTACAGCAAAATCAGCGTTCCACGCATAGGGCAACCCCCATGCCGCCGCCGATGCACAGGCTGGCAATGCCTTTTTTGCCGCCGCTGCGCACCATCTCGTGCAGCAGCGTGACCAAAATACGGCAGCCTGACGCGCCAATCGGGTGGCCAATCGCAATGGCGCCGCCGTTGACATTGACCTTGCTGGTGTCCCAACCCATCTCGTTGTTGACGGCGCAGGCCTGTGCGGCAAAGGCTTCGTTGATTTCAAGCACGTCGAGGTCAGTCGGCTTCCAGCCAGCGCGTGCCAATGCTTTAGTCGATGCAGGCACCGGACCCATGCCCATGGTGGCGGGGTCCAGGCCAGTGGTGGCGTAGCTGGCAATGCGTGCAAGGGGCGTCAAGCCCAGCGCAGCGGCTTTTTTGGCGGTCATCACCATCACGGCGGCAGCCCCGTCGTTCAGGCCTGATGCATTGCCTGCGGTCACGCCGCCAGCTTTGTCAAACGCGGGGCGCAAGCCAGCCAATACTTCCGCATTGGTTTTGCGATTGATGAATTCGTCGGCTGCAAAAATGATGGCGTCGCCCTTTTTCTGAGCGATGGCAAACGGCACGATTTCGTCTTTGAACTTGCCTGCGTCTTGCGCAGCAGCGGCTTTTTGTTGACTGGCCAAGGCCAGCGCGTCCTGCATGTCGCGGGTAATGCCGTATTTTTTGGCCACGTTTTCAGCCGTGATACCCATGTGGTACTGGTTGTAAACGTCCCACAGGCCGTCAACAATCATGCTGTCAATCATCTTCCAGTCGCCCATGCGCTGGCCGTCGCGCGAACCGTTCAAGACGTGGGGCGACAGGCTCATGGACTCTTGCCCGCCTGCAATCACGATTTCGCTGTCGCCCGTGGCCACGGCTTGAGCCGCCAGCATGACGGCCTTCAGGCCAGAGCCGCATACGGCGTTGATCGTCAGCCCCGGGATGGCCTGGGGAAAGCCCGCTTTAAGCACAGTCTGGCGGGCGGGGTTTTGACCCACACCAGCGGTCAGCACCTGGCCCATGATGACTTCGCCAATCAGGTCAGCACTGAGCTTTGAGCGCTCCAGCACGGCTTTGACAACGGCTGCGCCCAACTCAGTGGCAGGCGTTTTGGCCAGTGCGCCGCCAAATTTGCCAACGGCGGTGCGGGCTGCTGAAACGATAACGATGTCTTCCATGATGTCTTTCCTTTTTTTCAATGTTGCAAAAAATTAAGCTTTGGCTTTGACGTAACGCCCAGGTGCGGGCTCGATGGGTTTGTGCTTTAAATTGCCAAACTTTTTGGGTGCTGCCACCTGCTTGCCCGCATGGGTCTTGAGCCAGCCAGACCAGTCTGTCCACCAGCTGCCGGGATGCTCGGTGGCGCTTTGCTGCCAGTCAGCTTGCGCAGCCGGAAATTTGTTGGCGGGCAACTTGTCATTGGTCCAGTAGCTGCGTTTGTTTTTGGCGGGAGGGTTGATGACACCTGCAATGTGGCCAGACGCACCCATGACAAAACGCTTTTTACCCGGCAGGTGCTGGGTTGATGCGTACGCGCCACCTATAGGCACGATGTGGTCTTCACGCGAGCCATACAGGTAGGTGGGCATGTCCAGCTGCGCCAGGTTAATTTTCTGGCCGCAAACCGTCAGCTTGCCGGGCTTGAC
Organism: Polaromonas sp.; assembly: GCA_044378095.1. Taxonomy (GTDB): domain Bacteria; phylum Pseudomonadota; class Gammaproteobacteria; order Burkholderiales; family Burkholderiaceae_C; genus Polaromonas. The sequence goes on from JBILXX010000032.1 coordinate 32,217, forward strand.
GAGGTTGTTTTCAAAATAGGTGTTGCGCAAATACCAGGCGTAAAAAGGGCCGGGCAAGTTGGTCGAGTCGCTGTTCCAGTAGAGCAAGTCAAACGGTGGCGGTGTTTCGCCCTTCAGGTAGTTGCCAACGACGTAGTTCCACACCAGGTCATTGGGCCGCAAAAAGCTGAAGGTCGATGCCAGGTCCTGGCCTTTGAGCAAACCGCCCTGCCCCATTTCCTGCTCACGGTATGCCACAGACTGTTCGTCGATAAAAATATCCAGAATACCGGTGTCTGTGAAGTCAAGCAGCGAGGTGAGCAGCGTCATGCTGGCGGCTGGCTTTTCACCGCGCGCAGCCAGTACGCTGAGCGCCGTGGCCAAAATCGTGCCGCCCACGCAAAAGCCCAGCGTGTTGATGGTTTTGGCGGCTGTGATTTCCTGGACAACGGCAATGGCCTTGATGGCGGCGTGCTCAATGTAGTCGTCCCAGGTCTTGGCAGTCATCGACTCGTCAGGGTTGCGCCAACTGACCACAAAGGTGCGGTGGCCCTGGGCTGCGGCGTAGCGGATGAGTGAATTTTCAGGCTGCAAATCCAGAATATAAAACTTGTTGATGCAGGGAGGCACCAGCAAAAACGGTTTTTCGTACACGGTTTTGGTCAGGGGTTTGTACTCCAGCAGCTGGAAAAACTCGTTTTCAAACACCACCGCACCTTCAGTTGTGGCAACGTTCTTGCCGACTTCAAACTGGCTCTCGTCGGTCATCGACACATGACCCTGCTGCATGTCGTGCAGCAGGTTTTTAATGCCCTGACCAATGCTTTGGCCGTTGCTGTCGATGGCTTTTTTGATCGCGTCAGCATTGAGCGACATGAAGTTGCTGGGGGCGGTGGCAGCCAGAGATTGCTCAATCGCAAAGCGCACGCGGGCTTTGGTTTTGTCGTCGCCGACCACAGCATCAGCCAGGGCGGTCAGGGCTTTGGAGTTCAGCAAATAGGCGGCGGCTGAAAATTTGGAGACCGGGTTGTCGTTCCACGCGGCGTTTGAGAAGCGGCGGTCGGCGGCGGGGGGGATGGCGCTGCCTGCCTGCAGCGACTGGTTCCACAGGGCAGTCGCACCGTCGATGTAACTTTGCTGGACGAGCTGGAGCTTGGCGTTGTCAAACTGAATGGGGGTTTGCTGCGTGCCTTGTGGTGCACCCGGCAACTGCGTCACCATGCCTTTGAAGGCTTCTTGCATCTGCGTGGCGGCTTTTTGCCAGTTTGCGTCAAAATTCATGTTGTCTCACTGATTTTAAAAAGCAGGTCTCAAGTATCGTAGAAATATCGCCGGTCAGACCTGCAAATTCCTGACCAACCCCGCAGAATCTGGATAAACATGTACCTGGTCATCATCGCCTGGATGTACGTCGTGCTCATGATGAGCGTGGCCGAGGCCACCAACACCACCGGCACGCTGCTGGGCGCTATCGTGACGTTTTTCATGTACGGCGTAGGCCCAGCCGGGCTGGTGGCTTACCTGATGGGCACGCCTGCACGCAAACGGGCCATTAAAAAACGGGAAGCACAAGCGCTGGCAGCCTTCAAGGCCGACACGACTTCAAGCCAGCCAGATACAGGCGGCCATTCGGCCGGTGGTCTTGAACCCGTTGCCACCGTTGCTGATGTCGCCAGCGTCTCGCCTGTGAGAAAAGAACCTTGACGGGTTGGCCACCGTACACCAGAGTGCTGTGCTGTCGTTGCCATAAATTTGCGTGATACCCAGCGCCTGCAAACGGGCTCTGGCAATGGCAGCCAGATCTGCCAGGTACTTGCCTTGGCTGGCTGGTTTGAAATATTCAGCCGAATCTGGCTGGCTAGTGTAGTGTTGCATATGTATTGAACTTTTATATGAACATCCACTCCAAAGCTGATTACTTCAGTTTAGAGGGATAGCAAAATGAACAATCGCAGGGTAGTAGTCGAATTTGGCCAAGATGAC
>JBILXX010000112.1:0-9560 GCA_044378095.1 Polaromonas sp.
CTGGAGTCCATCGGTTACATTCCCCCTGCCGAAGCTGAAGAAAATTACTATCGGCAATTAACCAGTCAGGCCGTCATCTCGGTCTGACTTAACCCAACGGGCCTCCATGAAACCCGGGGCGATTCATATTCCATAACTGAATCCGTTTAAAGAATTCATTATCTGATCACGCCAGCAGAACCAACAAGACTTGGAAAAACGTGGTCATGTCTCCCATTTATCAAATTGGATCCCAAGTGAGAGTCATTTTTAAAGGTTTCCGCATGGCTAAAAATTAACCATGCAAAGGCGCAGGCAACATGGCCAGATCTCCAATTTCCCAACCCAATCTCGCAAATCTCACCCCATCAGCTGTTCTCATACCGATTCTCAACTCGGCTTGCCCCAGCTCTTGACCTGTCAAGCTCCAGTTCAGCGTCCGTTCGCCGAGCCGAGCTTTCACACACCACGCACTTTGGGTTCAATGCAATTGCTCCTACTTTAGGAGCTACTTGCGCTTGTGTTCATTGATAGAAATGTCTTTTCGACACCTTAAAACGCATCGAAATAGGCTTTCTTGAGCCTAAAAACGTGAATCAGCTTAGTTGGTAACTGCTTTGTTCCCGTTGTTATGCAACCATGTAAAAATCAGACATCAAAATACATGGAGACTTTGCATGCCACGTCGCGCCACCAAAATTGTTGCCACCCTGGGCCCTGCGTCCAACACGCCTGCCATGCTGGAGGCCATGATCATTGCGGGTGTCAATGTGGTGCGGCTCAACTTCAGCCACGGCAAGGCGCAAGACCACATCCATCTGGCCACGCTGGTACGGGCGGCGGCGGCGAAGGTCGGGCGTGAAGTGGCCATCATGGCCGACCTGCAAGGCCCCAAGATCCGGGTTGGCAAGTTTGCTGAAGGCAAAGTGCTGTTGGCCCCCGGTGAAAAGTTTGTGCTCGACGCCTCACGCGCCGAGCTGGGTGACATCAAAGGCGTTGGCCTGGACTACAAAGAGCTGCCGCGCGATGTGAAGGCCGGCGATGTGCTGCTGCTGAACGACGGGCTGATTGTGCTGACGGTTGACCGGGTGGTGGGCGAAGCGGTGCACACCACCGTCAAGCTGGGCGGTGAGCTGTCCAATAACAAAGGCATCAACAAGCAAGGCGGCGGGTTGACCGCCCCGGCGCTGACGGCCAAGGACATGGAAGACATCAAAACCGCGATGAGCTTTCAGGCGGACTACGTGGCGGTGAGCTTTCCGAAAAACGCAACCGACATGGAAATGGCGCGCCAGTTGTGCAACGTGGCCGCTGCCCAGTACAAACACAAGCCGGGCCTGATAGCCAAAATCGAACGCGCCGAGGCGATACCCAATCTGTCAGAAATTTTGCGGGTGAGTGACGGCATCATGGTGGCGCGGGGCGACCTGGCGGTTGAAGTGGGCAATGCCGCCGTGCCCGCCCTGCAAAAACGCATGATCAAAATGGCGCGGGCTCAAGACAAGGTGGTGATTACCGCCACGCAAATGATGGAGAGCATGATTTTGAACCCGGTGCCCACGCGCGCTGAGGTGAGCGACGTGGCCAACGCCGTGCTGGACGGCACCGACGCCGTGATGCTGAGCGCCGAAACCGCCGCTGGCAAATTCCCGTTAGAGACGATTGTCGAGATGGCCAACATTTGCCTGGAGGCTGAAAAGGCCGAGTACAAGGAAATTGACTCTGACTTCAGCGGCAAAACCTTTGCGCGGATTGACCAGGCGATTGCCATGGGCGCACTGTTTACCGCCGGCCATTTGGGCGCCAAAGCCATTGTGGCCATGACCGACAGCGGCTCCACCGCGCTGTGGATGAGCCGCCACGACATTCGCGTGCCGATTTACGCGCTGACCCCGCGCGTCAGCACCCAGCGCAAGATGACGCTGTTCCGCAATGTGCGGCCACTGCTGATGGACACCAGCGCTGACCGCGACACGGCCCTGAGCCAGGCCGAGCGGCATTTGCTGGACCGCAAAATTGTGCAAAGCGGCGATGTGTATGCCATTACCTGCGGCGAGCCAATGGGCGCGCCGGGCGGGACCAACATGCTGAAGATCTGCCGGGTGGCTTGAAGGATGGCGTGGGCTTCAAGCGCCCACTCAAACGCCCCCCTAAACGCCCACTAGTCCCATCAGCCACTGGGCGGCCCCCACCAGCATCAGCCAGGCCAGCTGGCCGAAAACAACGCTGAACACCAACGCTGCTGAACCTATCACAAGCGACACCAGCAGCGCAATGCCGTCGCGGAACATCCAGGCCAGGCTGAGCGCCACCAGACTGAGGCTGGGCAAGATATTGCCAAACGGAATCGGCAAAAAGATAATCGCGCCCATCACACAAATCCACAACGCCCACCACGGCCGGGTGACGCGGCTGGACATGGCCAGCAGCCGGGGGCTGAGCAGCCGGTCCGCCTGCTCGTACATCCAGGCCAAAAGCCCAAGGGTGCGCCCCGTCCACAGCGGACTCAACCGGATGGCACCGATACGACCGTGAACAGTGGTCGTTTCCCGGTAACGCGCCCAGCGCCAGGCCAGCGCAAAGATGGCCAGACTCAAAATCGTCCCGACGCCCGCAACGGGCAGGGTGGTGAACAAAGCCAGCAGCATCAGCACGACCGCAGTAGATGCATCGCCGTGCATGTGCAGCAGCTCCTGCAGGCTGACCGTACCCGCGGTTTCCCGATGGGTTTTGCCATGCCCGGTGTTGCCAGCAGCGTCAGCGGCGGGGGTATTGGCATTGTGCTGCGCCGCCTCCTTGGCGGCAGCCCTGAAAATATGCGCCAGCGTGACTGTCAAAAAAACTCCTCGATCAGGTTTTACAGGCTGACAGCCGGGCTCAGTGATTCCATGAGCTGTGGCTACCGGGACTGAAAATTTTAGCCCGACATCAAAGCCACTCACTGACAAATGGTCTGGTCACTGGCTGAAACCGGCAGGCGGCTGGCTGCGTATAGTGGACTTCACCATGAAACTGATGAACTCGAAATTGCCCAGACGCTCCCTCTTTTACGCTGCTGTCGCCATGCTGCCCGCGTTGCTCACGGCTTGCTCGGCACTGGACGTGCTCAATGCCACGGTACCGAGCGATACCTATCGCAGCTTTGCCAACCTGCCGTATGGCGACAAGCCGCGCCAAAAACTCGATGTGTACATGCCCAGCCAGGCGCTGGCCGACAAGGCGCTCGCCGCTGGCGGCACGCCCATGGTGGTGTTTTTTTACGGCGGCAGCTGGTCGTCAGGCGACCGGGCTGATTACCGTTTTGTCGGTGAGGCACTGGCCGCGCAGGGCATTGCGGTGGTGGTGGCTGACTACCGCTTGAGCCCAGACGTGCGCTACCCGGTTTTTTTACAGGACAGCGCGCTGGCCATGCGCTGGGCTTTTGACAACGCGCAAAAGTACGGGGCTGACCCGACCCGCATTTTTGTCATGGGCCACAGCGCAGGGGCTTACAACGCGGCCATGCTGGCACTTGATAAACGCTGGCTGGGCGGGGTGGGTTTGAACCCCGCCAGGCTGGCAGGCTGGATAGGCCTGGCCGGGCCGTATGACTTTTTGCCGATTGGCGACCGCAAAACGCAAGTCGCGTTTGAATGGCCCAACACACCGCCCGACTCTCAAGCGCTGTTTCATGCGTCCAGCGCATCGCCGCCTGCCCTATTGCTCGCGCCCGTCAACGACAGCCTGGTCAACACCCAGCGCAGCACGGTGGGCATGGCGCAGCGCCTGAAAAGCAGCGGCGTGCGGGTGGAGTCCGAGTTGTACGACACGGTCAGCCACATCACGATTGTGGCGACGATGGCCTCGGTTCTCAGGAGCCGCGCGCCGGTGCTGGAGCGGGTGACGGGTTTTATCAAGCGAAACGCTAGAATCTAGCTTCGTTTCGGCCCCGGTTACGGCGCGGTTACCAAGCCCGCAAACCGTTTCACCACACCACTTTTCTTAGGATTTCGATCATGGCACTCGTATCAATGCGCGAGCTGCTGGACCATGCGGCAGTCAACACCTACGGCATACCAGCGTTCAACGTCAACAATCTGGAGCAGGTACAAGCCGTGATGCAAGCCGCTGACGAAGTCGGCGCGCCGGTGATTTTGCAGGCCAGCGCAGGCGCACGCAAGTACGCAGGCGAGTCCTTCATCAAGCACCTGATAGCCGCCGCGATTGAAGCCTACCCGCACATCCCGCTGGTCATGCATCAGGACCACGGCCAAAGCCCCGACGTGTGCCAGGGCGCTATCAATTTGGGTTTCAGCTCGGTGATGATGGACGGCAGCTTGATGGCCGACGGCAAAACCATTGCTGACTACGACTACAACGTGGACGTGACCCGCAAGGTGGTTGACATGGCGCACGTCAAAGGCGTGACGGTGGAAGGCGAACTGGGTTGCCTGGGCAGCCTGGAGACCATGAAGGGCGACAAAGAAGACGGCCACGGCACAGACGCCACCATGACGATGGACCAGCTGCTGACCGACCCCGAGCAAGCCGCAGACTTTGTGAAACGCACTCAAATCGACGCATTGGCGATTGCCATTGGCACCAGCCACGGCGCGTACAAGTTCACCCGCAAGCCCACAGGCGACATTCTGGCGATTGGGCGTATTCAAGAAATCAACCGCCGCATCCCCAACACGCATCTGGTCATGCACGGCTCGTCCAGCGTGCCGCAAGACCTGCTGGCTGTCATTCGCCAATACGGCGGCGACATGAAAGAAACCTACGGCGTGCCTGTGGAAGAGATTCAAAAAGCCATCAAATTTGGCGTGCGCAAAATCAACATCGACACCGACATCCGCCTGGCCATGACCGCCGCCGTGCGCAAGTTTTTGCATGAAAACCCCAGCAAATTTGACGCGCGCGAATGGCTAAAACCCGCCACCGCCGCAGCCAAAGCGATTTGCAAAGAACGTTACCTCCAATTCGGCTGCGAAGGCCAGGGCGCCAAGATCAAGGGCGACACGCTGCAAGTCGTGGCTGGTAAATATGCAAAAGGTGAGCTGGAGCAAGTGGTGCACTAAAGCGCCGCCCGTTTCTGATTGACGATAATTCAAAGCCCGGTCGCTTAGCTAAAGTGGCCGGGCTTTTTTACTGCGCCTACCGACATGACCAAAGCCCTACACACCTCCGCACTGACGTCACTCCCCCTGCTGGCCCGAGGCAAAGTCCGCGACAACTACGCCGTGGGCAAAGACCGCCTGCTGATGGTGGCCAGCGACCGCATCAGTGCGTTTGACGTGATTTTGGGCGAGCCCATCCCCGGCAAGGGCGCGCTGCTGACGCAGATGGCGCTGTTCTGGTTTGACAAGCTGGGCCACATTTGCCCCAACCATTTGACAGGCGATGCGCCTGAAAGTGTGGTGACTGCCGCTGAAGTGCCGCAAGTCGCCCAGCGCTCAATGCTGGTCAAGCGCCTCAAACCCATCCCGGTCGAGGCTGTGGTGCGCGGCTACCTGGCCGGCAGCGGCTGGGCTGAATACCAGGCCACACAATCTGTGTGCGGCGTACCGCTACCCGCCGGTTTGAAAAACGCCAGCAAACTGCCCGAGCCGATCTTTACCCCTGCCGCCAAAGCAGCGCAAGGTGAGCATGACGAAAACATCAGCTACGAGCAGGTTGTGGCGGTAGTGGGCGCTGACTTGGCCGAGAAAATCAAACGCATCAGCATCGAGATTTACCAAACCGCCGCCGCTTTTGCCCTGACCAAAGGCATCATCATTGCCGACACCAAGTTCGAGTTTGGTTTGGACGACAACGGCACACTGACCCTGATGGACGAGGTTCTGACGCCCGACTCGTCCCGCTACTGGCCGATTGAAGGTTACCAAGCCGCCTTTGCCGCTGGCCTGAACCCGCCCAGCTACGACAAACAGTTTGTCCGCGACTGGCTGGAAGCCGTGCGCATCAACGGCAAACCCTGGGACAAAACCCCACCCGCCCCGCGCCTGCCCGATGAGGTGATTGCCAAAACAGCGGCCAAATACCAAGAGGCGTTTACGCGTTTGACGGGCAAAATTGCCTGCAGGCCAGCTGGCATCGACCCATCGACCCACCGGGCGACTCCATAGCCAAAGATGCAAGGTCAGTAGGCACCTTGTGCGCTGTTATTGCCGCCCAGCTTTTCCAACACCCAGCCTAGCCCTTGCAAAGGGACAAGGGCTATAGTCAAAAACACTGTACCGGCTGCCACACCTAGTTTCGTCAGGTCTTCTGTCAGTTTGGGGTCTTGGACTCTGGCTTTGAGCTGTTGCAGCCCAGCCATAGCTTGTCTGACCCCTTCTTTTGCAAACTGGTCTATGCCGGCACCAGTTTGCTGGACTAGCGCCTTCAGCGAATTGATTTGCTTGTCAATACTGTGTGCCAGGGCCGTCAACCCTTGTTGAATTTGCTCCGTGCTGGCGCGAGCATCGAGCAAGCGTTTGAGATTGTCCACTTGCGTCTGCAGTTGTTGGTGCCCGGCTCTGGCTTGGTCTACAGTGTTGGTGCGAGCAACAGGTGCAGCACTCAGCATGCGCGCAATGGCCTCGGCGGTTAGCCTGGCATTGGCCTGCAGCGCTGGGGTCTTGACCTGGTTGAGCAAAGCAGCGGTTTTCCAGGTGCGCAACAAGGCCGTGCCACCGTAGGTTAAACCCTTTAGCACAGCGCCTTGCAAACCATAGTGCACCATCTGCTCTACACCGTATTGCGTGCCAATCAGCGACGTCAGCAGTTGGCTGCCCTCTTGCCGCCATTGTCTGACCAGTGCCACCTTGTCAGGCGCCTGGCGCAGCAGGCTGATGGCTTGTGTGACAGGCGGCGTGCTGGTGGCATTCATTTGCGGTATCTGGGGTGCCGAGACGATACGTGTGACAGGCTTATTGTTGATACGGCCTGTTCTTGGTAAAACGCGGCCTTGTTTTTTGAAATCTTTATCCCAGCGTTGCTGCTCGTTCAAGTCATCACTACCCTGTTGGGTCAAATTGGGATTGCCCAAGTCGTTCGGTTTGTTACGCGACTTCTTTGCTTTCTTTTTAGCCGCCTGGTTGGTGCCCAGCTCGCTTGTCCGATCAGGGTCTCGTTTGTTGCTGTCGTTGGGACTGAAATACGTTCGGCGTTTCTGCGTATTGCTGCGTTCACGGGGAGTGGGACGCGGGGGGGGATCAGGGCGGTAGATGGTGCCGGTGATCTTTGGATCAGGCACCTGCGGGGGATTCGGTGACCCTTGCTGCTTGTCTTGGACCGGTTCCTTCGCTTTTCTTTCTGCCGTTTGCCCTTCCCCTTGAATTCCGGAATTTGAAGACTTTTCAAACGCTCTAATGCGATCAAGTATCGCCTGCCGGTTACTCGAAAAATTACGCTGGGGAAGTAAACCTAACTTCTTCAGAATGCTCGAAATGTACACCTGAAGACTTGATTCTGTAATCTTTAACTGCTGTGCCAGTGCCGTGGAGCTTGATTGAGCGGCCAGTGCCTGGACGATTTGATACTCTCTCAACTGAAAGCTAGCTTCAAAATAGAGCTTTTGAAAGCCAGCTAAATCTTCTGGATTCAGGATGGTCCCCTCAGGGTTTATATAGCCCGCTCTGACAGCTTCAGTATGAAAGCGTTGTTGTAAAGTGAACTCCTGTAACGAAGGAACCACCGTAGGCTGTGCATCCCTGGGTCGCATTTTTGGCTGGCGAGGTGTTAGTTCTTTCCACCACGCATCGGCTTGATGGAAACTCTCGCCAGACCAAGCCCCTTGCTCGTGAAGATACTGTATTGCCAAACCAATACTTTTCATCACGTCGTCCTGGAGTGGTATGCCAAGCTTTTTACACACGCTGCTGTTGAGGTGATAAAGGGCCTGTTGACCGCTTTGCGCGTAGTCATCGTCCGCGAAATCTCCACGGGAGGGAGTGAAAGTTTTCTTGAAAACAAGGGGATTTTTGGCGCGTGCCGCCTCTTCCAAGCGGTCATATTCATTGGAGGTGAGCGGAAACTTTTCCATGATACGAAGCTTGGCCTGCGCGCGCTCGATGGTCGGCGTCTGGTCCAGCAGGCCTTGCTTGAAAGCTGCAACCAGAATGAATTCTTCTGGCAGGCCAGCCACATCAAGGATGCTACGAACAGAAGCGAGTTGTTTCTGTATGAATGCGCCGTTGTACCGCGCCAATAACTCTGTCATGCGCACGCCACGGGCCATCTCTTGCAGCAAGGCCATTTCCGCAGGGGGCATTGTTGTATCTGAGCTTCTAGCCTGGGTCGGCATGTTACTTAGCAAAGATGCGATTGCTTGTATATCGTACTTTGGAGGGCCCCGTGTTATCGGCGCAGCCTGCACCACCTCCGTCACTAAACCCAGTTCCAAGCCCTTGCTGACCAGTGCATCGATGCCATGCACGCCTAATTTATTTTCTGCCTTCTGTCTGAGCTTGAAGACAGCTGTCTGACCCCGATTCATAGCGACTTCGATCTCTTTGCCGCGTAAACCATTACCGTACAGCCTAATGATTTCCTGCATATCGGCGTTGAGGCCGTACGCTTCTTCTAAGCTTTCTCGCTTGCGATAACGACTTGCGGTCGCTTGAGCTGTAGTGATCCTGTTTTCAGGAATAATCTTCAGCGCAATTGCTTGTTCAATGATCTCGCTGAGCTTTGTCGTCTTGAAGGCTGTCTCGATCTTTCGAATATTCCTAGTTACCGTGTCTGTCGTAATGCTATTTTGGGCTGCAATCTTTTCAGTCGACAAGGACTGTGCTAGACCTTGGACAATTTTTATTCCTAGTGGGCTCAGTTTTGGATTTGAGGTGACTGGGCTGGCCGTACTCGGGGATGGCGGTGGTAGAGCCGCCAGCATCTGACCCTGGAAACCGGAATATCCGTGTAGCGTCCTGTTAGTTATTTTCATGCTTAAGCTTGAATTCAGTTATGGACATAGCCGTACCTGCAAGATGATGAATTTGAACGAATAAAAATCATTTTTGGCATGCTAACAACAGTAACAGTAACAATAGGGGTCAGACTCTCATGGCACTACCTTAAGCCAAGCCCGATAAATCAAACTGGGTGGGTCGACCGTATCGCCGCTGCTAAGCTGAAGTTGTTCAAAGACAACTGCACATCAGCAAATGTGAGTTGAAATACTAAAGCGACGATGCCCTGGCCAACAAGGGAATAGTCCTTGCAAAGACCTTTTCCGGGAATACACGGGCTCCGCTGGTGTTCGAGGTTGGCTTGGCCGTATGCACGCGGCCATACAACAGTCCAAGTGCGGACAGATTTCACTGCTTGCGCATTTCAGTTTCAATAAAATTCAAGTTGGGTTACACAGCGTATAAACGAAAAGTCCGGGACAGCTTTCGGTTTAACCCGCCGCGACATCCCTTGTTTGAGCATTAACTCGGAGCATGCCATCATGGTTGAATCTATCGGTCATAACCCAGCAGTGACAACTTTGGGAGTGTCTGAATTTCTGTGTGTGAAGCGGATTGGATGTTAGCTGAGGTTTGAAGGTTTTTGGATTTTTTCTTTTCAAAGAGGCCCCTGCCAGGCCGCCGGAGGCGTCCCCCTCCCGTTTTCTG
>JBILXX010000113.1:0-9515 GCA_044378095.1 Polaromonas sp.
GCGAGAAGCGAGGGGGAATTGATGCGCTAACCCTGAGCCAGTGCCAAGCCAAGCTAAAAGTGCTTAAAATTTAAGCGCTAAGCGAGTTTGGGTGTTTGCTGATTTTTAATTCTGCAAGTCCCTCAGGTGTTGTGGTAACGAGTTTTACCGGCGCCTTGATAGCCGCAGCGGTGCTGGGCGTGCTCAACACTGTCCTCAGGCCGCTGCTGGTGCTGCTGACACTGCCAGTCACAGTGGTCACGCTGGGGCTGTTCATGTTTGTCATCAACGCGCTGATGTTCTGGGCGGCGGCCAGCCTGGTCAGCGGCTTGAGCGTCAATGGATTTTGGGCAGCGCTGATTGGCTCGGTGATTTACTCACTCTTGCAGCTTGCGATCGACTTTGTCCTGGAGCGCCTGCTCCCGAACAAGTAAATCGACCTGGCGCGCCCGGGTGTCGATGATGGATGCATCCATAAAGTCGCCACTGGCCGGGTTGCTGCGCAGCATTGCCTGCGCGGCGCGCAGGCGGTCAAGCGCAGCGGGATAGTCGAGCTGCGCGACTTGCGCTTCAGCGTCAGCTCGAATCGCCCGGGCGGTCAGGTTTTGGTTGCCATATGCCACCGCCAGCAAGCGCCAGGCCGCTGAGTCTTTGGGGTGGTCAGCCACCCAGGTGCTCAGGCGGCTGGCCACGTCTTTGGGTTTACCGGCTGCCAGCAGCGCGCGGGACTGCAGGAGCACAGCCGCACGCGACGTGGTTTTGCTGATGTCGATTTGGGCAGCATCGGGGGGTACTTGCCCCGCTTCGAGCGCCACTTCAAGCTGCAACAGTGCCAGCGTTTTGCTGGACTGTGAATCAGGCGAGTTGCCTGCCAGACCCGCACGCAGTTTATCGGTAAAAATTTGAGCCGATTTAAAGTCGCGCGACTTCAGGGATGCCAGTACACCCGCGTACAGCGCACCGACTGAACGGGGATCTGCAGCCGCGCTGGCATTGGCGGCGATGCGTTGCGCTTCGGTTGTCATGGCACGCAAACTGTCCACGCCGGGGTCGCCCAGCACCTGGGCTCGGGCTGACATCATGGCGTGTTGCAACGCCTGTTGTTGCGCAGCGGCTGAATTGTTTGAAACAGACGAGGACGACGCATTCGGCGTCACCAACTGCAGGCGCGCCTGCGCATCGCCTATGCGTTCGGTACTGAGCGGGTGGGTGCGCAAATACGCAAAGCCTCCACTGTCGTTCAGGCGTGCGGCTTGCTGCAGCTTTTCAAACATGCCCACCACGCCGCGCGCGTCAAAACCGGCGTCCAGCATCACACCGGTACCCACGCGGTCAGCTTCACGTTCCATGTCACGTGAAAAATTGAGCTGCGACTGGGCGGCGACGGCTTGACCGCCCGCAATGATCGCATTGGCGGCCTGCGGGTTTTTGCTGGCCGCCAGCAAGCCCAAAATCATGCTGCCAATCATCCATGGCGCGCTGCGCGACTGCTGCGAAATAAGTCGTGAAATATGCCGCTGCGACACATGGCTCAGCTCATGGCCCAGTACCGCGGCCAGCTCGTCGCGGTTGCTGACAACACCAATCAAGCCCAAATGCACGCCCAGGTAACCGCCCGGCAAGGCAAACGCATTCACACTGCGGTCGCGGATCAAAAACACGTCCCACGCAAAGCGCTCACTCAGCTCAGCAGTGATGTCGCCCCGCGCCCGCGCCGCCGCCATCAGTGGCTGCCAGATGCTTTGCACATAGTCAAACAGTACCGGGTCGTCGATATAGTCCGGGTCGCGGTAAATACTGGCCGCAATGCGGTCGCCAATGCGCCGCTCCTCAGCGGCGGCCAGCTCGGAGCTGTCGCCCAGCGATGGCAGCGCGGTAGATGGACGACTGGGCGCTTGGGCGTGCAGCAAGGCCGGGCTGGCGAAAGCCAGCATCGCCGCCAATGCGATTGTTTTAATACGGGTCAAGGGGCAGGTATCCCACAGGTTGTGCAGTATTGAGGTCGATGAGAACGGTCCAGAAGGCGCCGCGGCTTTGAAGCGGTATGTACCCGATGGGTGTACTGGCGGGTACGGACTTCAGGGCCGCCTTTATTTCAGTTGAGCGTGCTGGAAAACGGGTTTTCAGCTCATTGACTGGTTTTGCAGCAGCGATGATTTTTGATGCGGCTATTTCGTACGCTTGCCACATGTTGGGGAGCGAGCCCAAAGGCACTCCAGCCAGTTCAAGCAGGGTGATGTCTGTTTTTTCCTTGTTGTCTCTAAAGTTGCGTACCGACAGCAGCGTCGGCCCCATGAGAGGCAATTGCTGAAACTCCGGCGAAGCTTCTTTGAGCATGGCTGGCTCAATGTCAATTGCATGAACTACCCGAAAGCGGTCAATTTCATAGACCAGATGTACAGGTCTGGCCACCGCCACCGTCCAAAGGCCGTAAACCAGCGCCGCCAGCTGCAACACGCCGATCACAGCAAGGTCACGGCGCAGCTCCTTACGTGGTTTGTTCAGATTGAACACAGCCAATGTCATGAGCGGCCCCATGATCACGTCCACCACCACCACCAGCAAGAACAGCTCTCGCCCACCCGAAATTTCACGGTACGGGTAGGGGTACCAGACAAAGAAAACCAGCAGGGCTGCCAGCGCAGCAATCGCCAGGCTGATCGCCAGATGAATACCAGCAGCCTTCAAGCGGCCATGCCAAAAATCAGGATTGCTCAACATGCTCATATGATGACGGGTTGATGTAAAGGTTTCGTTAAAGGTTCTATCACCATGGCAGCACACCCAGAACTCACACATTTTGATGCTCACGGTCAAGCCCATATGGTAGACGTGGGCACCAAAGCTGCCACCCACCGAATCGCCATTGCCCAAGGCCGTATTGTGATGAACCCGGCCACGCTGGCCATTATTTTGGCAGGCAGCGCCAAAAAGGGCGACGTGCTCGGCATAGCGCGCATTGCGGGCATCATGGCCGCCAAAAAAACCAGTGATTTGATTCCGTTATGTCACCCTCTGGCACTGACAAGGGTGACTGTTGACTTTATGTCTGACGAAGCCCAAAGCAGCATCACCTGCAACGCTGCGGTTGAAACCGTTGGCCCCACAGGTGTTGAAATGGAAGCGCTAGTTGCTGTGCAAGTCGCGCTTTCCACCATTTACGACATGTGCAAAGCAGTGGACCGAGGCATGACCATTACCGAGGTACGCGTGCTTCAAAAGCATGGCGGCAAGTCAGGCAGTTTTGTGAATTCTTAAATGGGTTTGGGGTTAGCTTTTGCCCACAGCGCATGCTCTTTGGGAAAGGCTGCCTTGTAGCGCGCGAGGTACGCCAGTGCTTCATCGTCTTTGCCCAACAACACCGCGCTTTCAATCAATTTCTCAATCACTCGTGGCTCTGGCGAGTAATGCAGTAGTTGCCTGGCTGTAGTTAGCGTCCACTCAGCGTTGGCGGGCGTGAGCGGTGTAGTTAGCAGCTCTGCAAACTGCACCTGGTCTGCGAACAGCCAGGAGCTGCGAATTTTGTTCAGCGTGTCGGTGCGATACGCAACTGCGCGCGCCTCGGGCTCCAGGTAAATCTGACTGATACGGTGATAGTCCCAAGCTGCATAGCCAAGCAACGCTATTAAAAAAAGAGCTGCTTGCACCCGTAAAATATGGCCAAAAGACCAATTTGATGCCTTTTTCAGGCTGTTTTCGGCTTCTGCAGGCTGTCTTGGATGCCAAAGTAGCCAAATACAGATGCCAAAAGCCATTTGAAACGGCCCATACCACAGCGGGTATTCCAGCATGCTGTGCAGCAAAATCACAGCCATCACTGCCCAAGCCATTTGCCGCGTGGCATCACGCTCAGCCCACGGCCTTTGCCGCAGTACCCACCACGTAAAAACACCACAAATCATCAGCGCAGCAGGCATGCCCAGCTCAACCGCCAAATGCAGCGGCAGGTTGTGGGCGTTGTCCAGAATGTCGCAGAACCGGGGCTCGTCGTACAGCGTGATGAAATGCGCGTAGTCCAGCTCACCCCAGCCCCAGCCTAGCCACGGTTTTTGGGCGATCAATTGCAGCACGTTGGACCAGAGTATCAGGCGGCTGCCGCAGGCGTCGTCTTGGCCCAGACGTGCTGCAACGCCGTATTCTGACAAATCAAGCCCTGCCAGGTAAGGCAGGGAAATTGCAGAAATGCCGTACGCCAGCACCGCACACCCCAGCACCCAGCGCACCGCACAGCTTCGCCAGTGCCCCCACCAGCCGCACAACACACAAAGCAACAAAAGCTGGAAAAGTCCAGTTCGGGATGAAGATGCAGCGTTACCGATCATCAACACACCAGCCGCAAAGCAACCCAACGCGAATGTCTTGTTAGCATCTTTGAGTAACTCCCCGCCGGCTTTTGAGGCAGTCAAAAACAACCACAGCAATGCTGCCAATGAAATATTGGTCAGCGTCGCAAACTGGTTGCGCTGGCGCAAGTTGGCAAAGGCCTCTGCGTATCGGGTTTGGTTGACCCAAGGAGCGAACTCTGCTGCAGAGCCGAAGTATTGCAGGACGGCAATGATGCTGCTGACGAGGCCAGCGATTAACCAGGCGCCAGCGATCCATTTGATGCCTTGTGCTACAGGCATTGAAGTGATGTTCGCCAGCAGAATAATCAGCAACATGCAAAACCATGTGAACAACAATGGCACTGAAGCAGGGGAAGGGCCGGGCGCAAAGGGGCTGATCCACGGCAAAACCATGAAAAAGGTGACTGCTAACGCACAAAATTCAGATGCCTCGAATTGAAAACGCGTTTTTGGAAAAAGCAAATTCACCCTCTATTCCCAGCTTGACTCAAAGTCACTGTCACGGGTGAGCCATATAAAAAAGTAGCGTTATCTGTGTGGTTCGAAGTCATTGTTTTGGGCTACATTAAATGATGGCTGAAATCGACGAACGGTATCTGAATTTGAGCAAGCACGGGGTTTTGAACGTCCCGATGACATTGTGGGCAGGGATGCTGTTCCTGTCACGTCACTGGATTTTACTGATTGCAACCCTTGCCTCACGCCGTTCGGCAGAAACTATCCAGTTTGCAGCAGGTGGTTTGTCCTGGTTGCCGTTAGTTTTAGAACTTCCCGCTCTTTTATTGATCTTTGCAGGCTTTTCCAGGCATCCAACAGCAGGTACTTTTCTGCGACAAGTTTGGCGGTTTGGGCGACACATCTTGTGCCTGACGGCTGCTGTCAACATTGGTTGGGTAAGTTTGCTTTTATGGCAAAGCGATGAATGGCGGCGATGGCCTGAGTTATTTTTAGCAAGCTGTGCACTTCTGGACATTGCCATTATTTTGGGTGTTTATCGGTCTGACTACATTAAACAGATATTTGCTGAATTTCCTGAACCTGTCGCTGTGGACACACCTACACCATGATTCGTATATTTATAGGTTTTGACCCACGCGAAACAGTTGCATGGCATGTGTTGACCCACAGCATTCTGGCGCGTTCCACGATGCCAGTCAGCTTCATACCGCTGGCGCTCAACAATCTGCAAGACTTGATGCTGCGTGAGCGTGACCCATTGCAATCCACCGATTTTTCTTTCTCACGCTTTTTAACGCCCCATCTAAGCGGCTATGAAGGCTGGTCGATTTTTATGGATTGCGACATGCTGATGCTCGATGATGTGGCCAAGCTGTGGGCCTTGCGTGATGAAAACTATGCCGTGATGTGCGTCAAACACAACCATGTTCCGGCAGAGGCGACCAAATTCCACAATGAAAAGCAGACGGCTTACGGCAAAAAGAACTGGTCAAGTGTGATGCTGTTCAATAACGCCAAATGTACTGCGCTCACGCCTGAGTTTGTCAACACTGCCAGCGGGCTGGAGTTACACCAGTTCAAGTGGCTGGACAACGACAGCCTGATTGGCAGCTTGCCCGCTGGTTGGAACCATCTTGTCGGCTACGACCAGGCTAACGCCAATGTTGCCAACGCACATTACACAAGCGGTGGGCCGTATTTCAATGAATTCGCCAACTGCGACTATTCTGCCGAGTGGTTTGATGCAAAGCTTGCGATGCTGCGGGCCGACCAGCGCTTTTGATACGGTAAACCTTTTAAACCATTACTATGCTCATTCATTGGATTGTTGATGGCGTTACCGGCAGCGCAGAAGCAGGTTACGCCAGCACGCTCGCTTCCAACCGCTACCGTGCCATCATCCCTGCATTCCAATTGCAGCGCGAAGGTCACAGCACCCGCCTTGTCAACATGAGCGACTGGACAGGCTACTCAGCGGACGATGTGCTGCCAGATGCCTGTATTGTCGGCAAATTGCTTCCCTCTAAAGACCCCGCTCGTTTTGGCCGCCTGAGCCTGCAATTGTTAAATGGCACAGCCACAGCATCCGCTTTGGGTGTGACGGTTATAGGTGACTTCAGTGATGATCATTTTGATAACCCACAGGTAGGTTCTTACTGGCGCGCGTTGGCAAACCAGGTGGACATTTGCACCACAGGCGCTGATGTTTTGGCAACCAGCATACGTAAACACACGACTAAACCGGTTGTTACCGTTGGAGACCCACTGGCTTCGCCTGAAGGCGTTGCCCGCGTATTTCAACTTGCAAAGGGTGTCTCTGGGTGGATGCAAAACCTGCTCTCCGGGGGGCAAACTGCGAATCGACTAAAGCTGGTCTGGTACGGCAACGCTGGCAATTGGATGGCCATGCAGCAATGGGCGCAAGCCTTGCCAAGTCTGGCAAAGACCCAGCCACTGCTAATCTGGATCGTGACCCGCCCTGACGCTGCCATTGAAACGTATGTCAATTCTTTTAACCTGAAAAACAAGCCCTCGGCTCTGATGGAACTTGTCCCGTGGGATGAGATTTCTCAATGGTCGATTGTTGCTGACGCAGATATTGTTCTGATTCCATCTGACCTATCAAGCAAATCCAAAGCTGCGAAATCAGCCAACCGTTTGACAGATGCGTTGAACGCTGGGCGCTTTGTTGTTGCATCGCCCATTGCGGCTTACGAGGCTTATCGGCCGTATGTTTGCCTGACCGATGAACCGATTCAAGCCATCAATGAATACCTGGCAAACCCTGTCAAGGCTCTAAAAATGATTGCGGACGGACAAGTAGCAGCGCGCACCCGCTGCGGTACTGCACAGGTCGGTTCTGAATGGCTACGCGCCTTTTTACTCAAATCTCCAGCCCAGCAAAATACTGTCAAACCCAGTGCGCCCGCGCTTCCCAATAAGCAACACCATCCATTGATACGTTTGAATCTTGGTTGCGGCGACAAAATCTTGCCTGACTTCATCAACGTTGATGTCGTTGAAGCCCGCGCGGGAAAATCCCCCGATGTCATTTGCGACCTTCATGCGCTGACCTGTTTTGAAGACAACTATGCCGATGAAGTGATGGCGATCCATGTTGTTGAGCACTTTTGGCGATGGGAGATTGAGCAAATTTTGAGGGAATGGCTGCGTGTGCTCAAACCGGGCGGCAAAATGGTACTTGAATGCCCTAACCTGCTGAGCGCTTGTGAGGCTTTGCTGGCTGAACCTGAAAAACGGTCACAACAAGACAAAGCCGGACAAACCAGCATGTGGGTTTTTTATGGAGACCCAGGCTGGAAAGATCCGCTGATGATTCACCGCTGGGGTTATACGCCCTATAGTCTTGCCCAGTTAATGACCAGCGTTGGCTTGGTCAACGTGCGGCAAGAAGCTGCGGTATATAAATTAAGAGAGCCGAGAGACATGCGGCTGGTTGGCGAGAAATCCACTTTTGAGCATCAACAATGAACACGCCCACTTTTACCGAACTGTTTATGGCTCATACTGGAAATGTGAGCTCAAAATGGGTACATTATCTTGAGGTTTATGAACGCTATTTTTCGCCTTACAGAAGCAAACCCTGCAAGATATTGGAAATCGGCGTCCAAAATGGTGGCAGTCTTCAGCTCTACAAAAAGTACTTCCCGTTTGCTGAAAAAATAGTTGGCATAGACATCGACCCCAATAGTAAAAACGCCGAGGCTGACAATATTTTTGTCGAAATTGGATCTCAGGCAGACGTCGACTTTTTAGCCGAAGTCAATGACATGCATGGCCCATTTGATATTGTCATTGATGATGGCAGTCATGTTTTTGAACATCAAATTGCAAGCTTTGAGGCACTTTTCCCGCTTGCATCATCAACTGCTGTTTACATCGTTGAGGATGTCCACACCAGTTATTTGCCTGATTTTGGGGGGGTGCTGTGCGCAAGCAGGACACGTTTATAGAATATGCAAAGTTTGTCATAGACCAGATCAACGCACCATTTTTTTCAAGCACTGAAAACCAATCCGAATGGCTTGCCAAGCATCTTTACAGCGCATCGTTTTACGATTCAATGGTTGTTTTTGAAAAGCGGCCCAAAGTCGAGCCGTTTGTGCTCGCCGTCGGTTCAAACGGTCATAGGCAAGTGCCGAGTTTTCAAGACTTGCAGTACTTTCGTAAAAAGCACATGCAGCGCCAATAAAAGCAATCTAACGTTTGCGGCTGATATGCACCACCACAGCCTCGGTTGCAAAGTCTACAAATTCCTTGGTATAGCCAAGCTCGGTTAAAGCCCATCTGAAATGGTTGCCTAATCGGGCTCGAGAGATCCAGCCCAGCTTTTTAGCGTCGTGGTATTCGACAGCCTTTGTGCAAGCGTCTTCTGTGATTCGGGTGAGGCGATTGACGGATGGCCGTTTGCCCGGCTGACTGTCTAGCGCAGGTGGATATCTCTTGGCGATTTGCTCAGCCAAGTCGGTTGCAAAAACTTTGATTTCTGATTTTTGCCCTATTCCAAAAATACTCATCTTGAATAACCTTGATTTGTGGGAGAGTGCACAAATGCACAGCTCCCACAATGTCAAATTAACCGCGGCAAGAAGCAGGTGCGTACTTGGCAATCGATGCGTTGCAAGTCCAAACAACGGTTTGCCCCGTCCAGCTTGGTGTAAGCGTCACATTGAATGCGCTTGTCCCAATTTCGCTCTTCGACGTAACAGCGATTGTGCCGCTGTCACCTACCGTACCGTTAGATACGAACTTTGAGGAAGAAATTCCTAGCGCAATAGCGCTGGCAGCAGTTGCGCCGATTGCCATTGTGTTAGCCAACTGAGCCGCTTCCGTCACAGATGTGCGAGCTGAAGAGCCAGCCAAAATGACTTCAGACGCGCGGGCACGAATCGTGTAATCCTGATAAGCCGGTAACGCGACAGCGGCCAAAATACCAATAATCGCGACAACGATCATCAGTTCGATTAGGGTAAAACCCTTTTGCATTGATTTCATAAAAACTCCTTGAAAATAAACATAAAGCAAGTGCGCAACACAAAAATATGGTGTGCTTCTTAGTAGAAGCAACTCGTATGCCATGCCGCCGCGAGCCTGTCAGAAATTTTGTGTTTGAGGCATACCATTCCCCCAAAGGAGTTACATGCCCCGCACTACAACCAAGTCCGCTGTCAGCGGCAAATCGGCACAGCCGCAAATTTCAGCCAAGCTACT
>JBILXX010000164.1:0-2579 GCA_044378095.1 Polaromonas sp.
GTCATCTTGGCCAAATTCGACTACTACCCTGCGATTGTTCATTTTGCTATCCCTCTAAACTGAAGTAATCAGCTTTGGAGTGGATGTTCATATAAAAGTTCAATACATATGCAACACTACACTAGCTTTGCGGCAGCGCCATGAAGAAGCTGGCCCCGGACGGTGTGGATGTTGCCCATACCCTGCCACCATGCCTTTCGGCCACCCGCTTGACGGTGACCAGCCCCAAACCATGCCCCGGGTAATCGGCTGATGAATGCAGGCGCTGAAATGCCATGAACAGTTTGTCTGTGTAGGCGGCATCAAAGCCGGCACCGTTGTCAGACACTTGCAGAATCAGTTCATTGGGTTTTTGCCCGGCAATGACGGCGACCTCTATCCATGCGTCTGTTTTTTTGGAAGTGAACTTCCAGGCGTTTTCAAGCAGGCAAGTCAGCGCAATCACCAGCATGCGCTGGTTGGCGCGAATACAGCTTTCACTTTTCAGGTCAAAAGTGACAACAAGGCTGGGGTTGCGGGTTCGCAGGTCACGCACGATGGGAGCGCACAACATACCTACGTCCAGCGCTTGAAGCTCACACGCCAGATGCGGCAATTGCACCAGAGTCCGCAAGTCATCCACGAGACCAGCCATCTTTCGTGTGCTGGCCTGAATGCGGCTGATGTAATGTCGTCCAGCGTCATCCAGCGCCGGGCCGTACTTGTCTCCCAACAGGCTCGCAAAGCCGTTGGCCGCGTGCAGGGGTGTCTGCAAGTCATGCGAAAGCGCGTAGGCGAATGCACTCGCATCACGGCGGGCGCCTTTAAGCTCGTCGTCCAGGTCGGCAAGCGTCTGTTTGAGTTGCGTATTTTCGCGACGCAGATCGCGATCAGCGATGTGCCTTTCGGCCACATCTGCAAGGCTGACCAGCGCTGCCTCCTGGCCATGCCACAGGATGCGGCTTGAGGCCAGCTCCACCAGTGTGACGGTTCCATCGCCCTTGACCTGGTTGCAGATCTGCAACGCGATGTTGCCAGCACCTGTGTTGCGAATTGCGCTGAAAAGTGCTGCTCCCGAACCATCCGGGAAGAGCGCCCCTACTTCAAGCGCGAGGAAGCATCTTTTTGACATCCCATAAAACATGATGGCGGCAGGATTGGCGTCC
Source organism: Polaromonas sp. (assembly GCA_044378095.1). Classification (GTDB taxonomy): domain Bacteria; phylum Pseudomonadota; class Gammaproteobacteria; order Burkholderiales; family Burkholderiaceae_C; genus Polaromonas. The sequence continues at coordinate 1,146 of JBILXX010000164.1, forward strand.
AGGACGCACAAGGTGGCAAGGTCGCACACCCACATTGCAACCGGATTGGCCCTGAACAGTAACTGGTTGGTCGACTGGCTGTCAGCCAATAAAAGTCGAAGACCCTGCGCTGGTGTGACATCTTTGACGCTGACCACCGAGCCCGCTGGACACGGCCTGAATGTGTATTCAAGCGTGTCGCCTTCAAACTCACTGTGCGCCACGAATGAATAAGGCTCCTGGCGATTGGCGGCGTCGAGCATGGCAAGCTGGTATTTGTCGGCCAGCTCTGGCAACACGGCGTCCCAAAAATCACGGCCTGACGATTCATGATCTGCGCAGCACAGGAGCCTGCGCGCCATCGCATTCATCTCGACGATCTGCCCCTGCATGTCAAGCAGCAGGAGGCCGTCCGGACTCAAGTCCAGTGCAGTCCAGACATGGGGCGAAAAGGCACGGGTCAGTTCAGGCGTGGACGACAAGACAGATTCTTTGGTATCCAGCGCATGGATATGGATTACGACGATAACCGGTTCGCCAGGCGCGACGTTGCGCGCTCCCGCAGGGCAACAGAACGTGCGGGCGCTTTTTGCACCAACCGCGCTGTGCTGCGCTCGATCTGCTGGTACTTTTTCAATTTGGTCGCCACCATGGCACTCATGAACCCCTGGAGCCAGTCAAAGTTGATAGGCTTGTGCAGCATGAAGGCGTCTTCGGGGAATCCGCCTCGCTCATCAAATGCCTGGCGCGGCAGACCGCTGACCACAATCACTTGCATGTCTGCCAGTTCAATGTTGCGCTTGAGTGCCTTGAGCATCTCGAAGCCGTCAACACCGGGCATAGACAAGTCCGTGACCAGCAAGTCTGGACGCATGCTGGCGATGTCCATCAAAGCCTCCATCGCAGATGCCATCCAGGTGCAGTCAATCGGCAGGTTCCAGGACTCAAACTCCAACTGGTAAAGCTCGCGCGTAGGCTCATCATCTTCAACCAGCAAGACGCGCAAACGATTTTGCGGATCGGCCTGGACTGCGGCTGGCTGGCGGTGGTTTTTTGCCAGATAGCTTTCAATCGAGTGCAGGGCGATGCGTCGGTGACCTCCGAGCGTCTTCCACGCATCGATTTCGCCTTTCTCCACCAGCGACTGAACCGTGGCGACCGACAAGCTCAAAAGGCGTGCAGCGTAGCTGGTGCCGCAATAGTTGTCGATGGAGAAGTCTGGTGCCGTGATGGCATCCTCAAAAGTTTTCTGCATGGTTCAACAGCCTTTCATAATCACCATAAAATTATCATATTTTTCATTTTATTCAATTTAATACAAGTGTGACAGAAGAGGGACTTGCAGAATTAAAAATCAGCAAACACCCAAACTCGCTTAGCGCTTAAATTTTAAGCACTTTTAGCTTGGCTTGGCACTGGCTCAGGGTTAGCGCATCAATTCCCCCTCGCTTCTCG
>JBILXX010000114.1:0-9337 GCA_044378095.1 Polaromonas sp.
GAAATTTGCGGCTGTGCCGATTTGCCGCTGACAGCGGACTTGGTTGTAGTGCGGGGCATGTAACTCCTTTGGGGGAATGGTATGCCTCAAACACAAAATTTCTGACAGGCTCGACCCGTAGATAAAAAATGTATACGTTCGCCCCACGGTGAGACCTGACACGCTTTGGCTCCACCAAATTCCGGCGCTCGCGGAGAGGGTGTTCCCGTTTGCGAACAGCCAGTTGTTGCTGGCTGCAACATTGCGTGCCGCATCACCAGGAAACGTAGCCTGCTGCGCACTGGCTCCCGATCGGTACGCCACGTTGTTGTTTGCAGGAGTTGTGTTGAGCGTTGCCGTGCCAACGCCTCCGCCAGTGCCTATTGGGGCCGCCGTGTTGACAAAGTCACTGTTGGTGATGATGTTCGTGGTAGAAATTTCAGTCGTTGTGGATGGGCAGAGTGTCCCCGCTGATGTCACGCTGACCGCTGCAAAAGCATCGAACGCACTAAACAGGGAGACTGCGATGATGCAATTTGAAATAAAAGTTGTCATTCGAATTTCGCACGCAAATCAAATTGCCGCATGGCCCGTGTCGCTGGTTAGAAAGCGCACAACGCTGGCGTCTTTGGGGACGTAATACCCACCACCGAGCAATCCTCGCCGCTGCGCTGCACTTTTGAGGCATTCAAAAACAAAGGCAAGCATGGGTAATCGTTGTTCATGCCGGGTGCTCTTGGGGTTGCCGGTAGATTGACTTTGGCAAGAACCGCGGGATGCAGTGCTGCTATCGTTCATGAACAGAAGCGTAGAAGCCTTGGCTCTGCCGAATGTAAAAAAACTGCAACTTCGTGCGGTGATGCAACTGCCTAAATGGGCCAACGCAGACCCCATGCTGGACCGGCGCTGAAGCATCAATACAGAGGCAGTGTGATCAACACCTCAAAAGCTCGCCAAAACCAGCAAAAGCAATGAGATTTGCTCTTCATCCGATCATTACGGGTGCAATCTGCTATTGAGTTAATAGCATAGTCAATGGCAATGCGTGGTGATTTTGGAGCAACAGCATCTATTGGGTGGCTCAGTTTTCGGTCGGCGAAAACAGATGGCCTTCTTGGGAAGATGACTGGTACGGATAATGGGGGAGCAAGTCAGATGTACCCAAGTCAGCTTGCCGTAAAAGCCCGAGCCTGGGATCAACCTGGGATTTTCAAAGGTTCATTCATGAAACTTCTCAAGTCGACCTTGGCGCCGGCCACTACAAGCTTTGGTTTCAGATCAAGCAGATGGACCTCAGCCGCGCTGCGGTTGGCTTTCAAATATCGTATCAACTCAATTTTGTGCAGCGTTGAGCCGTACGTCATCACTGCTTTGCAAAGGTTCTTTTGTGCATCGGGGTCATCTTGAAGTTGTTCGAATAACGTTGGTGCCGCCGAGCCTGGCATGGCGCTGACCATAGCGCCAACTGTCCGTTGCATGGATGCCCACGGCCCCGGTGACTTTAGTGTGTGTATGCACAAACGTTTCAAGGCATCGGTCGGCATTCCGCTTGCAGGTAGTTTAAGTGCACCGCTACGGACTGCGTCCGCGAGTTGAGCTAATGATGAGTCGTCTATTGGGCCGGGAGGTTTGGCTACGAGGTTCTGCAGGAGCAGATTTATCTTCGAGCTCGTATTGTTCGTGTTGTCTGTGGTCTGCGACTTAACTTGAGGCTTGACTTTAGGGTTGGCCAGAGGCCGGCTTAAAATATCCCACCTCCGGTCAACCCCAACTTTTGAGATGGCTGTCATCTTGAAATCTCCTGTTTTAAACTCATTGCGTTTGACAAATACGGTTATTCGTCAACGGGGATCATGCAGCATTAATATTTCAGTTGCGTTTGATGTGGGCGTCTCCTTTGGTCTGACGCACAGACAGTCAGTCGCGCCATCGCCGCCTGGCCATTTCATAATTGCTGCTCCAGACGGTAGCGGTTGATCAGGCGATAGATGTCGGTTCGATTGCGGCCACATAATTTTGCGGCATCATTGACCCGCCAACCGCTCACCTGCAATGCCAGTAACAGTGCCTCGCGTGTCAACAGGTCCCGAACGAGCGTCAAACCAAGCTGGTCAGCCCAGTCAAGCCTTGCCTGCTGCACAACATCAAGTGTGATGACGTGCCCCCCGCAAATGGATGTGCAGCGCCTGACGAAATTTTTAAGTTCGCGAACGTTGCCCGGCCAGGCCATATTGCAAATTTCGTTCAGGGCAGTGCCACTGAAGGTAGCCGTCAGTCCAGTAGCGCTACAGACGCTTTGCGCCGCAAAATACTGTGCGAGCAGTGCAATGTCAGATCGTCTTTCTTTCAGTGCCGGTAACTTCAGCCGGGCTCCTGCGATGCGGTAAAAAAGGTCCTGCCGGAAAAGCCCGTTGGTGCACATGACTTCCAGGTTCTTGTGGGTGGCACAGACCAGCTGGAAGCTCACGTGCCGGGCAGAACCTCCACCCAGAGTCCGAAACTCACCGGTGTCCAGTACCCGCAACAGCTTGGCCTGCGTCTGCGGGGACAGCTCGCCCACCTCATCGAGAAACAGCACACCACCGTCAGCCTGCTCAATCAGCCCGACACTTGCCTTGGTAGCGCCTGTGAAGGCTCCCTGCGCGTAGCCAAAGAGTTCTGACTCTATCAAGGCCTCGGGCATGGCCGCGCAGTTAAGACTGACCAGAGGCCGGTCGGCTCTTGATTTACAAATGATGCCAGCCAACAACTCCTTGCCCGCACCCGTAGGCCCGGTGACCAGAATGCTGGTTTGCGTATGGGCCAGCTTGCGGGCCTGCGACACAAGGCGCACAACACTGGGGCTCGTGGTGACGAGATCGTCTTCCTTGACACACCCCACCACAAAGGCTTCGTTGTGTGTGGCATGCAATATCCGGGCTATGGTGCAGGCTTGATGGGCAGAACCATCAGACCCGCGCAATGCCTGGTCTGCGCCCAATTGACTCAGGCGCAGCAGGTCGACTACGGCATCCGAGTCTACAAAACCGAAAATCGGAATTGTGGGTGTCACCCCACGCAGGACAAAGCCGACGGGAACGGCCAGCGGGGGGTATGTCACATGCACATCAGCCACCCAGGCACGGCAAACTGGCGATGCGTTTAACAGTTGCGCCAGACTGGCCATATCATGCACAGCGCGCGCCGTTATATTTTCATGCGCCAAAGCCGCTACCAGAGAGGCGGCTTTTTGTGCGTCCTGGAGCACGACCCACACGCACGGAACCTGATCGTCCCCGGCAATGGAAACAGATGCTGCAACGGCAGGGCGGGAGGCCTCAGATACAGCTTGCACTTCCAGATCTCTAGATGTTGTATCCATAGGAGATGAAGTCTGTCCGAGCATATGCAGGTACGAATAGTCTGTTAGCCGTGCGGGATCAGCTCGAGCGCTTTTTCAGGCGGCATCAGACGGTAAAGAGAGCTCATGTGTATATCTGCAATGGCGGCAGCGGCACGATAATCATTGGCGCACTGCCGCAGAGTCATTCGCAGGTAGTTGTCGATTGGATCTGCGCACACCAGACTCAAGTCAACAAGCTGCTGGATGGAGTCAGAGCTGCTCCCATCCATCAGATCTTCAAGATGAAGCTGCTCAATCCGCCCATCGTCAGCCAGTGCTGCAGCACTGCGTACGACTGAGCGCAGTTGCCGCACATTGCCCGGCCAGGCCCCGCGCGCCAACATGGCCAGGCAGCCATCCCCAAACATGACATTGCGGTCTGTATCGTCCCCATTAAATTCGCTTGCAAATTTTCGCGCTAGGGCTGCGATGTCGGTCAGACGCTCGCGCAGCGGCGGAACACGCAGCTCTTTGACCGACAGGCGGTACAGCAAGTCCTCCCTGAAGTGCCCGGCAGCCACCAGTGCTGGCAAATCCTGATTGGTCGTGGACAAGATTTTGATGTCCACTTTCACCGTGGCTCCTGAACCAACAGGTCGTACTTCACGCTCCTGAATGACGCGCAGCATTTTTGCCTGTAGCGACAGCGGTAAGGCCGACACCTCGTCCAGTAACAAAATGCCGCCCTCAGCCTCGCGTATGAGCCCGGGTTTTTCCCGGGTGGCGCCGGTGAATGCGTTTTTCACATGACCAAAAAGCTCTGCATCGGCAAGGTCTACAGGCAGGGCTGGGCAGTTAAGTACCACCATCGGTTTGTTTGCACGGCGACTGATTTTATGTATCAGCGAGGCACAAAGCTCTTTACCACTTCCGGAAGGCCCTGAAATCAACACGTCGCTATCACCCAGAGCCAGTAGATCTATCGATGAGGCCAGCGCCTTGGTCCGCGCGCTGTGGGCGCATAGCACTTGCCGGCTGGCCGTTGAGTCCTTGGTGATAGGTTTGAGTGTGCGTTCTATGGTCTGATGCGACGCGTCGTGGGCAATCAGATTACTGACACCTGACTGGATCAGCTGCATGCCGGTTTCAGGGTTCGCGTCCGCCAACCAGACAAATATTGGTGCTGAAGGAACCACGCGACGTATCGATGCAATGTCAGACAGTATGGAGCTTGACGAGTGCGCCAGCAACACCATCGCGACGCTTTCCGACTCAAGCAATGAGAGCCAACTGGTTGACTTTGGGCAGTCATAAACAGACCATCCCGTTTGCTCCGCAAGCGACTGAATAACAAACAGCTGCGTGAGCGTCAAATCTTTGTGAAAAACGACTGTCATGACGTTAAATGCCGAATACGCGAGGTTTTCTAGGCGTATGCCATTGTCCAAGCCACCAGCAAAACCATCGGCCATTCTACAATGACAAGCAAAGCAATGCGCTGAACAAGTCGCATGCGTCCTGACTTTAAGCGTGAGATTTTGCCAGATGTCCTAAGGGAGGCCTGTTCCAGAATTTCTGCGAGGCGATCGTTCTGATTCATGAGTCATGGCTCCAGTTGTTGTCTCCGAGTGCTTGCGAAAAGCGTAAACACCCATGCGTATGCAATGACTCTAGTTGGTACAGTGTCGAAGAGTGTCCCAAGATTGCAATTTCTCAAACCTCAGACTGGCATTGAGTTATGTCTATGTGATCGGGACAACGCCACTAAGCGTTGTCTGGTGCATCGTTCGACTTTGTACCGAACAGCACAGCGGCTTTCGCCGATATGGCTATGACCACTGGCGAAGCGCACAAATAAACCAGTCCACCGGGTAAGCCCGTACCCAGCGAGCCATGCAGGGACATGAACAACAGGATGCCCAGCAGCCCAGTAGCGCCAGCCAGTCCGGCATGCACGACGGCAACAGGCTTGTCAAATATTGTGGCTATGACGAGCCAAGTGATTTGTGGTGCGGCAAAAAAGAGATAGCTGGGCGTGAACCAAACAAGGCCATCCACGCTTGGAAATGTCGGCCCAACGTCGGGCGCCACCACCGCCAGGCTGACGAGCGCTGGCAGGCTTAAGTAGGCGACGAACAGCGCATTTGTCATCGGTTGTCGTTGGTACTTGGCGCGGTGGGCCGATATCAATGGCCTGCTACATGCCCGCTTGGACAGCGAGTAACTGCCCGGCTTGACTCAACCCAGGGCGCCTCAATCCGGGGTTCACCTTGCATCGGGCCGCCGCTCATGGCTAACTTGGCGATGTGGTCATATGTTTTCAGCGACAGGTAGGCCCAGCCGGTCTTGTCTGCTATGTAGAGTGCTGACGGGCTGTTTTTACCGGTCAGGCGCATGTTTGTGCATGCACTGACTTCTACGCCGACCTTGTTCAGTGCGGCAATACCTGGTCTGCTGGATATAAAGCGCAGTACGCCCGCCTCTTTGACCACATAGTAGGCACCGTCTGACAAGCCACGTCGTTGCGTAGCACCACGCAGGCAGTCAAAGACAAAGGCAATGTCGGGTAGATCGTGAACCATGGCTTTTACTCCTTGGGATGGCTGGGCTTCTTTAGCCCATAGCCGCAAGGTTAGGTTCCTAGGCCGCGCCGACTGTAAAAGGATTGCAATTTCGCGCGGTGCAAGATGGTTTTGCAGTGTTGGCAGGCTGGCTGTGCTGACTGACTTGGGGCAGATTCAGGTTCAAAAAGTCTTGAAGAACTGTTTTTGACCTATTTTCATATGTGTTTTAGTGCTCTAGTCCAATGGATACGGGTGCAAGCAGCTATGAAAATATGATCAGATTATTTGGAATGTGCCTCTATCAATTTCATCGCGCGTTGTGCGTGAGATGGCCGAAGCCACTGGAAGGCCAGAAACCTTGCATGCGATTGATCGTTGCGTCAACAAGAGCAGTCCTACCGATAGCGCCCTGTTTACTCAGGCTTGAAGTTCAAAACTGGCCGAGCTTTGGTTTTAACGTTCAATAGCAAAAGGTGATTCTCGTATTCTTTTTGAAACTTCGCAGTCAGCACAACCGCTGCATCTATTCCTCCGCTTTGGTTGCAAAGCACTGGCGAAACTCGGCGGATATATCCTCTTGTTTCCCAATCCTGCAGAAAGGCGCGTTGCAATTCCCTAGGTTGCCCACCGAAAGGGCGCAGCATTTCCTCAGATAACTTCCCGTCTAAACCAGCCATCATCAATACAAAGTGGAAGCAAGTGAGGTTTCCTCCGCTGGGAAGCGCAGAAAACGAGCCCTTACCCTTCTCGTTCTGATTTTTACCGGCTCGCTTGGTCTTGTCGACATTTTGAAAAAGCACCTCGGGATCGAATCTCGAATCGAACTCATCGGTTTGCGCTGGAACGTCATTTAACTCGAGGGATGCAGGGCTCCCAAATACAGAAGACATAGTTCCTTTCGTGAACGATCTACGTTCAAAATAAAAACAAGCTAGGCGCAAATTGCACTCCGGTGGATCGCGAAACATCGTCTAAAAAGCAACTTGCGATTGGCTCAAGCCAGCGCTGCCGCCGGCTGATAGCTCAACAACGCCTGGCTCGAATACTCTGAATTTTGAACCTGCCCCTGCGCATCAGCCGTCGCATCGGTCTTGGAAAAAGCTGTTGAAATGTGCAAAACCGTCTGAATCCATGATTCGCAACAAAACCAAGCGCGAAGGCGACTCACCCCATCGGAACTGCTCCACAAATGCTGATAGCTATCCACAGCCCGAATGGATATGGGCTTGCAGTGGTTTGGCTACCCCGTTAAATGCCGTTTTTAGGATAATCCAGGTCAGACTGCCAACCCTCCTGTTTTTATTTCCGAATCGGACATTCAATGACACTGCATATCAATACACCGCTGCTCCGGTCTACCGCCATGTCAAGGGCAGATGGCTCACAAATCTGGCTCAAGATGGAAGCCTTGCAGCCGTCTGGTTCGTTCAAGATACGCGGCGTAGGAGACGCCTGCGAAATACATCTTGGCCAAGGCAAGAAAAGCTTTGTGTCATCCTCAGGCGGCAACGCTGGCTTGGCAGTCGCTTACGCCGGCCGCCAGCTGGGCGCACACGTGACAGTAGTCGTTCCGCAAACCACGACGGACAAAGTCAAAGATCTGATTCGGCAAGAACAGGCCGAACTCATCGTGCACGGGAAGTCATGGGACGAAGCGCACGCCTTGGCTTTGGAGCTGGTCACACCTGGCTCCGTGATGATTCACCCGTTTGATGACCCACTGCTCTGGGAAGGACACGCCACCATGGTGGACGAGCTAGCCGCCGTCTCATTTCGGCCCGACCTTGTGGTTGTCTCTGTAGGCGGCGGTGGCCTGCTGGCCGGGGTACTCACTGGGCTGACCAGGAACGGATGGAGCCAAGTACCCATCATTGCCGTGGAAACCACGGGTACCGCCTCATTTAATGCCGCAATGGCTGCCAAGAGGGTGGTGCAAATTGCGAAGGTCGATGGGGTCGCAACCTCGTTGGGGGCGCGGCAGGTCAGCGTAGGGGCCTTCAGGCTCAGCCAAAAGCACAACGTCAGATCCGTCCTGGTCAGTGATCTTCAGGCGGTTCGTGCATGTCAACGATTTTTTGAGCATCATGGGGTTCTTGTTGAACCCGCATGCGGTGCTGCGCTTGCTGTTGGTGAAGACCCATCCATACACCAGCGCCCCCACGAAAATGTGCTGATCATTGTGTGCGGCGGCTCGACCTCGAATGCGTCAATGATGGCGCATTGGGAGAAGACGTTGAGTCAGTCACAGCAAGAAGATTGACACGCAGTTTTCTCATGGCCAAGGCAACTGTTCTAAGGGATAAAAATCAGTTAACCGTCTTCCCTCGGACTGATGACGGCGACAAAAAAATGCGGCAGTTTTACGCTACTGTGGAAGCTTTGAAATCCCTGCGCCGGTTAGCAGGAAAACTCTCGGATGGTGAGTTTCTCAGGGCCCCCTATTTGTAATAGGGAGCCTTATTAGATCTTATTTTTACTCTATCGGAACCGTACATCATGACCATTTCTAACTTGCAAAAACCAACTTTACCAACAACAACTTCAGTCAACTTAACTCAGTATCCGGAGCTATCGAATGTCGCCCAAAATTCCCCACAGCAAAAGAAGCCTGCTTTAACGGCTCGACAAGTTGTTGATAGATTTAATACTGCTGTCGAGAATGGTAAAATAATCCTTCATGTTAATGGTAACGATCCCAAAAACACGAAATTCAGCCGTTTCGATGACAGTGTAATTAAGGCTATAGATCTGCTGGCAGCTAACCCAAAGACAAGAGATCTGCTAAATAAATTTGTTGCGCTTGCGGAAAAATCAGATATGCCGGTGCTCATTGTTGGCCTTGATAAAATTGAATATAGAAAAGAAGGGCGCGAAAATGCTGTCGGCTACGCCGTTATTAATGGGAAAAAACACTTGGTAATACGGTTCCCGTTCGAGGCCGATAGTGGCACGGACGCGCCTAAAGGTGGATGTAACAACGATTTTCCAGTGGTCGCTAATCAAACAGGCGTTGCAGCAATGTTCGCGCATGAGGTGTTAGGTCATGGGCTGGACTATTTGCAGGGAGGAACTGCAGGAGTTGACCGAATTTATAAGACTCCTGCAGAGAATAATAATGTATGTCCTCTAGGGAGTGCTAACGCAGGTGAGTTGCAGTTTCCGAATTGGGGTGAACAAAATGCAGTGAAAATCGAAAATCTTATTCGACACCCAAAAAAACAGAGATTAACTTATTGAGAACTTGTTTTTTTAACCAATGCCAAGTAATTTTGTTGGTCGGGGCACTTGAAAAACCCGCGAAAGTTGGTTACGAGTTCGCGAGTTTTGTGCAAAAAAAGGCGGGTGCAGGAGCCTGTCAGAAATTTTGTGTTTGAGGCATACCATTCCCCCAAAGGAGTTACATGCCCCGCACTACAACCAAGTCCGCTGTCAGCGGCAAATCGGCACAGCCGCAAATTTCAGCCAAGCTACT
>JBILXX010000115.1:0-9253 GCA_044378095.1 Polaromonas sp.
ATGGGCGCTCACCAAGTTCATGATTCAATACCCTGATCTTGCAGCCTTTTAGGCGGTGCCCGCAACTTTTTTTACCTCACGTAGCGGTTAATTCGGCTGGCTTGCGGAATTCTGCAAGTCCCTCAGTTTGCTGGCGGCCTCCAGCGGTGCTGTGCCCGTGCCCGCCCCTGTGACCAGCGCTACCTTGATGCCCTCGTCCTCAATCAGCTGGCGGGTGTGGCTGACCAGCTTGATGACATTAGCGATGGCATCGCGGCGTTCTGATGCGTTGCGCATGTGCTGGGCTTTGCCGTGGTAGGCCTGCAGGCCGGCAAAGTTCAAGGCCGGGTGTTTGCGGATTTCATGCGCCAGCGCGACGGCTGGGGTGCCGGGCGCTACGCCGCAGCGGTTGTGGCCCACATTGAGCTCAATAAATACGTCAATCGACGAAGCCACGCCAGACGCAAGACGGCCTTCGTTCATGCTGGCAGCCAGGCGCTTGATGCCCTCCAGGCTGTCAACACAAATGGCCAGCTTGCCACCCAGGGGTGCCAGCTCCCGCGTGAGCGTGGCAACGCGGGCCAGTTTGGCGGGCGCAATGACTTCATTACTGATGTAAATATCATGCACACCACCTGCGACCAGTGCCTCGGCTTCAGACGTTTTTTGCACGCATACGCCAACAGCACCTGCTGCCATCTGCAGCTTGGCCAACTCGGCGCTTTTGTGCATTTTGGCGTGCGGCCGCAGTTTGACGTTGTGCTGTGCGGCAAACGCCGCCATGGTGGCCAGGTTGCGCTCCATCATGTCCAGGTCAACCACCAGCGCGGGCGTGTCAATGGCATTGACGGAGTGGCCGATCAAATGATGCATGTCCATACTCATCTTGTTAACCTGCCGCTTCGTCGAGCACGTCTTCGTTCAGGTGCTGCGTGTCAGCCCAGCCCACCAGCGTGAAGCCGCCCGGCGTCCATAGCAGGCGATTGATGGCTGCGTTGCCCAGTTCCCAGGTGCGAGGGGCTTGAATGTCGAGCCGCGTGGCGGCGCGGTACAGCACGTCCATCACGCCGCCGTGGCCCACCAGTGCAATCTGCTCGCCGGAGTGCAGCGCAGCCAGGCGCTCGACGGCAGCCAAGACGCGGGTGCGCAGGGTAATCAGTGACTCGCCTCCAGCGGGGTAAAACTCCGGGTCACGTTTGCGCCAGCGCATCGACTGTTCGGGCAACAGCATTTCAATCTCAGCAAAGGTTTTACCTTCAAAGTCACCAAAATCGCGCTCGCGCAAACCCATTTCTTTGGTCACTGGCAGGCCTTGCGCCTGGCCGACATAGTGCGCTGTTTCCCATGCACGGGCCAGGTCGCTCGCATAGATGGCTTGGATCGGCTCATCTCGAAGCGCCTCGGCCAAGCGCTCAGCCTGCCAGCGGCCGTTGGCGCTGAGGGGGATGTCTAAATGACCCTGGATGCGGGTGTCCACATTCCAGGTGGTTTCTCCGTGGCGGATGGCGATGATGCGGGTCGGCTCTTGCATATTTATATGAACGTCAGGATAAGCAATTTTCCGACGGGCCGCCCCTAGGAAAATTAGCCCCCTCGGGGGGCAGCGCATTACACGAAGTGAAAAGCGTGGGGGTCATATTTATCGGGGAATCTCCACATTAATTCTTCTCGTTCCCGCTGGCGGCTGCGGAAAACCCAACAGCGCAGAATCCAGCATCGCGGGCAGTACGGCAAATGCATCGCTCCACGGGCCATCGTGCAGAGCGCGGGTTTCAAACACCACCTTCTGGCTGGCGAGTTCGCGCATCAACACACTCGCCGTGCGCTTGTAATACGACTCGCCAAAGCCGATGGGAAACGTCAAACCAATGGATGAACCCCAGCTGCCAGCGCCAATCGACACGCCCGGCCCACCAAAACCAAAGCCCGGCTCTGGGTAGCGCTGCACAATTTCAGTCACCAGCAACACCTGCACGCTGTATTTGGCATCTTGCGGGCTGAGTGCCATGCCCACCTTTGACAAGCTGGTGGTGGCCAGCGCTTCAATGCGGTCTTGCTGGGTGTTGGCTGACTGCTGTGAGGGCAGGCGCTCAAACCTGTAGCGCGTGCCGGGAGCAGGCGGCGCAGCCGTCCAGGCTGAAAACGCGGTCACATCGCTGTCCACCACACGCATGCCTGAGCACGCTGACAACAGCAAAGTTGCTATTAATATAATAGCTGTTTGCGCACGTAACATATGGTCTGCCGTTCGATTCGATGCCTGAAAAAGGCTGAAAGTGGTTAAAAAGACTGTATTTTGATCACAGACTGGGCGGGAAGTTCTGTCATCAATGATCCACTGAACTCATCAGCATCAAACGCCTTGTCGCCATCCGGATCAGGCGCTCCTGTGGTCTTGATGCCTTTGAAGTCATGTCGCTTGCCGTCCATCAAATGCGACGGCACGATGTTTTGCAGCGCATTGAACATGTTTTCAATCCGCCCCGGGAATTTTTTGTCCCATTCACGCAGCATGTTGCCGACCTGCTTGCGTTGCAGGTTCTCCTGGCTACCGCACAGTGTGCAGGGGATGATGGGGAAGTCTTGAACGGCTGCCCAGCGGCTCAGGTCTTTTTCAGGCACATAGGCCATCGGGCGAATCACAATGTTTTTGCCATCGTCGCTGACCAGTTTGGGCGGCATGCCTTTGAGTTTGGCAGCAAAAAACATATTCAGGAAAAACGTCTGCAACATATCGTCACGGTGGTGGCCGAGCGCAATCTTGGTTGCGCCCAACTCTCCCGCCACCCGGTACAAAATGCCGCGCCGTAAACGGGAACAAAGTGAACACAAGGTCTTGCCCTCCGGTATCACGCGTTTGACGATGCTGTAGGTGTCCTGGTTTTCAATGTGAAACGGCACACCCAGCTTGGTTAAATATTCAGGCAGGATGTGCTCTGGAAAGCCGGGTTGCTTCTGGTCCAGGTTCACGGCAATCAGGCTGAAGTTGATCGGCGCGCGCTTTTGCAGTTTCAGCAAAATGTCCAGCATGGCATAGCTGTCTTTGCCGCCCGACACGCACACCATCACCTTGTCGCCTTCTTCGATCATGTTGAAGTCCACAATCGCCCGGCCTACCTCGCGGCACAGGCGTTTTTCGAGTTTGTGGTCTTCGCGCTCGATTTTCATGGCGTCACGAACATCTGGCTTGGGTTCAATGGTCAATGTCATGCAGGTTATTTTCGCATTGAAGCGATGTCTGCCTGGCGTCACGCATTTGTGATGTAAATCACAATCTGCGCCCTCAAGCCGGATAGTTCAAAATCGTTAATTGAGCAGATACGTAAAATAGTAAGTATTAATATTATTAGATGACAAGATGTTTTTGCAGCGTATTCTTGGTCGAGCCGAAAAGTGCAGGGTGGTGTTGGCACTGGTGTTGGCGTCTTTGACCTGGTCTGATTTGACGTTGGCCGATGGTAGCTCGTCAGCTCCCGTCAATCAGATCCGACCAGCAGCCCCGGCAGGCATCAAAAGTTTTGGTGTCATGTCTGATGTGCCAGCCAGCTGGACTCTGGCCGAAGTTTTGGCCGAACCGCGGAGCCGCTTTGCCGCTTTTGATCCTGAAAAAATCTATCCAGTCTCATCGGATCGGGCCATGTGGCTGCATTTCCAGATGGCGGCGCGCGCCTTTGAACCGACAACTGCCATGGTTTTCGAATATCAAACGCCCTATGTGGATGCGGTGCAGTTTTACAGCCAGAACGAACAAGGGAAATGGATCGCGCAAACCGCAGGCAAACTGACGCAACGCGCCGACTGGCCCCTACGCGGCTTGTTTCCGCGCTTTGAGCTGCCGCCTGCCCGCGCTGAGGTGCAGGATATTTACGTGAGAGTCCAGAATTTCTTGCCGATTCGCACAGAGCTTGCGGTGAGAAGTTTTAATGAATCCAATCACGAAATGCAGCAAAAGGTGTTTTCGTATGGATTGGGTATTGGCATTTTGGCGTTGATGTGTATTTATGGCGTGGTTTTGGCCCTGACGTATCGCCATGCGATTTATGCATGGTTCAGCCTGTACGCAGGACTGGCCAATGTCTCCAGTGCCAACTATGTTGGTTTGCCCAATTACATTGAAGGCCTGGATTTCCCGAACTGGTCAGGCAGCTCGGTCATCGTCAGCGCCACAGCTGTTGCTCTGGTCAAACTGAAGTTTTGTTATGCCATATTTTCGGACGAACTTTCTTCACGGTGGATCAATTACGGGGTGTGGTTCAGCCTGGTCATTTCCATGCTGTGCATTGCAGGACTTTTGGCTCTGCCCTATGGCGATCTGAACAAGCGGCTTTTGTTTTTTATGGCGTTTGGCATTTGCACGCTGATGTTGCTGACCATCATCTGTCTGGCGATTTACAAGGGCAGCACCATTGGCTGGCTATGGCTGGCGGGTTTTACACCTGTCACGGTGTTGCTGCTGCTGACCGCGGTTGACGCGACAGGGCTTGCCGCTTTTGCTTTCTTGCCGTTTGGAGGACTGGTCTACGCCAGAACATTTGAGGTGATCGTGCTGCTTTTTGCCATGCAATTGCATGTCAAGTCAATGCACTCGCGGCTGGTGCGTTCAACCACCCTGGAAGAACTGGACCCATTGACGGGCTTTCTTGCCGCGCAGCAGTACCCGGACACCCTGGCGCATTTGTGGAGCCAGGCCAGATCAAACCAGGAAGATCTTGCGGTGGCCTACATACGTGCTGTTGTGGGATTCGATGAGTTTCAAGCTGCCAATCAGCCCAGCGATGACGCGCTGGCGATGCGTTGTGTGCGCATGCTGCGGATGGTGGTGAGACAGGACGATATCGTGGCGCGGATTGATAAGAATGTTTTCGCGATTTTGATGCCACGCGTGTCTACGGGCCCCAATTTTGCAGACAAGTTGGCTCGTCTGATAGCACTGGGTGGTATGCACGATACAGATGATTCAGCACATATCCCCGTTAAATTCCAGATCGTTGCGACAACTTTCAGGTGCTTTAAAAGCACATCAGGTCAGTTGAATGAGGCACTCTGGAAAAAATTAAACATGATGGCGCTGACGAATGGCAAGGCAATTGAATTCATAGAGAACTGAACGTTTCCACGAGCTCACCACTGCCCGGTCTCCACGCGAATGGCCACTTCGCAGTCGTCAAAAATTTCAAGTTTGGCAATTTTCACGCGCACGCCCAGAACGCCCGGTAGCAGCATCAGCCGGTGCGCGAGTTTGCCGATAAGTGTTTCCAGCAAGTTCACATGTTCGGCGGTGCATTCCGTGATGATGATTTGCCTGACCTTTCGGTAATCCAGCACGTGGTGGATGTCATCGTCGCTCGGCATCAGCGGTTGCGTGCCAAGGTTGAGCTCGGCATCGACCTGTATCGGCTGCGGAGCCGTTTTTTCTTGTTCCAAAATGCCCAGGTTCGCGTCAAAGCGCAAGCCGGTGAGCGTCAAAATTTGCGTGCCGCGTGTGTTGAACATGTTAGTTTTTGGTTTTCATGAGTGAGAAATCCCGCTCAAATTTCATCAGGTGCTGGC
Source organism: Polaromonas sp. (assembly GCA_044378095.1). GTDB lineage: Bacteria > Pseudomonadota > Gammaproteobacteria > Burkholderiales > Burkholderiaceae_C > Polaromonas. The sequence continues at coordinate 5,530 of JBILXX010000115.1, forward strand.
CACCATCAACCAGCAGCGTCGTGCCCGTGATGGACTGGTTGTCAAGCGCAAATTTGACTGTGGCGGCGACGTCGGCAGGGGTAGAAGAGCGGCCCAGCGGAGACAGCTTGTGCAGTTCGGCAAACTGCGCATCGCTCAGCATGTGGCTGGTCAACGTCAGGCCAGGCGCGACGCCCACCACCCGCACCAGTGGTGCCAAAGCCATGGCCAGCATGGTGTTGGCGGCTTCCAGCGCGGCTTTTGACAGGGTGTAGCTTAAAAAATCTGGGTTTTGGTTCCAGAGCTTTTGGTCCAGCAGATTGACCACCGCCCCGCGGCCGTTGCGGCTGGCCAAGTGGGTGTGCAGCGCTTGCGCCAGCAAAATAGGCGCACCTGTGTTGCTGCGCATGTGTTTATCAAGCGATTTAAAGCTAAAAGTTGCTGCATCGTCCTGCTCGAATGCTGAAGCGCTGTTGACCACAGCATCAACCTGGCCAAAACGCTCCATGACGCGTGGCAAAAGCGCTTTTACGGCATTTTCATCTCCTAAATCAGCGTCAAATAAGGCTGAATCGCCCTGAATACCTGCGCAAGAAGCTACTGTTTCAATAGCGTCCTGCCTGGAGCTGCGGTAGTGCACGGCTACGCGCCAGCCGCCGGCGGCGAGCGCCAAAGCAATTTCGCGGCCCAGCCGTTTGGCTGCGCCGGTAACAAGAACAACAGGAGCGGGCTGGTTTTGTGACATCAAAGGGTTAGGGCAAGACAACATGCGATGGTTGACAATCTGAATTCAGAAGCATTGCCATGACATCAGATATTTTAACGACCCCCCTGCAAACCCGAATACATGAGGCTATCGCCTCAGTGGGTGGCTGGCTGGGCTTTGACGCTTTCATGAGCATGGCGCTTTATGAGCCGGGTTTGGGTTACTACGCCAACGACTTGCGCAAGTTTGGCCTGATGCCCGGCGGGGGGACAAATGCGGGAAGTGACTTTGTGACAGCACCCGAAATGTCGCCTCGCTTTGGCCAGGCGCTGGCGCGGCAGATGGCGCAGGCTTTTGAAGCGAGTGGCGTATCTGAAGTGTGGGAGTTTGGCGCAGGCTCTGGCGCACTGGCCGAGCAGCTTTTGCAGGCGCTGCCGCAAGTCACTCGCTACACCATCGTTGATGTGTCGGGCAGTTTGCGGGCACGCCAGCAGCAGCGGCTCGTGGCGTTTGAGGGCCGCGTTCACTGGGCTACAAGCCTGCCTGAGAAAATACGCGGCGTGGTCATTGGTAACGAGGTGCTCGACGCGATGCCCGTCAAAGCGCTGGCACGTATCAAGGGCGCTTGGCATGAAAGAGGGGTTGTTCTGCATGATGGCGTGTTGACGTATGCAGACCAGCCCACTGAGCTAAGGCCACCGTTTGAAGTGATGGGCACGCATGACTATCTGACTGAAATCCACCTGCAAGCTGAAGGCTTTATTCGCACCCTGGCGGGTATTCTTGAAGCGGGTGCGATTTTTATGATCGACTACGGCTTTCCCGAACACGAGTATTACCACCCGCAGCGCAGCATGGGCACGGTGATGTGCCACCGTGCGCATCTGGCCGATGTGGATGCGCTGGCGGATGTGGGCTACAAAGACATCACCGCACATGTCAATTTCACGGCAATAGCCCTGGCCGGGCAAGAGGCGGGCCTGCAGGTGTTGGGCTACACCGGGCAGGGGCGGTTTTTGCTCAACTGTGGTGTGCTGGACGGCATGGACGACGCAACGATCAAGGACCGCACAATGGTGCAAAAACTCATCAACGAGCATGAAATGGGCGAGCTGTTCAAGGTCATCGCGTTCGGCGCTGGCAGCGCTGCGGCCTGGGCGCCCATGGGCTTTGCTGCGGGCGACAGAACACACACTTTATAAAAACAACATGATTCGCTGGATGATCGTTATTTTTCTCATGCTGGTGTTCATCAGTGCGCTCACGCCCTGGTTGAACAAACTGGGCTTTGGCAAATTGCCGGGCGACTTGCGCTTCAAGCTGTTTGGCAAGGAGCGCTACATTCCGCTGACCACCACCATTGTGCTGAGCCTGATAGCCAGCGTGATCTCTCAGCTTTTTTGATCAACTACCACCGCTACCGCAGCCACCCGGGCTGCATGCACCCGCTCACCAATCCTTTTGCCATCCAGCCCTTCGGCCTGCGCCGCCTCGGCAATGACGCTGGTCACAACCGATTGCGCAGCTTTCAGCACAGCCATCAAGCGCTGGCGTTGCAGGTAAGCGGATTCTTGCAAGCCCAACCGCCCACGCCATCACACTCGCAGGCGCACCAACGCTGCTGCACCAAACTCGGCGCTGCGGTTTAAGTGGCCGACAGCGGGTCTTCAGCGGAGCCCCGTCTGCGTGTGGTCAGGTCGGTTCAGGCAGGCGCATCTTCTTGGGGAAGAACCACGGCACCGATAGCTTCAAGCCATTTGATTTCCAGGTAGGTCAGTCCTTCTTCAAGCTCAGCACTTCCTGGGACAAGCGAAATAGCGGGTTCCGTCGCAGGCATTGCCAATTCCTGCGCCAAAGCGGCTGCGTTCACTCCAAGTGACTGCAATCGCTGCGCGAATGGAGGGTGGGTGTCTACCGGGTGCGGCTGAACAAATTGCGATAGCGAAGACTTGGCCGAATTCCAGTCAAGCGCACCGTAAATTGCTTCACACGATGTTCTGTAAGTGGTTGCCAAATTCTTGTAGAAGCTGCCTTTGGCCAAGAGGTCAATGTGCACTTTGGTCAGCTCGTTCCAATAACCCGAAAACAGCGAGACCTTTACCAAGGCGCTTGCCAGTGCTTCAGCGCTTACTGCTTCAGCGCCTGCCTTATCTGCCAAGAGTTCTCTATCGCGTCCCACAGTGCGCTCTGCAGCGGAAAACTCAGTGAGGCAAACAGAAAGTACTGCCATGGCAGGCAGCATGGCCAAACCACCGGTGTTTCCCTCGTGGGAAGACATGGCGTCGATTGCCGTGGAGAGCCGAGAGTACATCGGAGCGAACTTCAGGCTGTACTCAGTGTCCTGTCCCCGAAAGTGGCCCAGTTCGTGTCCAATGACTGCAAGAAGCTCATCTCGCGACAGGACATGCATCAGTGTCAACGACAGAAAAAGCGTGTTTCCTTTTACAGTGGTGTCCTGCCCGATAAGCGCGACATCCGCCGAAGTGACGAAGAAGTTTGGTTCGAGGCCAATAACAATTTGGTCGGGAGCTTTTGCACTAAGTTTTGTCGCTAATTGCCGTACCGATGCATAAAGTTCAGCGTTGTCAGCCGGTTGCAATAGCCGCGCCCGCAGTTGTAACGGGTTGGTTTTGAACAGTCCCAGCGCGCTTCGAAGCAGTTGATAGCACCCAAACAAAGCACCTAGCCCAATCGCGAGCAACATCCCACCATGCACCCGACCTATTGCCGCGGCTTCCAAGGTGTAAATGGAGTAAATGAACAGCGCTGCTTGGGCGACAACTGAAACCGCGAGCAGTAGCATGACCACCCGAATTGTGGGCCCAAATATCCATGTCAAGCGCCTTCTGTCGTGGCCAGCAACGACCTTTGCGCCAAAAAGAAGGAGGAGTAACCCACCACCCAGCGCTGCCGTGGGAGTGTCTGAATTTCTGTGTGTGAAGCGGATTGGATGTTAGCTGAGGTTTGAAGGTTTTTGGATTTTTTCTTTTCAAAGAGGCCCCTGCCAGGCCGCCGGAGGCGTCCCCCTCCCGTTTTCTG
>JBILXX010000116.1:0-9228 GCA_044378095.1 Polaromonas sp.
AGAAAACGGGAGGGGGACGCCTCCGGCGGCCTGGCAGGGGCCTCTTTGAAAAGAAAAAATCCAAAAACCTTCAAACCTCAGCTAACATCCAATCCGCTTCACACACAGAAATTCAGACACTCCCCAGGCGCTGCATGCAGCTGCAAACCCAAAGCAGCAATCACCTTCAAAATCGTCGCAAACTCAGGGTTACCTGTGGGCGACAGCGATTTGGCAAACTCGAACTTATTGAATCTAAATCCCCCGCTGATTCACCCGCCTGCTCAGCGCCTCCGCACTCTCCTTGCGCTCGCTGTACCGGTCCGTCAGCCAAGGCGAGACACCCCGTGTGAGCAGCGTGAACTTGACAAGCTCTTCCATCACGTCAACGATGCGGTCGTAGTAGGCTGATGCTTTCATGCGGCCCGCTTCGTCGAACTCCAGAAACGCTTTGGCCACTGACGACTGGTTGGGGATGGTGAGCATGCGCATCCAGCGGCCCAAGATGCGCATCTGGTTGACGGCGTTGAACGACTGGCTGCCGCCGCTGACCTGCATCAATGCCAAAGTTTTGCCCTGCGTAGGCCGCACTGCGCCCAGTGCCAGCGGTATCCAGTCGATTTGGGACTTCATGATGCCGGTCATGGCGCCGTGGCGCTCGGGCGATGTCCAGACCATGCCTTCGGCCCATTCGGCCAGGGCGCGCAGCTCGGCGACTTTGGGGTGAGTGTCGGGGGCGTCGTCGGGCAGCGGCAGGCCGCTGGGGTTGAAGGTTTTGGTTTCGCAGCCCATGGCTTCAAGCAGCCTGGCGGCTTCTTCACTGGCCAGGCGGCTGTAGGAGCGGTCGCGGACTGAGCCGTACAGCAACAAAATGCGCGGCGGGTGGCTGGCTGGGTTTTGGCCCGGTAATTCGGGGAGCCTGAAAAGCGACGGGTCAAGATTGGGCAGATTTGGCAGGCTGGCGTTTGTCATCAAAGTTTCACATCAGGTTGTTTTAATTCAATACTTCAATTATATTTGAATGATGGAAATAATAACCAACCTCATGGACGAAGCCACCGCCGTCAAAGCGCTGGCCGCACTGGCTCAAGCGCATCGTTTACAGGCCTTCCGGGCGCTGGTGGCGGCGGGCCCTGACGGGCTGACGCCGGGTGTGATGGCTGAACAACTGGGTATTGCGCCCAGTGCGCTGTCGTTTCATTTGAAGGAGCTGTCGCATTCAGGCCTGGTGAGCGCCGAGGCGCGTGGCCGCAACCTGATTTACCGTGCCAGCTTTGGCCACATGACCGCCCTGCTCGGGTATTTGACGGCGCATTGCTGCCAGGGGCAGGCGTGTGAGGTGAGCAGTCTGGCTGACTGTGTGGATTGTTAGGTTCAAACATCGTTTCAAGTCATTTTTGACCTGTTTTTGAGCATCATTTAAGCCTTTTAGCCAATCAATACGGGCGCAAGCAGCTATTGATTTGATAGTAATTTTTTTTAACCAAGGAGCCTCTCATGTCAGCCGAACCCATCAACGTCCTGTTTTTATGCACCCACAACTCGGCCCGCAGCATCTTGGCTGAAGCGCTGCTTAACCACATTGGCAAGGGCCGTTTCAAGGCTTTTTCAGCTGGCAGCAGCCCGCGTGACAACCAGCAGCCCAACCCCATAGGAATCGAAACGCTGAAAGCAGCCGGCATCAAAACCGAAGGCCTGCACAGCAAGAATTGGGATGAGTTTGGCAAGCCCGATGCGCCGGTCATGAACCTCGTCATCACCGTGTGCGACAACGCCGCCGGTGAGGTGTGCCCCTACTGGCCTGGCCAGCCCGCCACAGCGCATTGGGGCTATGAAGACCCTTCAGCAGGCGATGGCGACGAGGCCCATAAGCGTGAGGCTTTCAAGCAAACCCTGCACGCGCTGCGTCGCAGGCTGGAACTGCTGGTTAACTTGCCAGAAGCCAGCGTCAGCCGCCTGATGCTGGAGACAACCGCCCGCAGCCTTGCCAAGTCATGAGCCCAGCCAGTCTTAAAAATCAACTCTTCGCTGAATTTTTGGGTACCGCTGCACTGCTGTGCGCAGTGATTGGCTCGGGCATCATGGCGGTGAACCTGTCGGGCGGCAACGACGGCGTGGCGCTGCTGGCCAACACGCTGGCTACTGTGTTTGCGCTGTATGTGCTGATTGAGCTGCTAGGGCCGGTCAGTGGCGCGCACTTTAACCCGGTGGTGACGCTGGTGGTGCTTTTTAAGGCATCAAAAGAGGCTTCAGACCAACAAAATCGGGCGCAAGCAGCTATTTTATTCATAGCGTTTCAACTCGCTGGTGCAGTCGCCGGGGCCTGGCTGGCCAACGCGATGTTTGACCTGAGCGTGTTGCAGTTCAGCAGCAAGCTGCGGGGCGGCTGGGGCCAGTGGCTGGGCGAGGTGGTGGCCACTGCCGGGCTGATTCTGGTCGTGCTGCGCGCCCCCGCCGGCAAGGCCTCGGCCCTGGTGGCCTGCTACATCGGTGCGGCGTACTGGTTTACGTCCAGCACATCCTTTGCCAACCCGGCAGCGGTGATGGGGCGCATGTTCAGCGACAGCTTTGCCGGCATTGCGCCCGCTAGCGCTTTGGGCTTTGTGGCAGCGCAGTGTGTGGGGGCGGTATTGGGTGTTTGGATCAACCGCAGCCTAGGAAAGCCACTTTTGTAAAAACTGTGCGCTGCCCATGGCCGGGTCGAGCTGGTAGCTGGCAAAGCCGATGCGTTCATACAGCTTGATAGCACTGGGGTTGCCACTTAGAACTTCAAGCGTCAGCTTGCAAGCACCGCGCTGCCGGGCGATTTGCTCTGCCAGAGCGAGCATTTTTTCACCCACCCGCTGGCCGCGATGGCTGGCAACCACCGCCACGTCATGCACATTGACCAACGGCTTGCAGGCAAAGGTTGAAAAGCCTTCGATGCAGTTGACCAGGCCGACCGGCACATTGCCATCAAACGCCAGCACGCTGAAGGCTTGCGGGCGTTTGGCCAGTTCTGGCACCAGATGGGCCTTGGCGAAATCACTCAGCGGCGAGCCGCCACCTGCCGGGTCACGGGCGTAGGCATCCAGCAGTTGCACGATGGCCTGGGCATGAAAGGTGTCGCTGTAGTTGGCTTGCAAAATTTGCAGGGGCGCGTGCGTCATGGGGTATGTCTTTAAGAGTTAAGCAAAGCGCAGCCATGATAATTGCCCGCACAAACCACCCAACCGGACCGAGACATGACCACACCCAAAACAATGACCGACCGACGAAGCCTGCTGACTGCTGGGGCGGCAGCTCTGCTGACATCCGCCTTGCCCGCAGCGCTGGCTCAATCGAAAATTCTCCTGCGCATCTCCACCCCCGCCGTGCCCGACGACTGGCACGCAAAGATGTGGACGGTGTTCAAAGACGCGCTGGATAAAAGCGCGCCGGGCGAGTTTGACGTGCAGATCAACCTGAATGCGTCGCTCTTCAGGCAAGGCGCGGAGCCTGCGGCCATGGCGCGTGGCAACCTGGAGCTGACCACCATTTCAGCGTTTGACATTGCCAAGCTGGTGCCTGAGTTTTCAGTTTTTACAGCGGGCTACATCGTGCGTGACCCGGCGCATCAACAAAAAATATTCAACGGCCCGATTGGCACAGAAATGTTCAAATCCGTGGCCGAAAAAATGGACATCACCCCGCTGGCCACCGCCTACCTGGGCACGCGCCAGGTTAATTTGCGTGAAGCGCGCAATGTCAAAACCCCAGCCGATTTAAAAGGTGTGAAGCTGCGCATGCCCGGCAGCAAGGAATGGCTTTTTTTGGGCGAGGCGCTGGGCGTCACACCCACGCCGCTGGCCTTTGGTGAGGTGTACCTGGGCCTGAAAACCGGCACGATTGACGGACAGGACAATCCGCTGCCTACCGTGCGCGCAGCCAAGTTTTACGAAGTGACCAAACAGATTGTGCTGACCAGTCACTTGGTGGACAGTTTGTTTATTGCCATCTCCAACAAGGCACTGGCCAGCATGACTGCCGCGCAGCGCCAAAAAGTAAGAGCCGCGGCAGATGCTGCAACTGCCTACAACAACGACAACCGCATCAAGGAAGAAGCGCAGTCGGTCGAGTTTTTCAAACAGCAGGGCCTGCAAGTGTCCACGCCGGATGTCGAGGCGTTTCGCAAAACCGTGCAAACCGCGTACTTGAATTCAGACTACGCCAAGGTGTGGCCCAAGGGCCTGCTTGAGCGCATCAACGCCACAAAATAAAAGCGACCCAGTCAGTGACCGTGTGGTTTAAAAAAGTCGCCAATGCGATTGGCGGCGGTTTGTTCTTGACGCTGTTCATCGTGTTTGTGATTCAGGTCACGGCGCGCTTTGGCTTTAACAAACCACTGGCCTGGACCGATGAGCTGGCGGTGATTTTGTACGTGTGGATTATCTTGTGGGCAGCAGCCTTTGTGGTGCCCGAGCGTGAACACGTGGCGTTTGACCTGTTGTGGAACAGCGCCGGCCACCGCATCCGACAAGCCATGCGAATTGTGGGCAACCTGCTTGTTGGCACTCTGGCTGTTTGCGCGATTCCCGCCACTTGGGACTACGTGACCTTCATGAAGCGTGAAGGCACGCCCGTGCTGGGCCTGCCCTTCATGTGGGTGTTTATGCCGTTTGTGTTTTTGCTGGTGGCGCTTGTGGTCCGGTCGGCATGGGCCATCTGGCAGGCTGTCAAGGGTCAAGGACTGGACGCGGAGCTGCGGCTTTGAGCACGGCGCTCATTGTTCTGGTTTTGGTGCTGGTCAGCGCCATGCTGTTGCGCATGCCGATTGGCTTTTCAATGATTGCCTCGGGCATTGCTTACCTGCTGGTCAAGCGGCAAGACGTGGGACTGGTGGCCGAACAAATTGGCAACGGCCTGTACAACAGCTATGTGCTGCTGGCCGTGCCGCTGTTTGTGTTTGCAGCCAACATCATGAACGCGGGTACGGTGAGTGAGCGGATTTTTGACTTTTGCCGCATCCTGGTGGGCCGCATGCGCGGCGGGCTGGCGCAGGTCGATATTTTGGTCAGCGTGATTTTTTCAGGCATGAGCGGCAGCGCCATTGCCGATGCGGCTGGGCCGGGTCTTGTCACCATCAAGCAGATGATGAAAAAGCCTGGCTACCCGCGCGGCTTTGCAGCGGCGGTGGTTGTGGCCAGCGCCACGCTGGGGCCGATCATTCCACCGTCGATACCGATGGTGATTTACGCCATGGTGTCCGGTGCATCGGTAGGGGCACTGTTTTTGGGCGGTGTGGTGCCGGGCTTTTTGATGGCGGCGCTGATGATGCTGGTCGTGCATTTGATTGCCGTCAAACGCAACATGCCGCGCGAAGAAAAAATCCCGCTGCGCGACTGGCCAATCATCATTTACCGGGGTGCGCTGCCGCTGTCGATGCCGATTGTGCTGCTGGGCGGCATTTACTCAGGCGCCTTCACGCCAACGGAGGCCGCGGCGGTGGCGGCGCTGCATGCACTGGTGCTGGCGGGGGCGGTATACCGGGCATTGACCTGGCGCAGCTTTTGGGGGGTGGTGATGGAGTCCACGCGCGGCAGCGCGGTGATCATGCTCATCCTGGCGGGCTCGTTTATCCTCAACTACGCCTTTACCGCTGAAGGCGTGCCCCAAGCGATGGCGCAGTGGGTGGACAGCATGCACCTGAGCCAGCTCAAGTTTTTGCTGCTGGTCAACCTGATGTTTTTAATACTGGGTTGCTTTCTGGATGTGTCAGTTCTGCTGCTGGTGTTTGTGCCGATGCTGCTGCCTGCTGCCAAGCTGCTGGGGGTTGACCTTGTCCACTTTGGCGTGCTGGTGGTGCTGAACATGATGATCGGCCTGATTCACCCGCCGTTTGGCATGCTCCTGTTTGTGACCAAGGCACTGACGGGCATACCGATTGGCGAGATGATGCGGGAAGGCTGGCCGTTTTTGCTGATGCTGCTGGGACTGCTGCTGGCCATCACCTGCTTCCCGCAAATCGTGCTGTGGTTGCCGCAGACGATGGGTTATGGCAAGTGACTTGGGCAGCAGCTAAACAGCACCCGCCGCGATTTGCCGCAGCGCCTGCTCAAACACCTCGGGCGGCTGGCCGCCTGAAATCAAATGCCTGTCATTGATGATGACCGCAGGCACGGAGCTGATGCCCTGCCCGATGTAAAACTGCGCTTGCGCACGCACCTCATCGGTGTACTGGTCAGAGCTTAAAACCGCTTTGGCCTGGACCGCATCAAGACCGACCTCACCCGCCACTCGCACCAGCACATCGTGCGAGCCCGGGCTTTGGCCGTCGGTGAAGTAAGCCGCAAAAAGCGCCTCTTTCAAGGCTTTTTGTTTGTCAAGACTGATTGTTTCGGCCCAGTGCAGCAAGCGGTGCGCGTCAAAGGTGTTGTAAATCCGGCTGCGGCCGCCGCCAGCATCGGTAGCCATGGCAAACCTGAAACCCAGCTCAGCCCCGCGTGCGCGAATATTCTCGCGGTTGGCATCGGCTTGAGCCGGGGTGATGCCGTACTTTTGCGTGATGTGCTCGGTGATCTCCTGGCCTTCCGGGCCCATCTGCGGGTTCAGCTCGAAGGGCTGAAAGTGAATCTCGGCGCTGATGTCGCCTTTGACATTGCTAAGGGCCTGGTCAAGCGCCCGAAGGCCAATCACGCACCAGGGGCATGAAACGTCAGATACAAAGTCGATTTTTAAAGTGGTGGTCATGGCAGAACGTGTAGACGAAAAAGCTATTTTCAAGCTTTTTCTGCCATGACCAACTTTCGTGCTTTTAAAGCCCGATCACGCCGCCATCGTTTTTGGTGATGACGATGGTCGCTGAACGCGGGCGGGCTGATGCACCCCCTGGGCCGTAAGCCGCCACGCCTGAGCCGTTGCCCGGCCAGTTGCTTTCAAAGACCTTGGCTGCAAAACCAGCGGATGTTGTGTTTTCACCCGGATGCTGGATGTTGACGAATAACGCTTTGCCGTCTGGTGACTCAGCCACACCGGTGACTTCAGCACCCAGTGGCGCAGTTAAAAAGCGCTTGAAGGTTGTCTCGGTCATGGGCTTACCCGCATAGGTCGTCACCGTCTTGTCAGTGGTGACTGCCGCATTGGGGCTGCCATTGGCTTTGTTCACCACGGTGCGCACACCGCCATCGCCATAGTTGCCGGGCACTGCTGCCAGCAGCATCGCATTGGACTGGTCGGTGAAAGTGTTGTCATCGGTTTGGATCCACAGCACGCCGCTGGCCTTGGAGAACCAGCAGCCGTCAGGCTTGGACAAATCGTTCATCGGGCTGAGCTGTGACAGGTTCACGTTCTGCTGCCAGTTGACGTTGTCAATGCCGGCATCAGCCACCGCCTGAGCGCCAAACAAAAAGATGTCCCACTTGAAGGACTCGGCACCCGCGTTGTCGTTGGTCTCACGAATGCGCATGATGTGGCCATTGACGTTACCCTTTTGAGCTGCAACACGCGCCGCGTTTTGTGTGGTGATCTCTTTGCTGTCCAGCCAGTAACGCGGGTTGGCAGCATCCACATCCGGGTTCATGAAGTTGTTGTTGGACACGGTGGTGGTGTTGCCACGGTCCGGGTTTTCGGTCATGGTGATGTAGATCTCACCGTTTTTCGGGTTCACCGCCGTCCACTCCGGGCGGTCCATGCGGGTGGCTTTGGCGGCATCGGCGGCCAGGCGGGTGTTGACGCAAATGTCGGCCAGGCTCTCAAACTTGTAGCCTGCCGGATTTTGCGCGCTGACGGGTACGCCCGCTGCCACGTCTGGGTTGCTCATGTCGAGCTTGACCCATGTGCCGGTGCCGTCGGCATTGAAACGGGCGGCGTAAATGGTGCCCTCGTCCATGTACTCAGCGCCCACACTCATGCGGTCAGCACGGTTGGCGTCAGCTGCCTGCCAGAGCTTTTTCGACACGAACTTGTAGACATACTCGCCGCGTGAATCGCAGCCCATGTAAAACGCCAGGGGCCGGCCAGTTATTGCCAGGCTGGGCCACGCGCCTTCATTCGCGCGGCGACCCAGTGCAGTGCGCTTGACGGGTGTTGACGTGGCGCTGTACGGGTCAATTTCAACGATGTAGCCAAAGGTGTTGGCGGCGTTGCGGAAGTCGCCCGTACCGTCAGCGGGCATTGCCGTGGTGGCGGTGCAATCCCAGCGGCTGAATGCAGTGCTGGTTGGGTCTGCAGCAACCGTGGTGGTCCAGCGGTTCACGCCTGTCAGGCCGGGACGAATTCCGTTGCGCAGCAGTGCAGCGTTTTCTTTCGGGCTGCGCACAGCCGCGTCTTGTCCACGGGTGAAATAACCGGCCCAGTTTTCTTCAGCCGTCAGGTACGTGCCCCAAGGCGTGTAGCCGTTGCCACAGTTGTTGATGGTGCCGCGGGTTTGTGTGCCGTTGGTTGAGAACTTCGTCTTCATGAATGCCGTGCCGCGCGCGGGACCCGCAATGTCCATCGGTGTTGCAGCAGTGATGCGGCGGTTGAAACCTGACGCCTTGACCATGCCAAATTTGCCTCCGGTTTTGGCCAGCTCGATGATGGACACGCCGTGGGCTTCGATTTCCTTAAGCGATTCGCCCTCTGGCCTTGGACCTGCACCACTGTTGGCGGTTTGCCCGTTGGGGTGCATAAAGCGAGCCGTACCCGAAATATTTTCGTGGTTCAACACCAATAAGGCGCGGTCATTGCTGCTGGTGCTGGGCATACCGGCAGCAGTCAGGCCAAAAAAGTGAATGCCGTCATGGTGGTCACCTGAGCGTCGGGCAAAGTTGCCATCCGTACCGTCGTTTTTGTAGTCTGACACGGTTGGGTCAATCGAATCGCCAGTGGCATAAATGACCGTGGCGGTGTAGCCCTCGGGCACGGTCACGCGGTCTGTGGTTGCCTTGCCCACAGCCTTGAAACCCAGGACTGGGTCACTTGACGCGCCCGGCCCAGTGGCGCAAGCGGTTAACCCCAGCGTCCCCAGGCTGGCCATGGTGATAGCGCCCACCCCGCCCTTTAAAACATGGCGGCGGTGCAAACGGGCTGCCAGCACGTCATGCATGCTGGGGTTGCCGCTGGTGTTGTTGTCCAGATCGTCTGGGTCGATGTGGTTGAGTTCCTGGGCGTTGTTTTCAAAGGTCATCGTTTACTTTCAATAAAAAACATAACCACGAGGGACTTGCAGAATTAAAAATCAGCAAACACCCAAACTCGCTTAGCGCTTAAATTTTAAGCACTTTTAGCTTGGCTTGGCACTGGCTCAGGGTT
>JBILXX010000165.1:0-2511 GCA_044378095.1 Polaromonas sp.
GCGAGAAGCGAGGGGGAATTGATGCGCTAACCCTGAGCCAGTGCCAAGCCAAGCTAAAAGTGCTTAAAATTTAAGCGCTAAGCGAGTTTGGGTGTTTGCTGATTTTTAATTCTGCAAGTCCCTCTTACAAATTAATTTTTGGGTTCGGTGATAAAACCGATTTTGCGAAGGCCAGCCAGTTGCGCAGCAGCCATGGCCTCTGCCACACGCTCGTAGCGCACGGCTTTGTCGCCACGAATGTGCAGCTCGGGCTGCGGATTTTGCGCCGCTGCTGCTTTGAGCTGCTGCACCAGTTCGGCATCGGCAATGGGTGCCTCATTGATGAAGTAGTTGCCTTGCGCATCCACCGACAGCCGTAGCGTTTCGGGTTTGATGTTTTGCGCTTCATTGGTGGCGCGTGGCAGGTCAATGTTGACGGAGTGCTTCATCACCGGAATCGTGATGATGAAAATAATCAGCAGCACCAGCATGATGTCGACCATCGGCGTCATGTTGATTTCGTTCATCACCTCGTCAGAGTCATCCTGGGTTCCAAAGGCCATGTTCGTTCTCCGTTCAGGCTTTTTTCATGGGCACAACATTGGCTGGCCCTGAATTGACGCGTGCGCCAGTCACAAAATAGGCATGAAGGTCGTGCGCAAACCGACTGAGCTTTTGCAGCACGCCCTTGTTGCCGCGCACCAGGGCGTTGTAGCCCAGCACCGCCGGAATCGCTACCGCCAGGCCCAGCGCTGTCATGATGAGTGACTCGCCAATAGGCCCAGCGACTTTGTCAATCGTCGCCTGGCCCGCCGCACCAATCGCCAGAAGTGCGTGGTAAATGCCCCAAACCGTACCAAACAGGCCAACAAACGGTGCGGTAGAGCCGACAGACGCCAAAATCGCCAGACCCGATTGCAACTTGCCGGTAAATTCGTCCATGCAGTTGCGCAGCGTGCGCGTGACCCAGTCGCTCACGTCAAGCGAGTCATGCAAATGCGCCTTGGTGTTGCGGTGGTGCAGGGTGGCTTCGCGGCCCTCAAGCGCCAGCTGCCTGAAAGGGTTGGCCGGGTCAGGGCCCAGCTTCGTCAGGCCTGCTGCAAAGTCTTCACTGTGCCAAAAATCCTCCGCATTTTTGGCGATGCGCATGTACTTGATCAAGTCCAGCGTCTTGATGATGATGACCATCCATGAGGCCAGCGACATGATGAGCAGCAGCGCAGCAACAGACTTGGTCACCAGGTCACCCTGAGACCACACGTTGGCCAGACCGAATTGCGAATTCATTGAAATACTCCTGAATAAAATTACTCTAGTACCCAGTTGATGGGCACGTTAAACCACATGGTTTCAGCCACATCGCCACGCTTGCCGGGGATATAACGCCAGCGCATCACCGTGGCCAGGGCGGCATCGTCCAGTCGGGCAAAGCCGCTGGACCTGGCAATCTCTGCACGCTGCGGTAAGCCGTCAGCGCCAATCAGCACACGAACCGTTGTTTTGCCCTGCTCGTTCAAGCGGCGACTGATGGGCGGGTAGGGCGGACGCGGGTTTTGCAGGTAGTTGGCATCACTGGATGGCAATTGCACCGCAGGTGGCGCAGACGGTGCTGCCGGAACTCCCGCCAAAGGTGCGGCAACAGGCGCAGGAGCTGGTTGGGGCGTTGTTGTGCCAGTGGGTGCATTGGGCGCTGGCGTCGGGTTATTGATTGCAACAGGCAATGGCGTCGCCAATGCTGGCGCTTTGGGAATGGTTTTTTTGACCTGCGCGGGGGCAGTGGGTATGGGCGTCGCAACTTTGGGTGCGGGCGGCTCAATAAACTGCGTCAATATTGCAACCGGTACAACCAGTTCAGCCGCGCGCATCAGCAGGCCGCTGTACAAGGCGTAAATAAACCCGACGTGCAGCATCACAACAGACAAAGCAACAGTGGCATTGCGGCTGATGGTGGGCACAGGTGAGCGTGGGTAGGAGACAGAAGAAGTTAGAACAGCGCTCATGATTTTAAACTAGATTAATGCAACCAAGTGGCGTAAACAACATAAAGCACAGACCAAAAAAGCTTGGTAAGTTAGCGCCGCAACACCCACCATGCACTACCCAGCACCAGCAACAAGCTGATGGGCAGCGCCATGTAAAAAGTGATTTCTATGAAATGGAAGGTTGCCATGTGCTGCCGCCTGTCAGGTTGTCGGCTAGCTGGATGTTGGCCACCGGGCAGACAGCGCTGCACTGGGCGACCACGTCCCGCGCACAACCTTCACACTTGCCGCACTGGGTGGCCACACCCAGTTCAAACTGAATCTCGTCAAAGCCCATGCCGGCACGTGCGTGTCGGGCAATCTGGCGGTCAGAAATTCTGCGGCAAATGCATACGATCATGGATTGGCTTGCTGGTTGGTTAAGTTGAGGGACTTGCAGAATTCCGCAAGCCAGCCGAATTAACCGCTACGTGAGGTAAAAAAAGTTGCGGGCACCGCCTAAAAGGCTGCAAGATCAGGGTATTGAATCATGAACTTGGTGAGCGCCCAT
>JBILXX010000166.1:0-2509 GCA_044378095.1 Polaromonas sp.
CTGGAGTCCATCGGTTACATTCCCCCTGCCGAAGCTGAAGAAAATTACTATCGGCAATTAACCAGTCAGGCCGTCATCTCGGTCTGACTTAACCCAACGGGCCTCCATGAAACCCGGGGCGATTCACACTCATTGATCGAAGTAATCCGGGGAACAATCTGGGGAACAATACCTGCAAGCAAAGTGTAAATCTAAGTCTGTCAAGGGCTGCGGCGTAGCATTCGATCCCCTCCGGGGATCGCAGCCGTCAGGCTAATGCAAGTCCTTTGTTCATAATTATGAATTCAGTTTCAAATTCATGTAGACAACATTGAGAGACAAACCATGCAAACGCCAGCCATCAGCTACGCCGATTTCTACAAGCAGTCAATTGACCAGCCCGATGAATTCTGGACAGAGCAAGCCAGGCTGATTGACTGGTTTGAGCCTGTTACCCGTGTTTGCAACAACGACAACCCGCCGTTTGCAAAATGGTTTGAGGGCGGTACAACCAATTTGTGCCACAACGCGGTTGACCGACACCTCGCCACGCGAGGCGACCAGGCGGCGTTGATTTATGTGTCGAGCGAAACGGGCGTCGAAAAAACCTACAGTTTTAAAGAACTGCACCTGGAAGTGCAGCGCATGGCGGCCAGCCTGAAGGCGATGGGCGTGGTGCGGGGCGACAGGGTGCTGATTTATATGCCGATGATTGCGGAGGCTGCCTTTGCCATGCTGGCCTGTACCCGGATTGGCGCGATTCATTGTGTGGTGTTTGGCGGCTTTGCCAGTGGCTCACTGGCGTCGCGGATTGACGACGCCACGCCCAAAGTGATTATCAGTGCCGATGCTGGATCGCGTGGCGGCAAGGTGGTGGCCTATAAACCGTTGCTCGACGAGGCCATCCGCCTGTCAAGCCACAAACCCGAAGCCGTGCTACTGGTAGATCGGGCGCTGGCGCCGATGGACATGACGCCTGGCCGCGACCTGCTGTGGGCAGACCTGCGTGCCAAATTCATGCATGCTCAGGTCCCGTGCGAAGCGCTGGATTCCACCGCCATCAGCTACACCATCTACACCAGCGGCACCACCGGCAAGCCCAAAGGCGTCCAGCGAGACACGGGCGGCTATGCAGTAGCGCTGGCGGCCAGCATGCAGCATATTTTTGACTGCAAGGCCGGTGAAACCTATTTCTCAACCAGCGACATTGGCTGGGTGGTGGGCCACAGCTACATCATTTACGGCCCGCTGATTGCGGGCATGGCGACCATCATGTATGAAGGCTTGCCGACGCAGGGTATGGACGGCCAGCCCAATGGCGGCGTCTGGTGGAGTCTGGTTGAAAAATACAAGGTCACAGCGATGTTCAGCGCGCCTACGGCGGTGCGGGTGCTCAAGAAGCAAGACCCGGCATTGCTCAAAAAATATGACCTGAGCAGCTTGCGTGCTTTGTATTTGGCGGGTGAGCCACTCGACGAGCCGACTGCCCGCTGGATCAGTGAGGGTATCAATGTGCCCATCATCGACAACTACTGGCAAACCGAAACGGGCTGGCCGCTGATCACCATCGCCAATGGCGTGGAGAAAAAAGCCAGCAGATTTGGCAGCCCTGGCATCCCGATGTACGGCTACCGCGTGAAAATCTTGCACGAAACCACGGGTGAAGAGCTGACCCAGCCAAATGAAAAAGGCGTTGTGGTCATTGAAGGGCCAACGCCACCGGGCTTCATGCAAACCATCTGGAAAGACGATGCTCGTTTTGTCAACACTTACTGGAAAAGTGTGCCAGGCAAGATGGTGTACAGCACCTTCGACTGGGGCATTCGCGATGAAGACGGTTACTACTTTATTCTGGGCAGAACTGATGATGTGATCAATGTGGCGGGTCACCGCCTGGGCACGCGTGAGATCGAAGAAAGTATTTCGGGCCATACCGGTGTGGCTGAGGTGGCTGTGGTCGGCGTGGCCGACTCGCTCAAAGGTCAGGTGGCGATGGCCTTTGCAGTGCCCAGGGATTCAGCCGTGTTAACTGACGACGCGGCAGCCCTGAGGCTGGAAGGCGAGATCATGAAACGTGTCGATGGTGATTTGGGAGCGGTAGCAAGGCCATCACGCGTGCGCTTTGTATCAGCGTTGCCCAAAACCCGCAGCGGCAAAATGCTGCGCCGTGCGATTCAGGCGGTGTGTGAAGGCCGTGATGCGGGCGATTTGACAACGATGGATGACCCTGCGGCTTTGGAGCAGATCAGGCATCGGCTGTTGGGCTAGATTCTGGTTAAAAATAGCCGAAGACCAATGATCAATTGCGCAAGTTGCTACTTAATAAGTAGCATCGACCATTACCCAGGCTGATCAGGACTTCTTTACGGCTTTTGGAAAACTACCGCACCGGAGAAATGACCGCTGTCAGCAGTAAATGATTTGTCCGGTTTTTAGCAAGTAATCTGTCCGGTTTATGGAGAAGGGATGCAAGACACCCCCATAAGCCGGGCCCGCTACATGCAGGAGAACCGCAAGATGAGATTTTTAG
>JBILXX010000117.1:0-9187 GCA_044378095.1 Polaromonas sp.
TCCGCGCGATGGCTGCAAAGCCGCTTCGGGCTACGCCCTACGCAGCTTTGCAGTCATCGCAAACAAAATAGAAAAAGCGGACAATCTATTTGCTCTAAAACCGGACAGTTCTATTTACTGCTGACATAGGGTTTGTGCGGGTCAAAACGGTGAAATCCGGTTTGATACACTTCGCTTTCATGCACACGCAAAGCATCATTCTCCGAAGCCGTACCAGCCAGCCAGGTCTTGCAGACCGGGGAGCCTGGCTATGGCGAGGCTGCTCAATTCTTATCTGAATCAGCCCGCGTCAGCCAGACGGCGCGCATTTTGAATGACCTGAAGCCACACTTTGAGCTGTGGCTGAATTGCGAAGGATTCCCTTGTGATCACCGAACTTGAATTTAAAAGCCTGGCCTCCCAAGGCTACAACCGTATCCCGCTGATGGTGGAGGCGTTTGCCGACCTCGAAACGCCGCTGTCGCTTTACCTGAAGCTCGCCTTTGCCAAAGATCAGGGCAAATACAGCTTTCTGCTTGAATCGGTCGTGGGCGGCGAGCGTTTTGGCCGCTACAGCTTTATCGGCTTGCCTGCCCGCACGCTGGTGCGTGCCTCGGGTTTTGGGGCGGAGGCCGTGACTGAAGTCGTGACCGATGGCAAAGTGGTTGAAACGTCCAAACAAAATCCGCTGGACTTCATCAGTGACTACCAAAAGCGATTCAAAGTCGCGCTACGCCCTGGTTTGCCGCGTTTTTGTGGTGGCTTGGCGGGTTATTTTGGTTACGACGCGGTGCGCTACATCGAGAAAAAGCTCGAAAAGTCTTGCCCGCCTGACACGCTGGGCTGCCCCGACATTTTGCTGCTGCAATGCGAAGAACTGGCGGTGATTGACAACCTGTCGGGCAAGCTTTACATGATTGTGTATGCCGACCCCAAGCAGCCCGAGGCCTACACCAACGCCAAAAAGCGCTTGCGCGAATTGAAAGAACAACTCAAGTATTCGGTCAGCGCCCCGGTCGTCAAACCCAGCCAGGGCTACCCGGCCGAGCGTGACTTTGCCAAGGCCGACTACATTGCGGCGGTTGAAAAAGCCAAGCGCCTGATTGAAGCGGGCGACTTCATGCAGGTGCAGGTCGGCCAGCGCATCAAAAAGCGCTATACCGAATCGCCACTGAGTTTGTACCGGGCGCTGCGTTCACTGAACCCATCACCCTATATGTATTACTACCATTTTGGGGATTTCCATGTGGTGGGTGCGTCGCCTGAAATCCTGGTGCGGCAGGAGCTGGTGTCTGCCAGTGAAGGTGGCGGGCAAAAAATCACCATCAGGCCGCTCGCCGGCACACGTCCACGCGCCTCGTCGCCCGAGGCGGACAAAGCCGTCGAGCAGGAACTCGTCAATGACCCCAAAGAGCGCGCCGAGCACGTCATGCTGATTGACCTGGCGCGCAACGACATTGGCCGCATTGCCAAAACCGGCACGGTCAAAGTGACCGAAGCTTTTGCGATAGAGCGCTATAGCCACGTGATGCACATCGTCAGCAACGTCGAAGGCGCACTGCTGGACGGCATGAGCGGCATGGATGTTTTAAAAGCCACCTTCCCGGCGGGCACGCTCAGCGGCGCGCCCAAGGTGCACGCGATGGAAGTCATTGACCAGCTGGAGCCCACCAAGCGCGGACTGTACGGCGGCGCTTGTGGCTACCTGAGCTACTCAGGTGACATGGACGTAGCCATCACCATCCGCACCGGCATCATCAAGGACCAGGTGCTGTACGTGCAGGCGGCTGCGGGCGTGGTGGCGGACTCAGTCCCTGAGCTGGAATGGAAAGAAACTGAAGCCAAAGCGCGTGCTCTGCTGCGGGCGGCTGAACTTGTCGAAGAAGGGCTGGAGTGAACACCATGACCTCAAAAATCAGACTTTTGATGATCGACAACTACGACAGCTTCACCTACAACATCGTGCAGTATTTTGGTGAACTGGGGGCTGAGGTTGAAGTGTTTCGCAACGACGAAATCACCGTTGAGCAAATCGCCGCCAAACAGCCTGACCGGCTGGTGGTTTCGCCCGGCCCGTGCTCGCCGCTTGAAGCGGGCATATCGGTGGCAGCCATCCAGCACTTTGCGGGCAAGCTGCCGATTTTGGGTGTTTGCCTCGGCCATCAGTCGATTGGCGCGGCGTTTGGCGGCAAGATTGTTCGTGCCAAAGAGCTGATGCACGGCAAAACCAGCGTCATCACCACCACCCAGCAGGGCGTGTTTGCGGGGCTGCCCAGGCAGTTCACCGTCAATCGCTACCACTCACTGGCGATTGACAAGGCGTCTTGCCCGGATGTGCTGGAGGTCACGGCCTGGACAGACGACGGCGAAATCATGGGTGTGCGGCACAAAACGCTGGCCATTGAAGGCGTGCAGTTTCACCCCGAGTCGATATTGACCGAGCACGGCCATGCGATGTTAAAAAACTTTCTGGTTCAGGCAAGATAATTATTTGCTACTTATTTAGTAGCTGCTTGCGCCCGTATTCATTGACTAAAAGCCTTATTTGACACTTAAAAACAGCCTTTTTCAGCCCTTTTTGGAGCACTTTCATGCCTAATTCAAACAAAATCACCGCCAGCCAGGCTCTGCAGCGCACCATCGAGCACCGCGAGATTTTTCACGACGAAATGCTGCACCTGATGCGGCTCATCATGGGTGGCGAGATGTCGCCGGTCATGATGGCGGCGCTGATCACCGGGCTGCGCGTCAAAAAGGAAACCATTGGCGAGATCACCGCTGCGGCGCAGGTCATGCGGGAGTTTTCGACCAAGGTCCATGTGGCGGACAAAACCCACCTGGTTGACATTGTGGGCACAGGTGGCGATGGTTCCCACACCTTCAATATCTCGACTTGTTCGATGTTTGTCGCCGCCGCGGCGGGCGCCAAAGTCAGCAAGCATGGCGGGCGCAGCGTCAGCAGCAAGTCGGGCAGTGCCGACGTGATGGAGTCGCTTGGCATCAATATCAATCTGCCGCCCGAGGCCATTGCCCGGTGCATTGAACAAGTCGGCATTGGCTTCATGTTTGCCCCCAATCATCACCCGGCCATGAAGGCCGTCGCGCCGATTCGCAAAGAGCTGGGTGTGCGCACCATCTTCAACATCCTCGGCCCGCTGACCAACCCAGCTGGTGCACCGAATATTCTGATGGGCGTGTTTCACCCCGACCTGGTGGGCATCCAGATTCGCGCCTTGCAGCGTCTGGGGGCTGAACATGCGCTGGTGGTGTATGGCAAAGACGGGCTGGACGAAATCAGCCTGGGCGCGGCCAGCGTGGTGGGCGAGCTAAAAAACGGTGAGATCACCGAGTACGAAATTCACCCCGAAGACTTTGGCTTCACCATGGCCAGCTCCCGGGCGCTGCGGGTTGAAACACCGGACGAGTCCAAAGCCATGTTGCTGGGCGTACTTGGCAACCAGCCGGGTGCAGCGCGCGACATCGTGATTTTGAACGCCGGGGCAGCGTTGTATGCCGCCAATGTGGCTGGCTCGATGGTGGAAGGTGTTGAAAAAGCGCGTGCGGCGCTGGCCTCTGGCGCTGCCAAAACGCGGCTCGCGCAGTTGGTCAAGATGTCAAACCAGCCCTCAAATCCTGTGTAGGTGCCGGCCTACAGCGCCGTCATGCTAGGAGTTTCCCTAGTTTCGCGGTAAAAGTTGGCATGAAGTAAGTATTCGGTAAGCCCGGATGTTGACATTGCATGTTTACAAATCTTTGCATTCATGCTTTTTACCCTTAACACCCTTCAGCTCGTTCTCTACATCGCCCTGTTGCTATTGGCGGGGCAGGGCGTTCAGTGGGTGATTTCAGGTGCCAAGGCAGGCAACAATCTTTTCTACCAGCTCTTTCAGCTGGTCAACAAGCCCTGGGTCACTGCCGCGCGCTGGATATCACCGAAGCAGGTGGCCGACCACCAGGTACCAGTGGTCGCGTTTTTGGTTATCGGCATTTTGTATATGGCCGTCACGCTGGCCAAAATTGAGCATTGCGTGACCATTGCCATGCAGGGGTGCAAATAATGAAACCATTCGGTTGGCTCTTGCAGAAGTACCAGGCCATGGCCTGGCTGGTCATCGGTCAGCGTGATGCAGCTGGCAAAGTATTTGAAGCCATGTTGCAGGCTAACCCGGATGATGTTTATGCCCTGGCCAGTCGCGCGCAGCTGGCCGTGCAACGCGGCGACAACACGGCGGCGCTTAAAGACATGCAGCGCCTGTGCGAGCTGGACAGCGAATCTGCACACGCCTGGTACAACTACGGGTATCTGCTCAATGAGTGCGGCCATGTTGGGCAGGCCGAAGAAATGTTTAAAAAGGCGCTGGAGCTGGCGCCCAAACTTGATTTGGCCTGGTACGGCCTGTCGCTGGTTCACATCCACCAAAAGCGACTGGATGAGGCTGTGACCACCCTCAAGAAAAACACAGAATTGCAACCCATGAGTCCTTACGGCTGGTATCACCTGGCCAGGGTACACGTGGATCGCAAAGAACCCGATGAAGCGCGCAAGGTTATTGCGCACTTGCGCGGATTCGAGCCCAAAGTCGCCGACCAGCTGGTACGCGAAACAGGGTTGGTGGCCTAGCCTTTTAACAATGGAGACAGAAGATGCAAATTACTGACAATCACCGGCGATATTGGAGCAAGACGCTCAATATCACCGCAGTTTTGTTGAGTATCTGGTTTTTAGTGACCTTCGTGGTCAGCTACTTTGCCCGAGACCTCAATTTCAATTTCTTTGGCTGGCCGTTCAGCTTCTGGATGGGCGCGCAGGGTTCTCTCATCATTTATGTGGCGATCATTTGGTTTTACGCCAATTACATGAACAAACTTGACATTGAACACGGCGTAGCCGAAGTAGAGGAATAATCATGGCTGGACTATCTCCCACCACCGCATCAGGCGGCATGCAATCAGGCTCAGATTTTAAAAAGCAACTCAACAAGGTTTACGCTTGGTATACGGGCGGCTTTTTAGCATTTGTGATCGTACTGGCCATTGCCGAGCAAATGGGTTTGCCGCGTAATTGGATCGGCTTTATCTTCTTGTTGGCCACGGTTGGCTTGTATGCCGGTATCGGCGTGATGAGCCGCACCACTGATGCTGATGAATACTACGTGGCTGGTCGGCGCGTACCTGCGATTTACAACGGTATGGCGACGGGCGCTGACTGGATGTCCGCAGCCTCGTTTATCGGCATGGCTGGAACGCTGTACCTGACCGGTTACAGCGGTTTGGCCTTCATCATGGGCTGGACCGGCGGCTATTGCCTGGTAGCGCTGTTTTTGGCGCCGTACATGCGCAAGTTTGGGCAGTTCACCGTGCCAGACTTTTTGGGTGAACGCTACGGCGGTAATTTTGTGCGCTTTTTGGGTGTGTTTGCCGCCATTTTGTGCTCGTTTACCTATGTGGTTGCGCAGATTTACGGCGTTGGCCTCATCACGTCACGCTTGACGGGTTTTGACTTTGTGGTCGGAATTTTCGTGGGTTTGGGTGGTATTTTGGTCTGCTCGTTCCTGGGTGGTATGCGCGCCGTGACCTGGACACAGGTTGCGCAGTACATCATTTTGATCGTCGCCTACATGATTCCTGTGGTGTGGCTTTCCGTCAAGCAGACCAGCGTGCCTATTCCGCAAGCCATCTATGGCTATCAGCTTGAAAAGGTCACCGCACGCGAAGCCGTGTTGCTCAAGGATCCGAAAGAGCTGGAAGTCATCGAAGTCTACAAAAAACGCGTGGCTGACATTGACGCCAAGCTCAAGGACGTGCCAGCCGCGATGGCCGCCGACCAGGCCGATGCGACCAAAAAAGTGGCTGACCTGAAAGCCGCCAATGCAGGGGCTGCGGATGTTGCCGCCGCCGAAAAAGCACTGGCTGCCCTGCCAAAAGACGCCGCCGCAGCGACCAAGGCTTACACAGCCGCCAGAGCTGCAGCGCAAGCGCGAACCGCGCCATTGGGCGGCATGCCACGTCACGCGCAGCAGTTTGCGGGTGATCCGAACGGCGACGCCAAGGCAGTTGCGGCTTACGACACGTCACGTCGCAACTTCCTGGCGTTGATCTTCTGCCTGATGGTGGGTACGGCTGCGCTGCCGCACATCCTGATGCGCTACTACACCACGCCTAGCGTCAAGCAGGCGCGTGAATCGGTGACCTGGTCATTGTTCTTCATTTTCCTGCTGTACTTCACCGCGCCAGCCCTGGCTGTGCTGGTCAAGTATGAGGTGTTCAATGTGCTGGTGGGTACCGAGTTCACCAAACTGCCGGCCTGGATTGCGCAGTGGGCCAAGGTTGACCCGAGCTTGCTCAGTGTGGTGGACATCAACAAGGACGGCATTCTGCAATTGGGTGAAATGCGAATCGGTGGCGACATCGTGGTGCTGGCAACCCCTGAAATTGGTGGCCTGCCTTACGTGGTCTCTGGCCTGGTGGCTGCTGGCGGTCTGGCTGCGGCGCTGTCAACGGCTGATGGCTTGCTGCTGACGATTGCCAATGCGCTGTCACACGACGTGTACTACAAAATGATCGACCCGAATGCACCCACTTCACGCCGCGTGACAATCTCCAAAGTATTGTTGCTGGTCGTGGCGTTGGCAGCGGCTTATGTGGCGGCGCAAAAACCGGCGGACATTCTGTTCCTGGTGTCTGCGGCGTTCTCATTCGCAGCGGCGGCATTCTTCCCTGTACTGGTACTCGGTATCTTCTGGAAGCGCGCGTCCAAATGGGGTGCGGCTGCCGGCATGATCGGCGGTTTGGGCATCACTATTTATTACATGGTGAGCAACCAGGCCTGGCTGCGTGGCGTGTTTGATGTCACCAAGCCGATTGAGTTGTGGTACGGCATTGCACCTATTTCTGCAGGTGTGTTTGGCGTCCCCGTTGGCTTTGCACTGGTTATTCTGGTGAGTCTGGTAACACCTGGCCCAGACAAGAAAACGCAAGAGCTGATTGAGTATGTGCGTTACCCGGATCTCAAAAGCGCCTGATCACCGCAAACTTGCCTCTGCGGTGAAAGCCGCAAGCTGAGTCAAAAGCCCACTGCGAAAGCAGTGGGCTTTTTTATTGGCAGCAGGCGCGGCGATAATCAGAAACATGTCCGATATCCTCGAAAAAATTATCACCGTCAAGCAGGGCGAAGTCGCTGCTTTGATGCAACAAAAGCCAATGGCTGCCATGCGTGCCGACGCTGAGTCTCGCGTGCTGACCCGCGACTTTGTGGGTGCGTTGCGCAGCAAAATCGATGCTGGCAAACCCGCCGTGATTGCTGAAGTCAAAAAAGCCAGTCCATCCAAAGGCGTGTTGCGATCTGACTTTATTCCGGCAGACATTGCACAAAGCTATGCCGAGTTTGGTGCTGCGTGTTTGTCAGTGCTTACTGACAAGCAGTTTTTTCAGGGCAGTATCGAGTATTTCAAGCAGGCGCGTGCGTCGTGCGGTTTGCCGGCGTTGCGTAAAGACTTCATGATTGACCCGTATCAGATTTACGAGTCGCGGGTGATGGGTGCAGACTGCATTTTGCTGATCGCAGCCTGTCTCGACGACGCGCAAATGAAGGATATGGAAGCGCTGGCCATGTCGCTTGACATGGCCGTGCTGGTGGAGGTGCATGACGCCGCTGAACTTGAACGCGGCCTGAAACTGAAAACGCCGCTGATCGGCATCAACAACCGCAACCTCAAAACCTTCGAGGTGTCGCTGGACACGACGCTGGGGCTTTTGGGCCAAGTGCCGGAGAGCCGTATCGTCATTACCGAGTCTGGCATTTCAACAGTGCTGGATGTCAAGCGAATGCGCGATGCCAGGGTTCATGCTTTTTTGGTGGGTGAAGCCTTCATGCGCGCTGAAGACCCCGGGGTTGCTTTGGGCGATCTTTTCGGTCACTAGGCGTGGACGCCTTGAGGCTTGGTGTGGCCAGTCAGCTGGCGGCAGCTGACCCAGCTTTGTGGCCAGTTGCACCTGGCTGGCAAGGTTTGACCCGCGATTTTTTTGCCAGCACAACAGGCGCATCGCTGCTGGCATTTTTGAGTCAGCGGTTGCTTGAAAATGCGGTGATCTTCCCGCCGCAGCCACTGCGCGCGCTGGCACTGACGCCGCCCGATCGCGTGCGGGTCGTGATCCTGGGTCAAGACCCGTACCATGGCCGAGGGCAAGCGGAGGGGCTGGCGTTTTCGGTGACGTCTGGAACGCCGCTGCCCCCCTCCTTGCGCAATATATTCAAGGAAATCCAGCGTGATTTGGGGACGCCGCCACCGGCCTTTCCAGTGCCGGGGGGCAGTCTGGTCAAGTGGGCTGAAGACGGTGTACTGCTGCTTAACACCTGCCTGACAGTCGAGGAAGGTCAGCCTGCCAGCCACGCCAAGCGGGGGTGGGAGCAATTGACGGATGCCGTGATCAGGCATGTTAGCGAACATCAGCAAAACGTTGTTTTCATGCTCTGGGGCGCGCATGCCCAAGGCAAGCGCGAACTGATTGACGCAAATCGTCACAAGGTTCTGCTGGCCAATCACCCTTCGCCCCTGTCAGCTTTGAGGCCGCCCTTGCCTTTTATCGGTTGCGGGCACTTTTCTGTGGCACGAGCCTGGCGGCAAGCACACCACACCTCATGAAGGCGCGCCAACAACCGGCCCTGCGACATAAAAACATGGCATAATCCGAGGTTCTCTTGAATGGATGGGTGTCCGAGTGGCTAAAGGAGGCAGACTGTAAATCTGCTCGCTAACGCGTACGCTGGTTCGAATCCAGCCTCATCCACCAGATAGCTGCGCCTTATTGAGTGCGGGAGTAGTTCAATGGTAGAACCCTAGCCTTCCAAGCTAATGACGCGGGTTCGATTCCCGTCTCCCGCTCCATGAGCATGTGCGGCACTGTAGTTGACCTGAGAAGTTTTTAGCCCATTTGGCTCAGTGGCAGAGCACTCCCTTGGTAAGGGAGAGGTCCCGGGTCCGATTCCCGGAATGGGCACCAGTTTTAGTACGGTTCAGCTCTGTACTGTGCTGGTTAGATGTGATGATATTTGGTGTTTATTTCTCTATAAATTATTGGAGTTTGGAAAATGGCAAAAGGCAAATTTGAGCGGACCAAACCGCACGTCAACGTCGGCACGATCGGCCACGTCGACCACGGCAAGACCACCTTGACCGCAGCAATCACCACTGTTCTGGCGGCCAAGTTT
>JBILXX010000118.1:0-8858 GCA_044378095.1 Polaromonas sp.
CATGGGCGCTCACCAAGTTCATGATTCAATACCCTGATCTTGCAGCCTTTTAGGCGGTGCCCGCAACTTTTTTTACCTCACGTAGCGGTTAATTCGGCTGGCTTGCGGAATTCTGCAAGTCCCTCGTTTTACAAAACCATTCCCAACGGTGCGCTCAAGCCTGAAAAAAGCAATAACTTCGAGTTTGGCGCACGCGCGCGGCTTGACCAGTTGACACTGGACGCCACCGTATTTACCGGCAAGTTCAAGGACTTGATTGAAGACAGCCGCCAGATATCGGGTGCAGGCACAGCAGCCAACCCGACGGTGTTCCAGTCGGTGAATATTGACAACGCAACCATCAGCGGTTTTGAAGTCAAAGGCTCCATGGACTGGGGCAAAGTCGGCATGGGCAAGCTGAGCACGCCGTTTTCATACGGTCAGGCGCGAGGCAAGGTTGACAACACAGGGCTGCCGCTGGACTCCGTTGACCCCGCAAAACTGAGTCTTGGCGTGCGGTACGAAGCCGCAGTCTGGGACATACGCCTGAATGCCACCCACCATGCCGCCAAAAAAGCCAGTGACATCGGTCAGCAGTTGGTCACCCTGCCATTGCAATGTGCAGTTCCTGCATCAACCACCTACGACCTGAGCGGCCAGTGGCGCTTTACCAAAACCACGCGCCTGAACGCCAGCGTCGCCAATCTGACCAATCAAAAGTATTGGAACTGGTCAAGCGTGCGCGGTGTGGCATCCAATGCGGTAGCCCTGGCCGCCTACAGCCAGCCGGGTCGCAAGATCAATGTGTCGCTGGTGACCGAGTTCTAAACCAAGCGGAGATTGAAATGATGGAACAAACAAACCCTGCCCGCGCTGAAGAAGGTGACCTCGAATTCGTCATGCCATGCGCTGACGCGCTGATGGCTGGAACACTGGCGCTGATGACTGGGCACGCGCGCTGTGGCTGCGCGCAACACCGCGACATGATGGCCAGAAAAGCGGCCGTCAATTTGCACACACTTTCGGGTCATCCGCAGATTTCTGACGGTTTGCGCACAGTGACCAAAAAACTCTACGAGCAGTGGATTGAAATCATTCAGACCGATCTTGCCAAAACCATGTCAGCGGCTGTGCGAACCCCCAATTCAACGCCTGATCATGACACTCTCACGCGTGAACAGATCGACAAAGCAATCCATCACCGTGCCAACTGGCACACAACACCGGAGACGATTCAATGAGCGCCGTTTTACAAGCCATGGTTGAGAAATCAACGCCCAGCCTATCTCACAATGCAACAGGCCTTGACGCGGCTACCCTTCGCGAGCGCTTCAGCGCTGCCCGAAGCAGTGGCAAGCGCGCCAAAGACGCCGCCGAAAGCTTGAAAATCAGTGAAGGTGCAGCTATGGCTGCGCACACGGGCATACATGACTATGCGCTCAAAGCCACGCCGCTCAAAGGTCCATGGGTTGAGCTGCTGCAAGCGCTTGAACTGTGTGGCCCGGTCATGGCGCTCACTCGCAATGAATCTACCGTGCATGAAAAAACGGGCATTTACCAAAACATCACCGCTACAGGTCACATGGGTTTGGCGCTGGGGCATGAGATTGACTTGCGTCTTTTCTTTAGCCGTTGGCATGCGGGGTTTGCGGTGTCTGAGGCCGCTAACACGCCAGGCAATCCACCTGGGCAAAGCCTGCAGTTTTTTGACCCGCATGGCATGGCGATCCACAAGATTTTTGTGCGGCCTGAAACACACCGCGATGTTTTTAACGACATCGTTGATCAGTTCACTGACGGTGACAAAGAAACCCTGTTCACGCCCGCACCTGTCAAAGCCGCTGTCACCCCTGACGCCGAGCTGGACGCGGCGGGGTTCACCCAAGCCTGGAGCGATATGACCGACACCCACCAGATGTTTGGTTTGATCAACAAGTTTGGTGCTGAACGTCAACAGGCCTTCAGGCTGGTAGAAGGGCGCTTTACCCAGCGTGCCAAGCCCGAAGTTGTGCGCATGTTGCTTGACGAGGCGGCCATCGACGGCACGTCCATCATGGTGTTTGTCAGCAGCAGCGGCTGTATTCAAATCCACAGTGGGCCTGTCAAGCGCATTGAGCCGATGGTGACACCGACTGCCAAGTGGATCAATGTTTTGGACGCGGGCTTTAACTTGCACCTGCGTGAAGACATGATCGCCAACGCGTGGATCGTACAAAAACCCACCGATGACGGCGTGGTCACATCGGTTGAAGCCTTTGACGCAAATGGAGATTTGATGGCCATGTTTTTTGGCAGTCGCAAGCCCGGTATTCCAGAGCAGCAAGCCTGGCGCGACATTGCAACGCGCTTGCCCCGGCTGGAGCAGACATGAAAAATTCACCACTTGACTCAGGTCGCCGTCACACATTGCGCGCTTTCTCGCTTTTGCCAGCAAGCCTTGCCTTACCCTTGATGGCGCAAAACAAACTCCCCAGAATCGTCTCCGTCAGCGGATCTACAACCGAAATTGTCTTCGCATTGGGCGCTGAAAAGCAGCTGGTAGGCACCGACACCACCAGCCTTTTCCCGCCAGCCGCATTGCAAACGGCCAAAGTCGGCTACCAGCGCCAGTTGTCGGCTGAAGGGTTGATGTCGCTCAAGCCCGATACCGTGATTGGTACGACCGAGGCTGGTCCGCCCGTAGTGCTGGACCAGATTCGTTCTGCGGGTGTCAAGGTGGAACTGGTAGAAGCTGACCACTCGTGGGCTGAAGTGAAGCGCAAAGTGGCGGCGGTTGGCCGTGCCACAGCTCGCGCAACAGCGGCAACGGCTTTGCAGGCAAAACTTGACGCGCAATGGGCGAGCGTGCAGGCTGCCGTATCAAAAGCGGGCGGGCAGGGCACAAAAGCGCCGCGTGTGATTTTTATCTTGTCGCACAGCACCACAGCATCTGTATCAGGCGACAAAACTGCCGCCCATGCGATGATGACTTTTGCGGGCCTGGACAACGTGATGGCCAGCCCCGGCAAGCCAGCTAGCTACAGCGGCTACCGCCCGATGACGGCAGAAGCCATGGTGGTTGCCGCACCAGACGTCATCATCACCACGACCCAAGGCATTGAGGCATCTGGCGGCCTTGACAAGTTTTGGGCTAAAGCCGGGCTTGACTTGACACCCGCCTACAAAAATCGTGCGCTGGTGGCACTTGACGCGCTGTACCTGATTGGTTTTGGCCCGCGCTTGCCGCAGGCGGTGGCCGACTTGCACGGCCAGGCTTTTAAAGCCGCAGGCAGGCAGGTGGCATGAGCTTTTTGCAAAACCGGCCGTCTGCCAAATGGGTGCTGTCGGCTGGCGCAATTCTGTTAGCTATTAGTTTTATAGCTGGCAGTGCCCGTGGTGCTTACGCTATCAGCCTATTTGAACTGTTACGTGTGGTGTGGGACGCCTTTAAAGGTGCTACCGACACATCACCCCAGCACATGGTGTTCATGAACATTCGCCTGCCGCGCCTGCTGCTGGGTGTGGCGGCGGGTGCTGCGCTGGGTCTGTCTGGCGCGCTGATGCAGGGGCTGTTTCGCAACCCTCTGGCTGACCCTGGGCTGATTGGAATCAGCAGTGGTGCGGCATTGGCGGCGGGCATCACCATCGTCATGGGCAGTGTGTGGTTTCCAGACTTGCCGCGCACACTGGGTAGCTGGACGCTTGTGGTCACGGCCTTTGCTGGGAGCTTGGGCGTCACACTGCTGGTCTACACCCTCAGCCAGCAAGACGGTGCAACGCGCGTCGGCTTGATGCTGCTGGCAGGTATTGCCATCAATGCGCTGGCCGGGGCCGGGTTGGGTTTTTTAACTTTCTTGGCGACTGACGAGCAGCTTCGCAACATTCAATTCTGGCTGCTGGGCAGTTTGGGCGGGGCGCGCTGGTCGGCGGTGGCACTGGTAGGTGCTGCGGTATTCATAGCTGTTTGCGCCAGTTTTACCTTGGCCAGGCCGCTAAATGCCATTGCATTGGGCGAGGCACAAGCTGAACTGCTGGGTGTACCTGTTGAGCGAACAAAGCGTTTTGCTGTGGTGGTAACGGCGCTGGCGGTGGGCGCTGTCACGGCCACCACTGGCATTATTGGTTTTGTGGGGCTGGTGGCACCCCACTGCGTGCGCATGATTGCAGGGCCTGACCACCGGGTGGTGTTACCTGGCTCGGCCCTGCTGGGTGCAGCACTGGTGCTGCTGGCCGACAGCGTGGCGCGCACGGCGGTCAAACCTGCCGAGCTGCCTCTGGGCGTGCTGACGGCGTTTGTTGGCGTGCCTTTCTTTTTGCTGTTGCTGCGCCACTTCAAGAGCCGTCTATGAATGCACGCAGTTTGATTGACTTGGCGGCGCTAGACACGCGGGCTGAGACGCAACTTCAAGCGGTGGATGTCAAGGTTGTCATCGGCGACAAAACGCTGCTTGCGCCCACCACCTGTGCCCTCAAACCAGGGCAGGTCACGGCCATTTTGGGCCCCAACGGCGCAGGCAAGTCAACCCTGATGTCGGTGCTGACAGGCCAGCGCCAGCCCACTGCGGGTCACGTCCAATACCAGGGCAGGGCGCTTCACGCTTGCCCGGCTGCTGAGTTCGCACGGGTACGCGCTTTTGTGGCGCAAGAAACGCAGGTGGCGTTTGACTTTACCGTGCGTGAGGTGGTGAACCTGGGCCGATACCCGCACCGAAGGCAACCCAGCCAGCATGAGGCTGAAATTTCTATGTTGGCGTTGCAATGCACCCATGTAGGCACCTTGGCTGATCGAGCGCTGAACACCCTGTCGGGAGGCGAAAAGGCCCGGGTGCATTTGGCCAGAGCGTTGGCGCAGGTGTGGGAAAGCACCTCGCCTGCTGGCGTGCGTTGGTTGATGCTGGACGAACCCACCGCCGCACTCGACTTACAGCACCAGCATCGCATGCTGCAACTCGCACGCACATGGGCCAAAGAGCAGGGTATTGGCGTGGTGGCGGTGCTGCATGACTTGAACCTGGCGCTGCGCTACTGCGACAGTGCGCTGGTACTGGCTGATGGCCAATTGCTGATGCAAGGCAAAACGAGTGATGTTTTGACGCCTGAATGCATTGGCCAAGTTTGGGGCGTGGCTGCGCATCCTGTAATCCGCGCTGGCTTGCTCCAGTATGTGTTTGAGCCAGCAGATTAATGCTATATATTTAATAGCTTTTTGCGCCCGTATTGATTGGTCTAAAGGCCAATTTGGCAGGAAAGAAAGCCTTAAAAAACCTTCCTAGCCAGCCCACAGGTGTTCGAGCCACCTGTAACGCTAGCCAATTTCGGCAGTAGCAAAATTCGCTGGCATAAAAAAACCGGAATGAGCCGGTTTTTACAACTCGCTAGGTGAATCAGGACAGATCACCCATCTGACTTTGCAGGTAGTTTGGCAGGCCGACTTTACCAACCAGTTCAATTTGTGTCTCTAAAAAATCAATGTGCTCTTCCGTGTCGTGCAAGATGTTTTTCAGCAAGTCACGCGAAACAAAATCATGGACTGATTCGCAATGTGCAATACCTGCCTTGATGGTCACTTGCGCACCCATTTCAGACTTTAAATCGCAATCAAGAGCTTCGGGCACGTTTTCACCCACACGCAGTTGCCCCAAGTCCTGCAAATTGGGCAGGCCGTCAAGCATGAAAATCCGATCCATCAGTTGGTCAGCATGCTTCATCTCGCTAATGGATTCTTCGTATTCCTTCTTGGCCAGCTTGTCCAGGCCCCAGTGCTTGTACATGCGGTAGTGCAGAAAATACTGGTTGATGGCCGTCAGCTCGTTTTTAAGCTGAGCTTGCAGGTGGAAAATGACTCGTACGTCGCCCTTCATGGAAGATCCTTTTGACTTTATGGTGAAACTTGCATTTTCATTCAAGACGTGTTCGTCATCAAAAAATTCTGTCATCCGTGTGCTTGAGGTTCTGTGTTTGGGCGTGCAATGGCCTAGTCAGGCTTAGCGGCAGTCAAACAAGAAACATGGCCGCAGCCACTACCGTAGGAAGGGCAGCCCCCAAAAGCAGACCGACCGGGCCGATGGATTCGTCGTTAAAGCCTTTTTTGAGCAAAGCCACGCCCGCAGGATTGGGGGCATTGGCAATGACTGTCAGGCCTCCGCCCGCTACAGCACCTGCCACCAGCATGTACTTTGCTGCATCGCTCATCCCTTCGATCAGCGAGCCCAGGTAGGTCAGCGCCGCGTTGTCAGTGATGGCCGTCAAACCCAGCGCTCCAAAAAACAGCGCGGTTGGCTCCAGACTCGAGACAATCGGCTGCAGCCACCACTGCTGCATCCCGCCCAACACCACCAGGCCAGCCAGGAAAAATCCCACCAGCAGGGCTTCCTTCAGGATCAGAGGTGTTTGATAGCGGGCATAAGCCTGTGTGAAGCCCAGAAACATCAGGAAAAGACCGATAAAAACAACAGGATGATGGGCGAAGGCAACCACCGCGCCCAGAAAGATCAGGTGGATCAGAATGACGACGCGGGGCACTTGCAGGTCGTCCGTTTCGGTGGGCTCTGGCAGGGCATCCGTCAGGTGACGGCTGAGCAGCACGGTGACGACAGTGGCATTGATGACGACAGCAACAGCCGCCTTCCAGCCAAAGTTGGTCAGCATGAATGCGCTGTCCCAACTCCAGGCGCTTGTCACCATAAGCACCGGTGGCGCTGCATAGGCAGTCAAAGTACCGCCGATGGATACATTCACAAACAGCACCCCAATTGCGCCGTACTTCAGCCACTCGGGTATGCCAGAGCGAAAGACAACCGGGCTCAACATCAGAGCTGCCAGTGTCATGACTGCTGGTTCGGTTATCACAGACCCGATCAAAGGCACCAATGCAAGACAGAGCCAGACATGTGCGACGACGGCGCGAAACGGCGCAACCCTGGCAATGGTTGCCACCAGAGCTTGAATGACGACAACGATAGGCCGAGACGCAGCGACCACCATGACGACAAAAACGAAAAGCGCCGAGGTGTATTTGCGCGAATCTGCATAATCAACTGCGACCTTGCCGCCCACAGTGACCGCCATCAGGCAGATGAGAACGATGGCCCAAAAGCCAAAAACAACCTCAACCTCTCCCAGCAAATGAAAAAGCCCTGCGTGCTTTGGGTTGCGGTTGGCAAGACGCTTGAAGATTTTGGTCGAAAAGGTATGTATCAGAGCAGTCGCAAAGATCACTGCGGAAACTATTTCAATGTCGGGCATGGCGTGCATTCAAAAATAATGAAAATTCCAGATCAACCGCCAACTGTTTTCGTCATTGCTTTAGCGCAGCACCAGAGCCGGTACGTTGCTGTTTCCAGGCAAGGTTGTTGTCGTACTGCCAACTATCCACTGCCGGATATGGGAATGTCCATAGGCGCCCATCACCAGAAGGTCTGCCGAATAGACTTTGATGTGGTTTTGCAAGGCTGTTTCATGGTTTCCGGCCTCTGGTGACGCCAGTATTTCAAAACCTGCCGCCTGCAATGTTGCGTTGGTCCCTTCGAGCCGGGTACTCAATTCAGCGCTGATCGAACAGGTTTAACGCCAGCCTCCCAACCCAACTGCGCCAGCCGGAACAGAAACACGCAGGAGGTCTGGCGCGGTGGCAGCAGTTAATTAACTATGTATTTAGTAGCTGCTTGCGCCCGTATTCATTGGCTTTAGGCCAGATTTGATGCCTAAAAATGCCCTAAAAATGGCATTTTCAGGCTATTTTTAAAAACTTACGGCTTGATCTGGGCAATGGATGCGCCAATACCGTCTTTGGCAGTCGTGCCGTTGGCGTCCAGGTTGTCGCGGCGTGGCACGTCAAAGTTGGCGACGTACGCGGTCTTGCCAACGAAAACAAGCGCTGCGGGGAATTCCAGCGGCCCTTTGACGTCGTTTTTCGCAATCGTATTGACCACACCTGTTGTTGACACTGCGATGATGGCATTCAGTTCATTGACGGCCACCCAGACGTCGCCATTGCTGTTGAAAGCCATGTCGTCTGCGCCTTCAAGCAGCGGGCTTTGCGCCAGCAGGGCTGGCTTGCTGCCTTTACCGTCTGCGCCAATCACAACCTTCCACACCGCGCCGCGCGACGTGTCAGCGACGTGCAAAACACCCGCCGCGTCAAACTTCAGGCCGTTGGCCACAATGGCCTGTGTGGCAGTGCTGTTTGGCAACGTGCGCACGTTTCGCTCGATTTGGGCCACGGCTTGTGCTGCACCGCCGCTCGTGCCAACGCTGTAAACAATGCCGCTGGCGCCGCCAGACACATACAAGGTATCGCGCTTGTCAAAGGCAATGCCGTTGGCACCGGGCACGCCGGTGGCAAAGGTTTGCGCCACGCCGGGCTTGCCCGGGTTCAGGTCTGCGGCCTTGATGCGCACCACTTCGCTGAACGGACCTGCGGCCAAGTACAAATCACCTTTGGCGTCGAATGCAATACCGCCCGGTGAGGCGTCAACGTTTCGGCCATTGACCGTACGGGGTTCGACCTTGCCAACCACCACAGGCTTGGGTGACTTGGGATCGATGCGCAAGACATTGCCTGTGACGCGGTCGGAGGTGAACAAAACACCCGCACGGTCAGCGGTGATGTTTTCAACGATGACGGTGCGTTCCGTGCTGGCGGGGTCCAGGTCAACCAGGATGGATACGGTTGGGTTACCCACTGGCACACCCGCGCAGCCAGCCAAAGTAAAAGCGGCTGCCAGGGCCAGCAGTTTTGCTGATAGAAGTCTCATGATTTTCCTTTTTTAAATTGGAGGGACTTGCAGAATTCCGCAAGCCAGCCGAATTAACCGCTACGTGAGGTAAAAAAAGTTGCGGGCACCGCCTAAAAGGCTGCAAGATCAGGGTATTGAATCATGAACTTGGTGAGCGCCCAT
>JBILXX010000033.1:0-31736 GCA_044378095.1 Polaromonas sp.
CCGCGCGATGGCTGCAAAGCCGCTTCGGGCTACGCCCTACGCAGCTTTGCAGTCATCGCAAACAAAATAGAAAAAGCGGACAATCTATTTGCTCTAAAACCGGACAGTTCTATTTACTGCTGACAGTGATTCGTCATTGTTGTGACGACTTCCTGATTGATCAATTTAAAGCACCAGTGTCTCAGGTCGTGTAGGCTAAAACCTGCTTTACCCGTGCGTTTTGCGACTGTCTGTAACGTGGTGGCTATCAGGTCAGGAACTACAAAGGGCGGTTTCTTGCCAATGGCGGGTTGCGTGCAAAGTAGCGGCTGATGCCGCGCATCAGTGCATCGGCCAGTTGCACTTGATACGCTTCGCTACGCAGCTTGGCTTCTTCGTCCGGGTTGCTGATAAACGCTGTTTCAACCAGCACACTCGGTATGTCAGGCGCTTTGAGCACCGCAAAACCGGCTTGCTCGACACGCGGCTTGTGCAGCTTTCCCACCGCGCCTATTTCCCCCAGCACAGCGCTGCCAAGCTTCAAGCTGTCACTGATTTGTGCCGTGGTGCTCATGTCCAGCAGGGCTCGTTGTACCTGTGAATCCCTGGTCTTGACATTCACACCACCCACCAGATCAGCGGAGTTCTCTTTGTCGGCCATCCACCGCGCACTGCTGCTGGTGGCGCCCTTGTCGCTCAATGCAAACACGCTCGCACCCTGCGGACGCTCGGTAAAAAACGCGTCGGCATGAATGCTGATGAACAAGTCGGCCTGTACCCGCCGCGCCTTTTGCACGCGGATGTGCAGCGGCACAAAAAAATCAGCATCGCGCGTCAGGTACGCCCGCATGTTGGGCTGCTGGTTGATGCGGTCACGCAGGCGGTGGGCTATTTGGAGCACCACGTCTTTTTCACGTGTGCCGCCTGGGCCAATAGCCCCTGGGTCTTCACCGCCGTGGCCAGGGTCGAGTGCCACGATGATCAGCCTGTCGGTTTTGCCAGCAGGTGGGACGGGCGCTTGCGGCGGTTGGATGACTGCGTTTTTGCTGGGTGCGGGTTGTGGCGTTGCCACGCTGCTGGCGGGTCTGCTGGATTGCCTCGCGATCAGTTCCCCCAACGGGTCGGGGGCTGGCGGCGTGGCCGCTTGCGCTTTGGGTTGTGATTTGTCGGCCAACCGTTCAGCAATCAAGGCCTCGAGCGGGTCAGCCACTTGTGTTGGATACAGGTCAAACACCAGGCGGTACTGGTAGGCAGCGACTGGGGCCAAGGTAAAAACCTGCGGCAAGATGGGCTGCTTCAAGTCAATCACCAGGCGCACCACGCCTGGCGCGTTTTGCCCAACGCGAATGCCCAGGATGTTCGGGTCGTCGGGTTTGACTTTGGCCACCAGTTCGCGCAGCGCGGGTATGAGGTCAATGCCTTCAATATCCACTGCCAGGCGCGGTGGCTCGGCAATAAAAAACTGACGTGTTTTGATTTCACCATCTGACTCAATGGTCAAGCGCGTGTAGTCTTTGGAGGGCCACACCCGCACCGCCACAATGCTGGCGCCGCGCGCGATGTGCTGCGCACCGAGGAGCAACACCAGTGTGCCCAGTTTTAGAACGTCGCGTCGGTGATTCATGCCAACAATGCCTCGCCAACAGAAGTTTGCGCTGTCAACGTGACTTGCCGAGTGTCGTTCTCAACAACCTCAATGGCCAGTACCAAGTCGGCCTGCGGCAAATACTCGCCCGCCTTGTCAGGCCATTCCACCAGCTTGAGTCCAGCGCTGGAAAAAATGTCACGAAACCCCGCGTCTTCCCATTCCTGTGGATCATTGAAACGGTAAAAGTCAAAATGCCAGATGTTCAAGCCGCTGTTCATTCCGTTTTCTAAGGTGTAGGGCTCTACCACCGCATAGGTTGGGCTTTTAATGCGGCCTTGCACACCCAAGGCAGCCAGTAAATGGCGAACAAAAGTTGTTTTACCAGCACCCAAATCGCCGCGCAGCTCGATCAATGCATCAGTAATCGCCACATGCCCAGCAAGCGCCTGCGCAAACGCCTGGGTTGCTGGCTCGTCTGGCCAGGCAATCCTTTTTACAATCGGGGCGTGATTCAAAGCATTCATTCAGCGGGGCAAACCTTAGTAAACAGCATTCAAACTTGGGCGCAAGAGCTTGGATTCTCGCAAATCGGCATTGCAGGCGTTGATTTGTCATCGGCAGAGCCCGGATTATCAGCGTGGTTGGCCGCAGGCTTTCATGGTGACATGCATTACATGGCCGCGCATGGGCTTAAAAGAGCGCGACCAGCAGAGTTGATACCGGGCACAGTCAGTGTGATTACCGCGCGCATGGACTATTTGCCCGCTGCAACGGCGGGCGATTGGCAAGCCGTTGAATTCAGTCGCCTCCAGCGCCCGACGCAGGCCATCATCTCCAGCTACGCCCGCGGTCGTGACTACCACAAAGTCATGCGCAGCCGCCTGCAAAAGCTGGGTGAAAAAATTGCAGCACATGTTGAAAATCTGGGCCATCGCGCTTTTGTTGATTCAGCTCCCGTGCTGGAGGCCGAGCTGGCTTCCAGAAGCGGGCAGGGCTGGCGCGGCAAGCACACGCTGGTGCTCAACCGGGAAGCAGGGTCGATGTTTTTTCTAGGTGAGATTTACATTGACATGGTCTTGCCGCCCACCGAGCCCGTGACCGCGCATTGCGGCAGTTGCAGCGCCTGCATCGACGTGTGTCCCACACAGGCCATCATTGCACCCTACAAGCTGGATGCGCGCCGCTGTATTTCTTACCTGACGATTGAGCATGACGGGCCGATCCCGATCGAGCTGCGGCCGCTTATGGGTAACCGCATTTACGGCTGCGACGATTGCCAGCTTATTTGCCCCTGGAACAAGTTTGCCCAACGCAGCGCCTTGCCCGACTTTGACGAACGGCAGGGCCTGACGGGCCAGCAACTGGTCACACTGTTTGCCTGGACTGAAGAAGAATTTTTAAGCAACACAGAGGGCAGCGCCATACGCCGTATCGGTCACGAACGCTGGCTGCGCAACATTGCGGTGGCAATGGGCAATGCCCTGCGGGCGGGGAGTGACGATGGGATCAGGGTGGCGCTACAGGCGCGGCGAGGGGGCGAGAGTGCTCTGGTGCAAGAGCATATTGAATGGGCGCTTGCGAGTGAATCAGGGCACGTCTAGAAATTTAGATTTTTGGGATGAAGTGCAAGGCGCCCGGAGCGCAGGACACCGGAATGCACTTGTGTGCATGAGGATTCCGAGCACCGCGCAACGCAGCAATTCGCCCGAAAAGTGGATTTATAGATTTGCCCGAAAGGGTGACGAGCCTTGACCCCGGCACTGACTCCACAGTTAGGGCTGCTTGGTTCCCCACCTGACCCGGTTGGCCGCTTCACCATGCGGGAAGGCTCGTCAATATCTATTGTAGGTGATGCCGCAATTTAGAATGTGCAAATGTCTTATCTAGTCCTGGCCCGCAAATACCGCCCCAAAAACTTTTCTGAAATGGTCGGGCAGTCGCATGTGGTCCAAGCCCTTGGCAATGCGCTGACCACCCAGCGTTTGCACCATGCCTACCTTTTTACGGGTACGCGGGGTGTTGGCAAGACGACGATTTCGCGCATTTTGGCCAAGTCGCTCAATTGCATTGGCACGGACGGGCAGGGCGGCATCACTGCCACGCCCTGCGGTGTGTGCCAGGCCTGCACTGATATCGACAGCGGACGCTTTGTGGATTACACCGAACTGGACGCGGCGTCCAACCGGGGCGTGGAAGAAATTGCACAACTGCTGGAGCAGGCGGTTTACAAGCCGGTGGTGGGGCGCTTCAAGGTCTTCATGATTGACGAGGTTCACATGCTGACGAACACGGCGTTCAACGCCATGCTCAAAACGCTTGAAGAGCCGCCCGACTACCTCAAGTTTGTACTGGCCACAACCGACCCGCAAAAAGTACCTGCCACCGTGCTGTCGCGCTGCCTGCAATTTAACCTGCGGCCCATGGCACCCGAGACGATTCTGGAGCATCTGGGACATGTGCTGGGTATCGAGAACGTGCCGTCGGAGCCCCAAGCGCTGCGCTTGCTGGCAAGGGCAGCGCGCGGGTCGATGCGCGATGCGCTGTCATTGACCGACCAGGCCATTGCCTTTGGCTCAGGCGCTTTAGGTGAAGCCAGTGTGCGGCTGATGCTGGGCAGCGTAGACCGCAGCTATGTTTTCAAACTGCTGGATGCGCTGGCGCGAGGCGATGGCAAGACCGTGGTTGAAACCTCTGAGGCGCTGCGGGTCAATGGCCTGAGCGCTGCATCGACACTGGAAGAAATGACCACCGTGCTGCAGCGCATGGCAGTCCTGCAAGCCGTGCCTGACATGATGGCCAAATCGCTTCAGGGTGATGAGGACACCGACCCCGAGGCGAGCGAGACAGCTCGCCTGGCGCAAAACTTGCCGCCGGATGAAACCCAGTTGCTGTACAGCCTGTGCCTGCATGGGCGTGGCGAGCTGGGCCTGGCACCTGACGAATACGCGGCGCTGACGATGGTGCTGCTGCGCTTGCTGGCTTTCAAGCCCGCAGGCAGTGTGCCCATGCCTCAAACGGGGAGCGCCGCCGAGCCTGGAAAAAAGCCCCACAGCCTGGCTGAGCCAGCGCGGGTGGCTACTGAGAATGTTACCAGTCTGGTTGCAGCTGAAAAGCCTGAAATACCCGTAAAAACACCTGAAAACGGTGTTTTTAAGGCATCAAATCAACCTCCAGGCCAATCAATACGGGCGCAAGCAGCTCCTGAAATAATAGTATTCCAATCAATACCCAATGAGCAGCCAGTAGCCGCCAACACAGATTTGGGTGACTTCTGGGCCAGTCTGGTCACCCAGCTGGTCGCCAGCGATGCGGTTAAAACCATGGCGCGTGAGCTGGCTTTGCAATCCCAACTGGTCTCGCAAGAGGGTGCGTTGTGGACACTGCGGGTTGAAAGCCCGTCGCTCAACAGTCCGGCCAACATCGACAAACTGCAAAGCGCCATCCAGGCGCAGCAGCAGGGCGCGCCAGCTGTTCAACTGACAGTGGAAATCAGCCCTGTGACTGACACGCCCGTGCGCCGCAACCAGGCGCTGGCCAAAGAGCGGCAGAGCCAAGCTGAAGCGCTGATCAACAACGATCCGTTTGTGCAAGACATGATTCGCAACTGGGGCGGCAAAGTTGTGCCTGGCAGCATCAAAGTCAGCGCCCAGCCGATATGATTCACAGCAGCTAAACCCCCCTCTTTTAAAGGAAATAAAACATGTTCAACAAAGGGCAACTCGCCGGACTCATGAAGCAGGCGCAAGCGATGCAGGACAACATGAAAAAGGCCCAGGACGAACTGGCCTTCATGGAAGTCACAGCTGAATCCGGATCAGGCCTGGTCAAGGTCACCATGACCTGCAAGCACGAAGTC
Organism: Polaromonas sp.; assembly: GCA_044378095.1. Lineage (GTDB taxonomy): Bacteria > Pseudomonadota > Gammaproteobacteria > Burkholderiales > Burkholderiaceae_C > Polaromonas. The sequence continues at coordinate 5,424 of JBILXX010000033.1, forward strand.
AAACGGGTTGAAATTGCGCCCAGTTTGCTGACTGACGACAAAGACATGATTGAAGACCTGGTGGCCGCAGCCTTCAACGCCGCTGTGCGCAAGGCCGAAGAGGTCAGTGGCGAGAAGATGGGCAAGATCACCGCAGGCATGCCAGGCCTGCCCGGCGGCATGAAGATGCCTTTCTAATTTTGCTATTCGAATTTACAAGCAGGGGCCGCGGGACTGGCTTTGCCAGACCGCAGGCGCAGCGCCCCCTCGGGGGGCAGAGAGCTACACGCAGTGAGCGAACGTGGGGGCTTAATGTCTAACGCTTTAGAAGGTCTGACCCAGGCCCTGCGCAAGCTGCCCGGCGTGGGAGCCAAGTCTGCGGCGCGCATGGCGTTTCATTTGCTGCAGCACGACACACCTGCCGCCTTGCAGATTGCCAAGGCACTCGAACATGCGGTGGCTTCTATCAAGCACTGCTCGTTGTGCAACACGCTGACTGAGCTGGATGTGTGCAGTACCTGCGCCAGTGCCCAGCGGGACCGCAGCAAGCTGTGCGTGGTTGAAACGCCCGCTGACCAGGCCGCACTCGAACGCACGCTGGCCTACAAGGGCCTGTATTTTGTATTGATGGGCAAATTGAGCCCGCTCGATGGCATCGGCCCGCATGACATTGGCCTGCAAAACCTGTTTGACCGCGTCGTGCCAAAAACCGCTGGCGGTGAGCCTGTGCCTGTGGATAAGCGCGAAGTGCAGGAAGTGATTCTGGCGACCAACTTCACCGCAGAAGGCGAGGCAACAGCGCATGTGATTGCCCAGGCGCTGAAGGCACGCGGTGTACAGGTCACACGCCTGGCTCGGGGGGTTCCTGTGGGCAGTGAGCTGGAATATGTTGACCTGGGCACGATTGCGCATGCGCTGGTGGACCGGCGTTAAAGCGGTTATTTGCTATAATATATGTAGCTGCTTGCTCACGTATTACATGGCTTAAGGGCCGGAAAGATAGTTAAAAATGACATTTCTACGCTTTACCATCGCCTACTGGTGCGTTCTGGCGATGGCCATCATGCCTATCGTGTGTGCGGGGATTGCCAAGTACGGCATGTTCACCATATCCCCTAAAAAAGGCGGCTACGACAACAACAACCCGCGGGCCTGGCTGGCCATGCAAACCGACTGGCGTGCGCGGGCCAACGCCGCCCAGTCCAACACGTTTGAGGCGCTGCCGTTTTTCTTTGCTGCCGTCATCATTGCGCACCAGTTGCAGGCGCGGCAAACGGTGCTGGATATTCTGGCGCTCATGTTTGTGTTTTTGCGGATGGCTTATGTGCTGATGTATGTGGCTGACATGGCCAAAACCCGCAGCGCGATCTGGTTTGTTGCATTGTTGATCAATGTCTGGATACTTTTTTCGGGTTTTCGCTGATCGTCATGCGCCGCTGTTTTGGCAGCGTGCGTAACCAGTCGTAAGCCCAAGTCGCAACTTGCGTAGTAACCCGCACGGGATGTTCCCGATGCGGTTTTTTTTTGGTCTGGCTATGCTGATGTTTACCGATAAAAGATCAAAACTTCAGTCCCATGACCTCCCTGTCTTTTTTGTCGCGTCGACGTTTTACCAGCAGCATGACCTGTGCTGCCTTGGTATTAACCGCGCCTGGCCTGCATGCGCAAGCGCGCCTTGAGAAATCGAAAATCACGGTTTCTGTGGACGGCAAAGCATCGTTTGCCTACCTGCCCTTGACGATTGCTGACCAATTGGGGTATCTCAAGGCGGAAGGTCTGGACGTTCAGGTCACTGACTTTTCAGATGCGGCAAGCGCCACCCAGGCCTTGCTCTCGGGCGGCGCAGATGTTTGTTCCGGCTCCTATGAGCGAACCCTGCATTTGCAGTCCAAAAGCCAGATGGCCAGAGCCTTTGTCTTGCAAAGCCTCACGCCGCAAATGGCATTTGGCGTGTCAACCCGCAGTTTGTCAAACACCGCAGCCATGGCCGATTTGCGTGGCAAGAAAATCGGTGTTGTTGCGCTTGACTCCGCCGCCAGCCTGATGACCCAATTGTTACTGGTCAAAGCTGGTTTGAATGTTCAGGATGTCAATTTGCTGCCTGTCGGCTCATCAGGCATCGCCTTGAATGCGATTCGCTCTGGCCAGATTGACGCGCTGTGCAGCGCTGACCCGGTCATGACCATGCTTGAACAAAAAGGGGATGTCAAAATCATCAGCGACACCCGAACTCTGCGTGGCGCATCCGAGCTTTTTGGCGGCCCCATGCCATCCGCATGTCTTTTTGCCAACAGCGAGTTTGTACTGCGACACCCTGGCACCTGCCAGGCACTGACACATGCCATCGTTCACAGCCTGAAGTGGTTGCAAACCGCTGGGCCGGGTGACATCATCAAGGTTGTGCCAGAAAGCTATTTCCAGGGCGACAGGGCGGTTTACCTGGCGTCTTTCAACAAGATTCGCCAATGCATCTCGCTGGATGGGTTTTTGCCCGAAGACGGACCAAGGACAGCCTTGAAGGCGCTCAGCCGTTTTGACTCAGGCCTGCAGCAGGCCAGGATCGATCTGGGTAAAACCTACACCAATGTGTTTGCTGTGCGCTCCAGAGAGCGGTTCAAGGCTTGAAGCTTCAAACCGGACGCTCAGCGTTTTTTGGGTTGTATCACCACTTTTCGATTGGCTGGTTTTGCTGAACTTTTACCGTTGCTTTTGGCACTGGATTTGACCGAAGCTTTCACGGGTAAAAAAACCACCACTTGCTGCCCCAGCTTGAAGGCGCCGGCCACGCTGGTGCTGTTCCACTCGGCCACGTTGACCGAGTTCAGGCCGTATCGTTTGGCAATGCTGGCAACTGTTTCGCCTTTACGGGCCTTGACGGTGGTGCGACGCGTTACGATTTCCGGGGCAAGTGTCATTTGTGCGTTGTCGGCAACCTGGCTTGTGATGTCTGCTTCCATCTTGGCAGAGCGCGGAACAAGCAGTGTTGAGCCGACCTTGATCAGCATGCGCGGCGGAATGTTGTTGACGCTGCGCAGGTCGGCCTCACTCATGCCGACACGCCTGGCCGCTTCGCTGGTACTGAGCGTTGCAGGGGCTGTCCAGGCCGTCCAGCTGGCGTACTGGCCTTGCGAGTAGGCCTCGAAGTTGCGCTGAAAGACCAGTGCGTTGTCCCATGGCAGCAATATCTGCGGCGTGCCAGATGCAATGATGACCGGGCGATGCGCCGACGGGTTCAGCGCCTTGAAGTCTTCTATCCGCACATCGGCAAGACGAGCAGCCAGCGCCACATCGATGTCGCGGCTGAGCTGTACCTGCTGAAAATACGGGTGGTTGGCAATCATTGGCAACTCGGTACGAAAGCCTTGCGGATTGGCCACAATGTTTTTGACCGCTTGCAGTTTAGGCACATACATGCGCGTTTCAGCGGGCATGTTCAGGTCCAGGTAGCCGGTCCCCAAACCAGCCTTTTTGTTGCGCGCAATCGCGCGGCCCACGCTGCCTTCACCCCAGTTGTAGGCAGCCAGTGCCAGATGCCAGTCGCCAAACATCCGGTGCAGCTTTTGCAAATAGTCAAGCGCCGCGCGGGTTGATGCCAGCACGTCGCGGCGGTCGTCCCTGAAGGCGTTTTGCTTCAGATCAAAATAAATGCCTGTGGCTGGCATGAACTGCCACATGCCTGCGGCTTTGGCGCTTGATACGGCTTGCGGGTTAAAGGCGCTTTCAATAAAAGGCAGCAGCGCCAGCTCGGTCGGCATCTGGCGGCGCTCGAGCTCTTCGACAATATGAAACAGGTACTTGCTGGAGCGTTCGGTCATGCGCTGGATATAGTCAGGCCGGCTTGAATACCACTGCTCTCTGTCTGTGACCAGCGGGTCCTGCAAGTCCGGCATTCCATAGCCTCGGCGTATGCGGTCCCATAATTCTTTGGGCGGCTCGGCGGCGGTTACTTTCAAACCGCCGATCTGGCCTGGCGTGATGCTTTTGAGTGGGTCACTGGGTATGTCTGGACTGACCGCTGAAGTAGCTGGTGCTGGCTTAGTGCTTAAAACCGGATCACCGGGCATGCCGGGCTGGGTGGCGCAGCCCGTCAGAAATGCAAAACAAAGCAGAGCGGCGGGCAGATAGGGGTGGTTCATGTGAATGTGTTTTTCCATTGCCGGATAGCGGCAAATACTGAGACGTCGTCGTTGGCTGCGGCATCAAAATGATGGGCAGATGAAATAAGTGCGGGTTGACGGGTTCGCAAAAAGGGGTTGATCAGCAGCTCTTGTGCAATCGATGTGGGCAGCGTGGGTTGATGCTGCTGGCGCAAATTTTCACAGTGCATCTGGTAATTGCGGAGTTCCTGGTTGGCAGGGTCAACCGCAACTGCAAAACGCAAATTGCTCAATGTGTATTCATGCGTGCAGCAGACCGCGGTGTTGCCGGGCAGGTCGGCCAGCTTGTCAAGCGATGCGAGCATTTGCGCGGGTGTGCCTTCAAACAGTCTGCCGCAGCCGCCTGAAAACAGCGTATCCCCGCAAAACAGCAATGGCTGTCCATTCATGTTGGGCATGTAGTAAGCGATGTGGCCAGAGGTATGACCGGGGACGTCGATGATTTGAAAATCAAGCCCAAGGGCGCTGATGCTGTCGCCTTCAACAAGCGGCGCAAACGGCTCGGGAATACGTTCGCTGGCCGGGCCATATACCTTTGCACGAGTTGCATCGCGAAGGGCATTCACACCGCCAGTGTGGTCAGCATGGTGGTGCGTGACTAGAATTGCGCTCAACGTCAAGCCGTTGTCTTGAAGCACACGCTGCACAGGCCCTGCATCGCCAGGATCCACCACCAATGCATGTTGGCCGTCATGCAGCAGCCACAGATAGTTGTCCGCAAAGGCGGGGATGGGGATCAGTGTCAGCATCAGGGTAATTTTGTCGTGATTTTTTCGTTTTAAGGAGTTGAGAAATTATAGGTTTGACTGACTGGCTGAAAACCCCGCCTGGAGAGTATCTGCTGGCGTGGGAGCGCGAGCAATTTGACCAGGCGGTGAGCGATATTTTTGGTTACCACGCGCTGCAATTAGGTTTTGCCGAGCTGGACGCGCTACGAACCAACCGCATGCCGCATCAATGGCTGGCTGTGCTCTCGTCGCAGCATGCATTGGGCTGTCAGACTGAAACCGGCGCTTGTAGTTCCCGTCAAACCCTGCGGCCTCTCGTCGCGATGGTGACCGATGCAGGCGCTTTGCCTTTTTCTGCCAACAGCCTGGACTTGCTGGTACTGCCTCATGCCCTGGAGTTGAGTCAGGATCCACATGCCACCCTTCGCGAGGTTGAGCGGGTGCTTGTCCCTGAGGGCCGGGTCGTCATCAGTGGCTTAAACCCGACCAGCTTGTGGGCCATGCGACAGCGGCGAGCCCACTTTTACCAGCGCTTCGGGCGTAGCCAACTGTTTCTGCCTGAAGCTGGAGAATTCATAGGTTACTGGCGCTTGCGTGACTGGCTGCGGCTGCTTAATTTCGAGGTGGAGTCTGCCCGTTTTGGCTGCTATCGCCCGGCATTTCAAACAGATAAATGGCTGTCGCGCTTTGAATGGATGGACAAGGCCGGTAGTCGCTGGTGGCCGATTTTTGGCGCAGTTTATTTCTTGGTGGCTGTCAAGCGTGTTCGCGGTATGCGGCTGTTGGAGCCCGCCTGGAAGACCCGCAAAGCCGTGGCTGCTGCGCCTGCTGTGGTGGCCAACAAAGAACCCAATCTCCATATTTTTACCGAACATTCAGAAAAATGAGCATGACTGAGCAGCTTCAAAGCAAACCGCCACAGCCTGTCGTGATTTACACCGACGGCGCTTGCAAAGGCAACCCCGGCCCGGGCGGTTGGGGCGCATTGCTCAGCCAGGGCGGGGTTGAAAAGGAAATTTTTGGTGGTGAACTGGGCACAACCAACAACCGAATGGAGCTTTCTGCCGTGATTGAGGCGCTTGCCGCGCTTAAAAGGCCTTGTAATGTGACCCTGTACCTTGACAGCGAATATGTGCGCAAGGGCATCACTGAATGGATTCATGGCTGGAAAGCACGCGGCTGGAAAACTGCCGCCAAAGCGCCTGTCAAAAACGTTGATTTGTGGCAAAGGCTGGACGCCATTGTGACCAGCAGTGGTCACAAGGTCGATTGGCGCTGGGTCAAGGGTCATGCCGGTGACCCCGGCAATGAGCGGGCTGATGGTCTGGCCAACAAGGGTGTTGAACGGGCTTTGGGGCGTATCTAGTCCCGAAAACTGGCATGCACCATAAGCATGCATAGCATCTCTGGCTTCATTGCTGTAAAGTCGTTGTAAAGCCGCTGAATTGCCACACCTCCAGATGCCCCTGAGTGCCACACACAGGTTCGGGTGCTGGTACATTGGCAGGCTGTTTCTTTTGATAACAAATCGCCAATTTTCGGCAATCAAAGCATGTCTTCCAAAGTCATTTATTCAGCAGTCGCAGTCGTTGGGATTGCTCTAGCATCCGGTGCGGCCTGGTGGTATCAGCAACCTGAAAACAGCGCTGCCAAGTCGCTTGCCTCGCCCGGCTCAGCTGCCAGTGCGCCGCAAGCCGCTGCCAGTGGGCCGGGAGGCGGTCGCCCGCCCTCTGTTGAAGTAGCCAAGGTTGAAATCGCACGCCTGACGGACGACACCCAGGCTGTGGGCAGTTTGCGGTCACGCCGGGGTGTGATTTTGCGGCCTGAAGTCAGTGGGCGCATCACTCAACTCAACTTCACCGACGGCCAGAGGGTGAGAAAAGGCCAGGTACTGGTGCAGTTTGACGACCAGTTGCCACAGGCGCAAATCCAGCAAAGCATGGCTGAGCTGTCAATTGCACAGGCTAACCAAAAACGCAATCAGGAACTGGTGGCGCAAAACTTCGTGAGTCAGCGCTCGCTGGATGAAAGCGCTGCCAATTTGCAGGTCGCGCAGGCCAGGCTGGCGTTGTCCAGAGCCACTGCTGAGCGTTTGAAAATCATTGCTCCTTTTGACGGGATTGCGGGCATTCGGCTGGTCAATGTGGGTGACTACCTGAAGGACGGAGCCGATATCGTCAACATTGAAGACATTGATGCGATTTTTGTCGATTTCAGACTGCCAGAGCGCTTTCAGTCCAAGGTCAAACGGGGCCAAATTGCCATGCTCGACCTGGATGCGCTGCCTGGTCGAAAGTTCAGCGCAAAAATTCAGGCGATTGACCCGCTGATTGACACCAATGGCCGCTCGGTCGGGGTGCGGGGCTGTATTGACAACCGCCAACTGCAGTTGCGCCCCGGCATGTTTGCACGGGTCAATGCGGTGTTTGGTGTGCGTGACAATGCGCGCGTGATTCCTGAAGAGGCAATCGTCCCGCAGGGCGGGAAACAGTTTGTCATCCGGCTGGTGCCGGGCGACACCCCTCAAAGCCGTATCAGCCAGCGGCTGGAGGTCAAAGTGGGTTTGCGCAGTCCGGGCAAGGTCGAGGTTCTTGAGGGCCTGGAGATCGGCGACACAGTAGTGGTGGCCGGCCAGCAGCGGGTGCCACGTGATGGCATGACCGTGACTGTGGTGGATTTGAACAGCGCACGGCCTGGTCGTGGGGGTGATGCAGCAGGCGCGGCCAAGCCTGGCGCATCAGCGCCTGTTGCACCTGCGCCTGTTGTTGCCGCATCGGCGGCTCCCGTACCTGTGGTGCCAGCCGCGCCCGCTTCTGCTACCGCTTCAGGCCAGAGGCCAGGCGCTGGCGGCAAGCCTGGCGCGCTGGTTGCCAAAGGTCCCAATCCTTGTGACGAGCTGTCAGCTGTTGACAAGCCGCAAGGCAAACCTCAAGCCAAACCGTCGGGCAAACCAGCCTGATCGTCTCGTCAAGAATATCCATCGCAAGCGTTAACGAGAAAACCATGAACATCCAGCAAAGGTTTTGTCATGCAACTGGCTGAAGTTTCCATCCGCCGCCCGGTGTTTGCCACCGTGCTGTCGTTGCTGATCGTGCTGATTGGTGCGGTCAGCTTTAACCGCCTGACAGTCCGCGAATACCCCAAGATCGACGAACCTGTCGTAACTGTCAGCGTGCGTTATGCGGGCGCTTCGGCTGAGGTGATTGAATCGCAGGTCACCAAGCCGCTTGAAGACTCGATTGCCGGCATTGACGGCGTCGATGTCATCACCTCCATCAGCCGCGCCGAACAGGGTCAGATCACCGTACGCTTCAGGTTAGAGAAAGACGCTGACTCTGCTGCCGCCGAGGTGCGCGACCGGACGTCTCGCGTGCGCAACCGTTTGCCTCAGGCGATTGAAGAGCCGGTGATTGCCAAGGTCGAGGCGGATGCCTTTCCAGTCATCTTCATGGCGTTCAGCAGTGAGACGCAGACGCAGTTGCAGATCAATGACCTGATCAACCGGGTCGTCAAGTCGCGCCTGCAAACGGTCACCGGTGTGGCCGATGTGCGGATTTTCGGTGAGCGCAAATATGCGATGCGGGTCTGGCTGGACACTGACAAGCTGGCCGCTTACCGGTTGACAACGCAAGATGTGGAGGATGCCATTCGCCGCAGTAACCTTGAGCTGCCTGCCGGACGCATTGAATCCCAACAACGCGAGTTCAGCGTCACCTCACAGACCGACCTGATGCGGCCTGGGCAATTTGGTGACATTGTGGTTAAAAGCGTGAACGGCTTTCCGGTGAAGGTCCGCGATGTGGCGCGTGTGCAGGAGTCTGCGGCGGAAGAACGTACGGCAGTCCGCCTGAATGGCCGTTCGGCAGTTGCGGTCGGCGTTATCCGTCAGGCTACCGCCAATCCGCTTGATCTGTCCAAAGGCGTGCGTGAAGCCATCCCCAAGTTGCAGGCCGATTTGCCGCCCGGCATGCAGATTGATATCGCCAACGACAACTCGGTGTTCATTGATCGCTCGGTCAAAAACGTGTATAAAACCATTGCCGAGGCCGTGGTTCTGGTGGCGCTCGTGATTTTTGTTTTCTTGCGTACCCTGCGGGCATCGCTGATTCCCATCGTCACGATTCCGGTCAGCCTGGTCGGTACGTTTGCCCTGATGGCGCTGGCCGGCTTTTCAATCAACACCCTCACGTTGCTGGCCCTGGTGCTGGCCATCGGTCTGGTGGTGGATGACGCGATTGTGATGCTGGAAAATGTTTACCGGCACATTGAAGAAGGCATGGATCCGTTTTCAGCAAGCATCAAGGGCGCACGTGAAATAGGCTTTGCGGTGATCACCATGACTGCAACGCTGGTGGCGGTCTACGCGCCGCTGGCTTTTACGCCGGGCCGCACCGGGCGACTTTTTGTTGAGTTTGCACTGGCCCTGGCCGGCGCGGTGGTGGTGTCGGGCGTGGTGGCTTTAACACTCACGCCCATGATGTGCAGCCAGTTGCTCAAGCACAACCCCCAACCCAACTGGTTTGACCGCACCATGGAGCGGCTGCTCACCCGCCTGTCTGACCGCTATGGCTCGGCCTTGCGCTGGATTGTGACGGCGCGCGCAGTGCCCCTTTCTTCCAGGTCTGGAATCGGTCAGCGCATCAAAGGCGCGGTGTTGCAGGCGCGCTGGCTGGTGGTTGGTGTGATGCTGGCCAGCGGCGTGGCGATTGTGCTGGTGTTCCCCACCATGAAGCAGGAGTTGTCGCCCCTGGAAGACCGTGGCGTGATTTTGGCCAACATTACAGCGCCCGATGGCGCAACCCTTGACTACACCAACCGCTACGCCCAGGCCGTTGAAAAAATTGGCCAGCCTTACAAGGAGTTTGACCGTATTTTTGCCAACGTCGGCAACCCGACCGTGGCGCAAGCCAGCGTGGTGTACCGCACGGTGGACTGGGAAGACCGCAAACGCACCACCATTGAAATGGCGCGTGAATTGCAGCCCAAATTTGGCGGCTTGCCCGGTGTCTCGGTGTTCACCATCACACCGCCATCGCTGGGTCAGGGCTTTCGTGAGCGGCCTGTCAACTTTGTGATTCAAACCTCTGACAGCTACCAGAACCTGAGCGCCGTAGCCCGTCAGATGTTGGAAGAAATCGCCAAAAATCCGGGTATTGTTTCGCCAGACATTGATCTGCGATTGAACAAGCCCGAGTTGCGTATTGAAGTGGTGCGTGACAAGGCCGCCGACCTGGGTGTGAGCGTGGAGGTGGTGGCCAAGGCCATTGAAACCGTGCTGGGTGGGCGAAACGTGACGCGTTACAAGCGCGATGCCGAGCAGTACGACGTGATCGTGCAGACCGAGGCTCGCGGGCGCACCACACCTGAAGACATTGAGCGCATCTATGTGCGCGGCCGCAACGACACCATGATTCCTCTTTCAGCACTCGTCAAGGTGCGTGAGAGTGTTTCTCCGCGCGAGCTGAACCACTTTGGCCAGCGCCGTTCGGTGTCCATTACCGCCAGCCTGGCGCCTGACTATTCGTTGGGTGAGGCGCTTAAATTCCTGGACGCTACTGCAGCCAAGGTGCTGAAGACTGGATACACCACTGACTTGAATGGCACGTCGCGAGAGTTTAAAAACTCGCAAGGCGCGCTACAGGTTGTGTTTGTTCTGGCGCTGGTGTTTATCTTTTTGGTTCTGGCAGCCCAGTTTGAAAGCTTTGTTGACCCGCTTGTCATCATGCTGTCGGTGCCGCTGTCGATGATCGGTGCGCTTCTGGCGCTCAAATGGTCAGGAGGCTCGATCAATGTGTATTCGCAAATTGGACTGATCACTCTGGTCGGGTTGATCACCAAGCACGGCATTCTGATTGTTGAATTTACCAACCAGCTGCGCGCGCAGGGCATGGACATCACCGACGCGCTCATCAAGGCATCCAGCCAGCGCCTGCGCCCGATTTTGATGACCACAGGTGCCATGGTCTTGGGCGCCGTTCCGCTGGCGCTGGCGACCGGTGCCGGTGCCGAAAGCCGCATTCAAATCGGCTGGGTGATTGTGGGCGGCATGTCGCTGGGCACGCTGCTGACGATATTTGTCGTGCCAACCATGTACATGCTGTTTGCGCGCAAGGCGATACCTGGGGCGAACACGGCTGTGGCGAAAGATGCGCCCGTCGTTCACCCTGAATACGTAGCCAAGTAACAGAGAGACGATTTTCTAAAGCATGGGTCGTGGAACCGGCTTCGCCGGGCCACAGGCGCGCGGCCCCCTCGGGGGGCAGAGAGTTACACGCAGTGAGCGAGCGTGGGGGTCAAATTGTGCCGTCAAACATCAGCACGTCAACGGCATCGCCGATGGTCACATTCCCCTGTGCATGATGCAAAACAATCAGCCCATTGGCCTGGGCCATCGAGCTTAAAACGCCCGAACCCTGGTTGCCGGTGGTCTTAACCTGCAGCGTGCCGTCAGCAGCGGTAGACACCCAGCCGCGCTGGTACTCAGTCCGACCGGGTTTTTTGCGCATCGCCTCCAGGCTGCGGGCTTTGAGCAGGGGTTGCGGCGCAGCGCTTGCGCCCATCATCTGCAACAGGGCAGGCCGTACAAACGCCAGGAAGGTCACCATCACCGCTACCGGGTTGCCAGGCAGGCCGAACAAAATACAACCGTTTGCATCGCTCTTATTTTTATAGCTGCTTACGCCCGTATTCATTGGGTCGGATGCCGATTTGATACCTGAAAAAGCATCTGAAACAGGTTTTTCAATGCGTCCAACAGCCATCGGCCTGCCTGGGCGCATCGCTATCCGCCAAAAGGCCACGTCTCCCAGTTTTTTCATCATGGCCTTGGTGTGGTCAGCTTCGCCCACGCTCACGCCGCCGGAGGTGATGATGGCATCCGCCTGTGCCGCGGCCTGGGTAAAAGCAGCTTCAAGCCCCGCCGGGTCATCACGCACCACCCCCATGTCAATCACCTGGCAACCCAGGCGGGTCAAGAGGCCGAACACGGTATAGCGGTTGCTGTCGTACACCGCACCTTCGCGCGGCGGCTCGCCTAGCGACAAAATCTCGTCCCCGGTTGAAAAGTAGGCCACCTTCAATGGACGGTAGCAACGCACAGTTTTAAGGCCCAAAGAGGCAGCCAGCCCAAGTCTTGCAGGCGTGAGCAGCTCGCCTTTTAGGAGCGCTGGCTTGCCTTGCATCAAGTCCTCACCCTGGCACCTGCGGTTATCACCTGGCTTTAGGAGATTGGGCGGGATGGTGATGTTTGTGTGATTGGCGGACACAAACTCTTGCGGCACCACGGTGTCCAGGCCCGTCGGCATGATGGCGCCCGTCATGACTTTGACGCACTGACCCGCTGCAACGCTGCCTTGCCAGGCCTTGCCAGCAAGCGCAGTGCCCATGACTTGCATGGTCAACGGTGCGCCCGCGAGCTGCTGCCCATCAAACGCATAACCATCCATGGCTGAGTTGTCATGAGGCGGCACATCAAAAGGGCTGACCACATCCGAAGCCAGCACCCGGCCCAGAGCTTCAAACAAGGGCACATCGCTGGCATCAATCACAGGGGTGACAAGTTCTGCCAGGAAGCGCAACACATCATCAGCGGGCAGCGCCTGCGGGTCATAGCCCTGCAGTTCAGCTGCGATTTGAGCTAATGTTTTCACGATTGACGCGATTCAAGCTGGTGCAATTCAGCCAGTGTGTTGGCGTTAAAAAACGCGTGCGCGTCGTCTCCCGGCAGGTTGAAAGGCACATGCGCCACGGTGTGCTGGGCCGTCCAGGCATCAATTTTTCGCCCACCACCCTGGGTAAAGCGGTGCAGGCTTTCCAGCATGTGCGTGCCCATCAGGCAAAACACAGGTTGTGCTCTGGTCTGGCCGTCTTCTTCAGGCGCACTGGCCACGGCAAAGTCGGCGGATTGTTCTTCAAGTGCATCGGCCAGCCGCGCCACCAGGTCATGCGGGAAGAGCGGCGTGTCGCAGGGCACGGTCAGCAAATAAGGTGATTCACAGCGCTCCAGCCCGGTCATAAAGCCAGCCAGTGGCCCGGCAAAGTCGCCCATGCTTGTACTGTCGGGCCACACCGGTACGCCAAAAGATTCATAAGCCGCCAGGTTGCGGTTCGCGTTGATCATCACATCGCCGACCTGCGGGCTCAAGCGCAGCAGCGTGTGCAGCGCCAGCGGCACGCCGTTAAAGTTTTGCAAACCCTTGTCCACGCCGCCCATGCGCGAGCCGCGCCCACCTGCCAGGATGACTGCGGTGATGGCTTCTATGTGCAGTGGGGGTTTAATGTCAGTCATCAATGGGCAGTCCAAAAAGTAAGGCGCAATTTTTCGACGGGCCGCCCCTAGAAAAATTAGCCCCCTCGGGGGGCAGCGCATTGCACGAAGTGAAAAGCGTGGAGGTCATTCTTATCCGCCTATGTAACTCATTTCGACGCGCTTTTTGCCGTCGCCAATCTGCGTGTCAGCAGGCATCGCGGCCCGCAGTTCTGAATAGCGGTCATCGCGCTTGTGCCAAATGTTGCCGACAGCACTTGCTATTTGTTCGTCGTCGTAGTTACCACGCAGCAGGGCGCGCAAGTCATGCCCCTGACTGGCAAATAAACATAAAAACAGCTTGCCTTCAGTCGACAGCCGCGCGCGATTGCAGTCGCTGCAAAAGGCCTGCGTGACACTGCTGATGACACCGATCTCACCGCCGCCGTCCGCGTAGCGCCAGCGCTCGGCTGTCTCGCCCAGGTAGTTCGGGTCTATGGCCGCTACAGGAAACTCGGCATTGATGCGTTCAATCACCTGGGCTGAGGGCAGCACCTCGTCCATGCGCCAGCCATTGGTGGCGCCGACGTCCATGTATTCAATAAAGCGAAGCACATTGCCTGAATGGCGAAAGTGCTGGGCCATCGGCAAAATTTCGGCGTCATTCGTGCCGCGCTTGACCACCATGTTGATCTTGATCGGCAGCAAACCGACTTTGTTAGCCACCTCAATCCCGCGCAGCACATCAGCCACGGGAAAGTCCACGTCGTTCATTTGGCGAAAAATAGCGTCGTCCATCGCGTCCAGGCTGACGGTAACGCGCTGCAAGCCCGCGTCTTTTAGCGACTGCGCCTTTTTAGCCAGAAGCGATGCGTTGGTTGTTAACGTGATGTCCAGCGGCTTGCCAGCCGCAGTGGTCATCTTGGCCAGCATTTCAATCAGAATTTCAAGGTTTTTACGCAACAGGGGCTCACCACCCGTCAGGCGAATCTTCTCCACCCCATGCGCTACAAAAATACGCGCTAACCGCGCTATCTCTTCAAAGCTTAGCAGCGATGTTTGCGGCAAAAACGCATAGTCTTTGTTGAACACCTCACTTGGCATGCAGTAGCTGCACCTGAAGTTGCATCGGTCCGTGACGCTGATGCGCAAGTCGCGCAGGGGGCGGGCAAGGGTGTCTGTCAGCAGGCCTGTGGCGGGGAAGGGTTGCGCTACCAAGTCAGAGGCCAGCTTGCTGGCCAACTGACCCGAAAGTTGATTAACGATGGGAATGATGCGGGTAGTCATGAGTTGAGTAGCTTAAGCCAAAGCCGGGGCCGTGTCGGTCCGTGAAAATTCTTTGCCCTTGGACAAAAGTGGCAAAGCCCGTCAAACGCACCTCGCCCCATCCACTTCAATGCATACACCGCTGATAAAGTCCGCCTCGTCGCTGGCCAGGTACAGCGCCGCGTTGGCCACGTCCAGCGCGGTTGAAAAGCGGCCCAGCGGAATGCTGGCTCTGAATTTAGCCAAACGCCCCTCATCCAGCGGCCCTCCGGCGAATTCAGACGACAAGCCTGTTTCCGGGTTAAACACCGGGTTGATGCAGTTCACCCGAATGTTGTCGGGCCCCAGCTCTGCCGCCAGTGATTTGGACGTAGTGATCACCGCACCCTTGCTGCCGTTGTACCAGGTCAAGCCCGGCCGGGGCCGCACGCCCGCGGTCGACGCAATGTTGATAAAGCTGCCGCCGCCATTAGCCTTAAAGTGTGGCACCGCGTGGACGGTAGAGAGGTAAATGCTTTTGACATTGATGGCGTAGCACTTGTCAAAGTCGTCCTCGCTCACGTCAAGCGCGGGCTGGTTGCGATGCGTCCAGCCCGCGTTGTTGACCATCACGTCGAGCTTGCCGTGGCGTGCAACTGCCGCATCAACCAAGGCTTTGACCTGTGCTGAATTGGTCACATCCGCTTGAAAAAACGAAGCGGTACCGCCCGCTTTAACAATCGCTGCCACCACCGCCTCGCCCATGTCGGCGTTTATGTCATTGACGATAACGCTGGCACCCTCAGTCGCCAGGCGCCGCGCAATGCCTTCACCAATGCCGCCGCCGGAGCCAGTGACGATGATGGATTTGTTTTTTAGTCTCATGAGTAGTTTTTGATTTGCTATTTAATTAGGAGCTGCTTGCGCCCGTATTTATTGGCCCATAGGCCGATTTTATGGGGTAAATTGGGGGACTCTTGAGGTTTTGGGAGTATCTTTACTTCTCGCATGATTTGGTTTGCACGTTCCAGCGACCCCCAGAGTCCAGGCAGCGATCCATGTCGTCAAAAAACACGCATCCAGACAAAGCGACGGTAAACATAAGCCATGTGACCAAATGACGCAATTTACCCATGCTTCACCGCCACAGTCTTCACAGTCGTAAACCCAAGCAAAGCCTCAAACCCCTTCTCCCGCCCATAGCCTGACGACTTCACGCCGCCAAACGGCAACTCAACCCCGCCGCCTGCGCCATAGTTATTGATAAAAACCTGACCCGCTTTGACTTTTTTGGCCATTCGAAACTGCCGTCCACCGTCTTGCGTCCACACGCCTGCGACCAGGCCAAAGGGGGTGGCGTTGGCCAGCTCGATGGCGTGCGCTTCGTTTTTAAAGCTCATCGCGCACAGCACGGGTCCAAAGACTTCTTCTTGGGCCAGGCGGTGCATCACCGGTACGTCGCGCAGCAGGGTGGGGGCCTGGTAAAAGCCTGTGTCGGGGGCTTCGTCAACAATCTGGCCCTGCGCCACCATCGGTATGCCTGCCACTTGTGCATCGCTTAAAAAGTCCCACACGCGCTGCTGCTGACTTTGGCGGATGAGGGGGCCGACGTCCAGATCCATCGCTGCGGGACCTACGCGCAGTGCCTCGAAAGCCGCTCCCAGTCTTTCAAGCAGCGGCTCGTAAATGCTTTGCTCCACCAGTAAACGTGAGCCTGCCGAACAGGTTTGCCCGGCGTTTTGCACGATGGCGTTGATGATGGTGGGGATGGCCTCGTCCAAGTTGGCATCGGCAAAAACGATTTGCGGGCTTTTGCCGCCCAGCTCCAGCGTGACCGGACAATGGCGCACCGCTGCGACCTGTTGGATCAACGTACCAACGCTGGGACTGCCGGTAAAGCTGATGTGGTCAATACCCGCGTGCCGCGCTAGTGCGTCACCGACCTCGTGTCCGTAACCCGTCACGATGTTGATGGCCCCTGCGGGAAAGCCAACCTCAGCCGCCAATTGCGCCACACGAATCAATGACAAACACGCATCTTCACTTGGTTTGACCACACAAACATTGCCCGCAGCCAAAGCACCGCCCACGCTGCGGCCAAAAATCTGCATCGGGTAGTTCCACGGAATGATGTGACCGGTCACGCCATGCGGCTCGCGCCAGGTCATGACGCTGTAGCCGTTCAAATAGGGCAGGGTGTCGCCATGCAGCTTGTCGCAGGCGCCTGCGTAAAACTCAAAATACCTCGCCAGGGCGGCAGCATCAGCCTTGGCCTGCTTCACAGGCTTGCCGCAGTCGCGCTGCTCCAGCAGGGCCAGCTCGTCAGCGTGCTCGGTAATTTTGTTGGACAGCCGCGTCAAGAGCCGCCCCCGCTCGGCAGCGTTGATGTGCTGCCACACCAGGTCAAAGCAGTCACGCGCGGCAGTGACGGCAGTGTGGATGTCAGCCGCATTGCTGCGCTGAATCTCGTCAAACACCTGGCCGTCCGATGGGTCAATGACGGGGATGGTTTTGCCGGACGAGGAAAGGACGGATGCGTTGGCGATGTAGTTCAGTTGCATGGACTTATTTTGCGCTAAAAAGCTCAAAACAGCAGAGTCGAGTCGATTTTTTGGTATCAAATTGGCCTTAAGGCCATTAAATACGGGCGTAAAAAGCTATGAAAATAATAGTAGCTCGATCGACCCAAAAAGAAACCCGCAACAGTTGCCTGATGCGGGTTTTTGTTAAGCTGGGCTAAATTACATCAAAGCAACTTCAACCCGGCGGCCTTCAGTGGCACTGGTTGCACCGGCCTTGATGTCTTCAGGTTTTTTCAGCTCAATCTTGTCTTCAGCCACGCCAGATGCTTTGAGCAAGTCGCGCACCGCAAAGGCGCGCAGCTTGGCGATTTCGGCATTTTTGGCAGCATCGCCGCTGGCATCGACATAGCCGCTGATAACGGCTTTTTTGCCGCCCGCCACGCCTTTTAGGATGTCTGCCAGTGCTTCTTTTCCGCCTGCGGCCAGGTCTGACTTGCCAGAAGCGAAGTAGAACTTGACCACGCCGCCTTCTGCTTTAACCGAAGCTGCATCAGCGGCTGGAGCAGCCACTGGCGCTACTGCAGCTGGCATAGGTGCGCCAGTGTCGTAACCGGGAGCCGCGCCTGTAGCTACAGCAGCTACTGCCGCCACCGGGGCAGAAGCAGTGCTTGCAGAGGGTTTGTCGCCATGGATAGACATCATCAAGGGCACGATCAGCAGTGCAACGATGTTGATGATCTTGATCAATGGGTTGACTGCTGGGCCAGCCGTGTCTTTGTACGGGTCACCCACGGTGTCGCCAGTGACCGCTGCCTTGTGCGTCTCAGAGCCTTTGCCGCCGTGGTTGCCGTCTTCGATGTACTTTTTGGCGTTGTCCCAAGCACCACCGCCGGTACACATAGAAATAGCGACAAACAGGCCGGTGACGATGGTGCCCATCAGCAGACCACCCAGGGCGGCGGGGCCTAAGACCAGGCCAACCACGATGGGCACAACCACCGGCAGAAGTGACGGGATCATCATTTCTTTGATGGCCGCGGTGGTCAGCATGTCAACGGCAGCGCTGTAGTCGGGCTTGCGTTTGCCAGCCATGATCAGGCCGTCTGCAAACTGGCGGCGTACCTCTACCACCACTGAACCGGCAGCCCTGCCGACGGCTTCCATTGCCATGGCGCCAAAGAGGTAGGGAATCAAGCCGCCAATGAACAGGCCAATGATGACCATTGGATTGGACAAGTCAAAGCTGATGACCTTGCCGTAGCCTTCTAGCTTGTGGGTGTAGTCGGCAAACAGCACAAGTGCCGCCAAACCCGCTGAGCCGATCGCATAGCCCTTGGTCACGGCCTTGGTGGTGTTGCCTACTGCGTCCAGCGGGTCGGTCACGTCGCGCACGCTGGCGGGCAACTCGGCCATTTCAGCGATGCCGCCTGCGTTGTCGGTGATGGGGCCATAAGCGTCAAGAGCAACAACAATACCCGCCATGCTGAGCATGGACGTCGCTGCAATGGCAATGCCGTAAAGACCGGCCAGCTTGAAGGCGCACCAGATGGCAGCGCAGACAAAAATAACCGGCCAGGCGGTAGAGCGCATAGACACACCCAAGCCAGCAATGATGTTGGTGCCGTGGCCAGTAGTGGATGCTTGGGCAATGTGTTTGACGGGTGGATATTGCGTGCCGGTGTAATACTCCGTGACCCACACCAGCGCACCAGTCAGAATCAGGCCGACGGCACATGCACCCAACATGGCCATGCGGCTGCCGCTGGCATTGATCATGTTGTCGGGCACCATCATCCAGGTCACGACAGCAAAAGCGATGAAGGACAACACGCCAGCTACGGCCAGGCCCTTGTACAGCGCAGGCATCACGTTCTTCATGCCAGGTGAGGCCTTGACAAAAAAGCAGCCAATGATGGACGCAACAATAGAAACAGCGCCTAAAGCCAATGGGTACACCACGGGTATCGTTCCTGCACCCGTCACCACCAGCGCACCGAGAACCATGGTGGCAATCAGCGTCACGGCATAGGTTTCAAACAGGTCAGCGGCCATACCGGCGCAGTCACCCACGTTGTCGCCCACGTTGTCAGCAATCACGGCCGGGTTGCGCGGGTCGTCTTCAGGGATGCCGGCCTCGACCTTGCCAACCAGGTCCGCACCGACGTCAGCACCTTTGGTAAAAATACCGCCACCCAAACGTGCAAAGATCGAAATCAGTGACGAACCAAAGGCAAAACCAATCAGCGGATTGAGCAGTTTGGCCAGATTTTTATCGGGCGTAAAGTTGCCATTGCCGACCAAAAACCAGTAAAACGCCGTCACGCCCAAGAGCCCCAAGCCGACGACCAGCATGCCCGTGATGGCGCCGCCGCGAAACGCTACGTCCAGCGCGGGGCCAATGCCCTTGGTCGCAGCCTGCGCGGTGCGCACGTTGGCTTTGACCGACACGTTCATGCCGATAAAACCGCATGCGCCCGAGAGCACGGCACCCATCACAAAGCCGAAGGCACTCATGCCGTCCAGGAAGATGGCAATCAATATGGCGAGCACCACGCCCACCATGGTGATGGTTTTGTATTGCCTTGCCAGATAGGCGGCGGCACCGGTTTGAATGGCGGCTGCAATTTCCTGCATGCGTGCGTTGCCTGCGTCTTGCGACAAAATCCAGCTGCGGGCCCAAAAGCCGTATCCCACAGCGATAAAGCCACACACAAGCGCCAAAATCAGCGCTGAGTTGCCTGTCATATTGAAATCTCCTACAGTTTTTTGCTTGGAGAGTTGAAACGCATGCGTTTCAACCCGCTGCGCTGCTTCCTCGTGACTCATGTTTGAGACGATTGGCCAACTCTCGAAATTTAACGCCAAAACATGACAACTTCACGATTCGTCAGGCCTGAATCAGTAAAATGAGGGTAAATCCTAGGCTGTGATTTCACAGTTTTTTCCTCCACCCAACCCCAACATCAATATCCACATGTCATTAGACAAAGTTACCCCAGGCAAAAACGCCCCCGAAGCTTTCAATGTCATCATTGAAATCCCGATGAACGCCGACCCGATCAAGTACGAGGTGGACAAGGAATCCGGTGCCATTTTTGTGGACCGCTTCATGAGCACGGCCATGCACTACCCAACCAACTACGGCTATGTTCCCAAAACTTTAAGCGGTGACGGTGACCCGGTGGATGTGCTGGTGATCACGCCTGTCCCCCTGATTCCCGGTGTTGTGGTCACCTGCCGTGCCATTGGTATTTTGAAGATGACGGACGAAGCCGGCGAAGACGGCAAGGTGCTGGCCGTTCCGATTGACAAAAAATGCTCGCTTTACAGCCACTGGAAAAAGCCAGAAGACATGAACCCGCTGCGCCTTAAAACCATCGCGCATTTCTTTGAGCACTACAAAGACCTCGAAGAAGGCAAGTGGGTCAAAATTGGCGGCTGGGAAGGCCCTGAGGCTGCTCACAAAGAAATAGCGGACGGTATTGCCAATTACGCCAAATCGCTGCTTGAAGAACAGGCCTGATCAGTGCCCTATCAATTTCTGGTTATTTCCAGAGTTGTTGTTCAATCCTTGATGTCACTTCACAGGTTCTGCAGTATTTAGCGTTCCGAACTCAAAATTGCGTCAGACATACTTGAGATTTGTCTGGCGTTTTTTCATTTTCACGATGAATAGATAAATTTCGCACGAAATCCGCGTCCATATAGCTATAAAAATAATAGCTAATTATGTGAATCATCACACAGCAACAGCTATAAAAACGGGCGAGTTACCAATCAGACGGCCGCGATGTTTGCGGCTGCATCTTTATTTCAGACAAAACTGAACCGAAAGACGGCTTGTTCGGTATATAGGTTTATGAGCTCCTTATCTTTCGCCTTCCTGCGTTCCATGATTAAACCGGCTCGCTTTGCCGCCCAGCCAGTAGCGAACATTCCAGCCAAGCCGCAGAGGTCGATTGACATTCAGCTCGGCGATGCCGTCGCTGTCAAGCGCCACCTGATTGTGGGCACTGGCCCGGTCGGCAGAGCCGTGGCACGTGCCTTGTTGCGCCGCGGCATCAGTGCGCAGTTCATCAGCCGCAGCCAGCCATCACGGCCGACACCAGGAACCAGCACCCACGCCATCGCTGATGCCACTGACATCCAGGCCCTGCGGCCCTGGCTGAAAGGCGCAAAAGCTGTTTACCACTGCGCCCAACCTCGGGGCGCCAAGTGGGAGCAGGGGTACACCGATTTGACTTTTGCGTTGGCAAAGGCAGCGGCAGAACTCAAAGTGCCCATGTTGATCCCACAAAGCACCGAAGCCGTCGGCCAACCCTGGGCACCGGTCATTACTAATCGCCACCCGATTGCCCCCACCAGCCGGCGCGGCCGAGTCATGGCAAAGGTGGCTGCTGGGCTGTTTGCCATGCGCAGCACGCACGGTTTGCAGTTTTCACTTGTACGGACCGGAGATTCCTTTGGGCCCGGTGTCACATCCGGTGTGTTGGGTGAGGCGGTTTTTCGCTGCATACTGCGCGGCAAACGTGCGTGCTTGATTGGTGGCGCAGATACATCACGCAGTTTGAACTACATCGACGATTTTGGTGAAACCCTGGTTTTGCTGGCTTCCCGCACCGACAAGCCCGAGTTTTGGGGTCGCGACTGGATTGCGCCACAGCTTGGTCCTCTAACACCATCGCAGTTTTCCGGCTTTTTGCGCCATGCCTTCGGGCAAAATATTCGCATTCTCCAACTTGGCAGGGCAGACCTGATTCTTCAATCCATTTTTGACCGCACCGCACGCGAAGTTATTTCACGGTATTACATGTACGGACAAAACTACATTCTGGATGGCAGCGATCTGCAAAACCGCCTTGACCAGAAACCCACTCCCTTGCTAGAAGCCCTGACCCAGACACTGGCGTGGTATCGGCGCCATGAAGATGAATCATGAAAATGCGAAATGAGTGACGCCAGGCCTCGCCAGCAGCGCATCGCCTGGCAGCTTGATTTGCTTGAAAAAATTGCTGGCGGTGACCGCTTGGCATTTGCAGCGTTTTATGGCGACACTTTGGCTGACACCCGACATATTGCTTCAGCTTTATTGCGCGACGCACCGCATATCGAAGACGTGATTCAGGAAACCTACTTACGCCTTTGGCGCGGTGCCAAAACGTATGACCCTTCAGCTGGCACGCCGTTTGCCTGGTTTTTGACGATTGCACGCAATTGCGCTCTCAATGTGGTTCTGGACACCGAGAACAAAAATCTGTCAAGTGGTGGCGGCAACATTCGTGTGTCACAACTGGCCTCGCTCGAATCAGTTGCCGCTCCTCTATCAGCCGTTGTTACCGATTACGCCGGTCTGGCTGCTGATATGCGCACCATTGATAAGCTGATTGACCGCTTGCCTTATCGGTTTTGCGACCTGATGAAGATGATCTACCGTAAGGACATGACTTTTGCCGAAATCAGCATCGAACTCAAACTGCCCTTGGGCACCGTCAAAACCCGTCACCGCAGGGCGCTAGAGATGATTCGGGTAATGCTGCTGATTTGATATTCAGGCCAAACACGCTCAATCAGCCCGCCGCACTCCAGGCTGTTCCGGAAAAATCAGCCGCTTGATGCCCAGTTGCCCGCCTTTGCGCTCAAACGGCAGCCACTTGCCTTCGGGCAGGGCCAAACGGTCCGCGATCGCCCACCACGCGCTCGGATTGACGCCCAGGCCAATGTGGCTGGCAATGACCTCAATATTTTCAGTTTGCGGGTTGACGTTGCAGGCCGCCTGAATGCTGGCCTGCCAGGCGACCACGCCGTCGGTGCGAGAGAAAATGCTGCTGGTGGGAACGGGCGGCGCGCCGGGCAGGTCGTAGTTTTCAGATTCCCGAGTAATTTTGCGGCCACTGGTCAGCTCGTACACACGCCAGGCATTGGTGGACTTGTGTGAGCCCGCAAACGGTGTGCCGAGGGTGATGACGCTGCGTACCATGTGCGGCATTTCCTTGGCCAGTTCTCGTGCGTACACGCCGCCCAGGCTCCAGCCAATCAGGCTGACTTTTTGACCGGTGCTGTCGA
This sequence comes from Polaromonas sp., assembly GCA_044378095.1. Classification (GTDB taxonomy): domain Bacteria; phylum Pseudomonadota; class Gammaproteobacteria; order Burkholderiales; family Burkholderiaceae_C; genus Polaromonas. Next base: position 28,363 of record JBILXX010000033.1, read on the forward strand.
AGGTGCGTTCCAGGTTGCTTTTGGCCTCATCCAGCACACCAGCGCGTGGGCCAAAGTTAAAGCCTTGTTCCCAGCCCCAGGGTTTGTAGTTGAGCGATTGCAGGTATTGGCGCAACGGCATGGTGGATGCGTCGTTGGCCGACAAGCCGGGGAAAACCATCACCGCATGACCATCGCCTTTAGGAGCGCGTGCAAGCAAAGGCCAAGCGGGCAGCAGTGCACCAAACTCCCAAAACGCGCGTAACTCCAGCGCCATCAGCCAGGCGCTGGGTGGCTGGTCATGCGGCGTGATGGTTTCAGGGTTTGCTTCTTGCAATTTTTTGGACGACAGTCTTGCCATGGTTCAGAGCAGTGGATTTAAGGGTTGGTTCGGACTTCAAAACAGTATCGCGGCGAGGCCGTGCTTTTTGCAAAGGCTTGTTCACTATCTTTGCTTTTTGCGTCACTTTTGCGACTGGTTTTTCGATGGGGCTTTCAGGGGTAGCCAGTAAGGCTTGCGCTTCAGCAAATGCCGCCTCAATCGCTTTTGAAAAGTCTGATGCATGGGGCAAGGCTTTTTTGTCAGCAATGATGCCGAAATCAACACGGCCAGCGTAGGTTTGAATCGTGATATTCAGCCCCAGGCCGTGCATGATGATGGACAACGGATGAAAGCTTAAAAACTCGGCACCCGCCAGATACAGGGGCACGGGTGCGCCTGGCACGTTTGAAATCACCAGGTTGGCCACCATTGGCAATCTGCTGGCCAGGCTGCCATCGCCTAATTTACCGTAAGCGTTCAGCGCCATTTTGGCCGCTCCACCCACCAGCCACGGCGCTAGCAGCGATGGGTAATCTGTTGGCAGCAAGCCATTCAAGCTTTGCATCGACGTTTTGACTTTGGCTGTCGAGGCCATGATGGCATTCATGCGCTTGAGCGGATGCGCCAAGTGCGTGCCCAAACCCACCAGCGTCATGCTGACCTGGTTGCCCAGGTTGGTCGCGTCAGTTGCTCCGGCTTCCCGCAGGGACACAGGCATGGCAGCGACCAAGGATTTTTTTTGGCAGGCTGTTGTGTTGCGTCAGGTAGTTGCGCAGTGCGGTAGAGCAAATCCACAACACGATGTCATTGAACGACCCGCCCACTGACTTGCCCATGGCTTTGCACTCGGCCAAGGGGATGGTGGCAGTCACAAAAACGCGCTGAGTACTGATGCCTGCATTGAACGGCGTGGGCGGTGCCAGTTTTAACGGCATTTTGGCCTTCACACCCGTCGAACTGCTGCCAGTTGACTGCTTGACAAGCGTGCCGCCAAAGGTGACGGCTGCGGTGGGCAAAGACTTGGCTGCTTTCATTAGCTGGCCGAGAGAGCTCGAAAACACTGAACCAATCATCTTGCCGATTTTCAAATCTGACTCTTTCAGCCGTTTGCGAGTCGGGTCTGGTGGCGGTACGTCACGCGGAATAGGCGACAAGTCCAGCAGCGCATTGGCCAGCATCACGCCGCCCTTGCCGTCTAGCGCGGCGTGGTGAATCTTTGAGAAAAAGCCACCGACGATTTTTCCGCCCATGGATTCAGGCAGCTTGATGCGGTCAAAAACATAAAACTCCCAGAGCGGGAAGTTCCGATCAATCAACTCGCCATGCAACTGCGCACACAGCTTGTGCGCCTGCGCCAACGTCATGGGCGCGGCCCCTTTTTTGGCCGAATCAGCCCGGCGGATATGAAACGCAATGTCGACCGAATCAGCCTCCACCCACAACGGGTGCCCTAAATCCAGCGGCATAAAAACCAGCTTGCGGCTGAACACCGGTGCCAAGTGCATGCGCTTGCCAATATGCTGAATCACCGCTTTGTGAAAACTGCCTTTAAATTTATCCGGCAGCGCGCACAAGTTGAATGAACCCACATGCATGGGCATCTCGGGCGTTTCCAGATACAGGAAGGTGGCGTCCAGGCCGGTGAGTGACTTCATTGTTATGTCTCCTGGACGCACGATAACCGAGGCAGAGCAGCAGACGCATTGGGGTTTGCCGCGAACGTGACAGAGACAGAGGCGGAAAAAGCTCTCTGCCGTTATTTTTGTTGGTTGGTTGTCGAGTTTTCAGAGGCGTCAGCCGCCTGAGGCTTGAACGGACTTCTGCGCTCCAGTTCGTCCATGTAGTTGTCAATACCTGCCCCTTCGCGCTCTAAAAACCGCTCCACCGCATCGGCAAATGACGGATGCGCCAGCCAGTGGGCACTGGTGGTTTTGACGGGTAGCAGGGCGCGTGCCATTTTGTGTTCACCTTGCGCGCCGCCTTCAAAACTGGCCACGCCGTGCTCAATGCACCATTGCAAGGGCTGGTAGTAGCAGGCTTCAAAGTGCAGGCAATCTACACGGGCCAAAGCGCCCCAGTAGCGGCCGTAGGCGGTCAGAACCTGGTTTTCAGGCTGTTTTTGAGGCTTATTTTGACCTTCTTGATGGCGCGAACGCAGCGACGGGCCGCCCCTAGTAAGTTCAGCCCCCTCGGGGGGCAGAGAGGACACGTCAGTGCCGAGCGTGGGGGTCACATTCACAGCTATTAAACTTGTAGCGATTTTTTGTTTGTTGTCACCCTCGCCATGCTCCGCGATAAACAGCAGCCAGTTCTCAGGCATGGTGTCCTGCATGCGTTGAAAAAAGTCGCGACTCAGGTAGGGTGCGTTGCCGTGTTCGTAGTAAGTGCGTTCGTAACACTGGTAGAAAAAGTCCCAGTCCTCGTTGCTGATGTCTTTGCCCAGCGCCCAGCGAAAGGTGATGCCAGCGTCTGCAACTTTTTTGCGTTCCTGGCGGATTTTTTTGCGCTTTTCCTGCGACAAAGACATTAAAAAATCGTCGAAGCTCTTGTATCCGGGTTCAGTGTTTGTCCAATGAAACTGCACCGTATGGCGCAGCATCATGCCCGCCTCTTCGCAGGCTTTCACATCATCATCACTGTTAAACAGCAGGTGTAGCGACGACAGTTTTTCTTCTTCACACCAGGCTATCAAAGCCTTGACCAGCAGCAGACGTTCTGCCGAATTGCGCGCCAGCAGACGTGGGCCAGGCACAGGTGTGAAAGGTGGCGCAACCAGTGCCTTGGGGTAGTACGGCAAGCCGTGCTGGTGGAAGGCGTTGGCCCAGGCGTGGTCAAACACGTATTCGCCGTAGGAGTGGTCTTTCAGGTAGAGCGCGCATCCAGCGGCCAGGGTGTTACCGTGCCACAAAGTGATGAAGCGCGGCGTCCAGCCAGTTTTAGGGGTGGCGCGAGCCTGTCAGAAATTTTGTGTTTGAGGCATACCATTCCCCCAAAGGAGTTACATGCCCCGCACTACAACCAAGTCCGCTGTCAGCGGCAAATCGGCACAGCCGCAAATTTCAGCCAAGCTACT
>JBILXX010000034.1:0-31691 GCA_044378095.1 Polaromonas sp.
ATGGGCGCTCACCAAGTTCATGATTCAATACCCTGATCTTGCAGCCTTTTAGGCGGTGCCCGCAACTTTTTTTACCTCACGTAGCGGTTAATTCGGCTGGCTTGCGGAATTCTGCAAGTCCCTCAACAGAGTGGCCTTCCTTAGACGCAAGGTGCAATCAAGCAGCCTTGGCGCCCAGTTTTTCCTTGATACGTGCCGACTTGCCGCTGCGGCTGCGCAGGTAGTACAGCTTGGCGCGGCGTACATCACCGCGGCGCTTGACTTCAATCTTGGCGATCAGCGGGCTGTAGACCTGGAAGGTCCGCTCGACACCTTCGCCGTTCGAAATTTTGCGAACAATAAAACTGGAGTTCAGGCCGCGATTGCGCTTGGCAATCACCACGCCTTCAAATGCCTGCACACGCTTGCGGGTGCCCTCGACCACGTTGACGCTAACGATCACGGTATCGCCAGGGGAGTAAACAGGCACGGTTTTGTTCAGGCGAGCGATTTCTTCTTGCTCAAGGGTTTGAATCAGATTCATGATATTTCCAAAATACTTTTTCGTTCATTCACGCGCTACGCTAAAGACCGCAAGTCTGTGTGATTGAACAACACCAGTTGCAGTGGCCGCCAGAGGACCGAAAAGCCTTCGATTATAACAATTTACGGCTTTGAAACGGATTTTTCAGCCGCCGATGCCAAAAAAGCTTGATCTTTGGCCGTCAACTGCCCAGCCACACGCGCTTTATCAACCAGTTCTGGCCGCGTTTGCTGGGTCAAAGCCAGTCGCTGGTCACGCCGCCAGCGCTCGATCAGGGCATGGTTGCCCGACATCAGAACATCTGGCACAAATTGCCCTTGCCAGTCTTCGGGCCGGGTGTAATGCGGGCAGTCCAGCAGGCCGTCTAGCGCGGGGTTAAAACTGTCGAACTGGTGGCTGCCTTCGTCATTGAGCACCCCGGGTTGCAACCGGGCCACCGCATCGAGCAAGGCCATGGCGGCTATTTCGCCGCCAGACAACACAAAGTCGCCCAGACTGATCTGGTGGGTCACGTACTGGTCGATAAAGCGCTGGTCGATACCTTCGTATCGGCCACAGACCAACACAGCACCAGTGCTAGAAGACCAGCGTTCAACATGGATGTGGGTCAGTGTTTTACCAACGGGAGAAAAAAGGACGACAGGGTCATTGCTGCAAGCCCGCTCGACGCGAATCGCCGCCAGGCACAAGGCCAGCGGCTCGGCCAGCATCACCATGCCTGGCCCGCCACCAAAGGGTCTGTCATCGACCCGGCGGTAGTTACCTTCAGCAAAATCGCGCGGGTTCCACAACTTGACATCAACCAGCCCGGATTCATAGGCACGCCGCGTAACACCGCTCGTCAAAAACGGGGCAAAGAGTTCTGGAAAGAGCGTGATGACATCAAAGCGCATGGTGAATGTCAATCAAAAAGACTCAGTAATCAGGCTGCCAGTCAACCGTGATTAATTTGCCAGCCGTATCAACCGAATCCACATAAGCCGACACAAACGGAATCAGGCGTTCTTCAGTTTTCAGGCTACCGTCTTCTTGGGTCAACTGGTATTCAACGCACAAAACCGAGTTGGGCCCGGTCGCCATCAAATCACGTACGCAGCCCAAATCAGCACCTTCGCGATTGACCACATTCAGACCAATCAGATCAACCCAGTAATACTCGTCTTTGGAAGCTTGGGGAAAAGCACTGCGTGGCAAAAAGATGCGGCAGCCTCGCAGGGCTTCAGCATCGTTGCGGTCGTCCAGGCCATCCATTTTGGCCACGACTGAATCAGAATGGGTTTTTGCCTCGTCCACCGTCACGGCGACTGTGCCCGTGAAGGCGTTAAAGCCTGGGCGAAACTTGGCATCAGGTGCCTGCAAAAACCAGTATTTGGCTGAGAACAAGGCCTCAGGCTGACTGCTGTGGGGCAGGATTTTGAGCCACCCTTTGACGCCCCACGCATCCAGAATGCGCCCAACTTCGACAGAATCATCCGGCAGTGCGGATGCCTTAAAGCTGAGCGACATTGGAAGTTAAGCGGCCTTGGCAGCGGCTGATGCGCCTTGCTTGATCAGGCGCTCAACGGTTGGGGACGCTTGTGCGCCAACGCCAACCCAGTGGGTCAGACGGTCTTGCATGATGCGCAAGCCTTCTTCGCCGCCCTTGGCAATCGGGTTGTAAAAACCAATGCGCTCGATAAAGCGACCATCGCGGCGAACGCGTTTGTCCGCTACAACGATGTTAAAAAATGGACGGTGCTTAGAACCGCCGCGTGCAAGCCGGATGACGACCATGATGTATTCCCAAAGGGTGGAGGGCACACCACACAACATGTGAGCATGCCCAAAAAGTTCTTGCAGCGGTTGAGACACTCGACATGACCACCCGGCCAGCGAACTGCTGCAAAGCCCACGATTATAGCCCGTCAGTCGGTATCATTGCGTTTTTAAACCAACGCCTCTTGCCATGACCATCATCCGATCCAGCACAGACGCCGACATTCCCGCCATCGCCGACATTTACGCGAACCATGTTTTAAACAGTACCGGCACGTTTGAAACCGAAGCGCCAAGCGTGCAAGACATGACGAATCGCCGCGCCGATGTGCTGGGTAAAGGCCTTCCGTACCTTGTGGCCGTGGATGGCGGCCAAGTCGTCGGTTTTGCATATGGCAACTGGTTCAAGCCACGCCCCGCCTACCGCTATTCAGTGGAAGATTCGATTTACCTCGCGCCTGACCAGCATGGCAAGGGCCTGGGTCGCACACTGCTGGCCGAACTGATGGCGAGGTGCGAGGCGGTGGGTATTCGAAAAATGATGGCGATTGTGGGCGATTCTGCCAATGCGGGCTCGGTCGGCGTGCATTTGGCGCTAGGGTTTGAACAGGTAGGCAAAATTGATGCGTGCGGCTGGAAGTTTGGCGCCTGGCGCGACATCGTCATCATGCAGAAAACACTGGGATTAGGCGACACGCAAGCGCCAACTGACTTGCCGCCGCGATAATTTGAGGATGACGACAAAAAACAAAACGCTGGCCACATGGCTCGCCTTCATTTTCGGCCAACTCGGCCTGCACCGTTTCTATCTTTTCGGTTTTAAAGACAAGCTTGGATGGTTGCACCCGGTGATGGCGGTCATTGGCTGGTACGGGGTGTACCGTGTGCAGACCATCGGCCAGGACGACCAGCTGGCCTGGCTGCTGGTACCCGTGCTGGGCTTTTTGCTGGCAACGACTGCCATCACGGCGATTTACTACGGCTTGTCGTCACTTGAAAAATGGAACGCCACCCACAATCCGAAGCAGCCTGATACGCTGGCGGGTCAAACCAACTGGCTGGTGATTGGCGCGGTGGTATTTTCAGTGCTGATGGGCGCAACCGCATTGATGTCCAGCATCGCGTTCAGCTTTCAGCGCTACTTTGAATACCAGATCGAAGAAGCCCGGAAAATTTCGCAGTAGCGCTGAAGAAGCCAAGCCTAAAAAACGGCCTGCAAACCCAGCTTCAAGCTGCGCCCCGGCAATGGCGGCGCATTTGGGAAAGCGGTCGACGTCAAAATTGACGTTGGGCTGTAGGCCAGGCGATTGGTGATGTTGTCCAGCCGCGCGTACAGCAAGGTATTGACCGGGCCGGCTTTGATGCGGTAGGACGCACCCGCATTGAAGCGGGTATTGGCTGCTGCTGCCCTGTCACCTACAGGTATGGACTTTTGTGCAGCTGAATGGCCAAACCCAAAGTTGGCACCAAACGGCCCACTGGCGTATTTCAGTGTCGCCCCCAGACGCATGGGCGGGATGCGCGACAGCGGCTGACCAGTGTTCAAGTTGCTGGCTTTGACCACATCAGCGCGCAACGCCAAGTCAATGGGCGATGCACCCTCTATCAACCGAATGTTCCCGCTGGCTTCAAAGCCTGTAAAGCGTGCCCGTATCTGCTGGTAGCGAAACTCATTGAGCGGACTGAAAGTTGCCCCTGTAGCCTGCGAGAAGCCGGTGTTGTTCGGGTCGTCCACCGGGTTGACTTCACCGTCAGACTGGTTACGTGTCACACCCGTGGATTGCACCAGACCAATGTAGTTTTTAAAACTGCTTGAATAGGCATTGAATGCAAATGAATCAAACGCTGATTTCCAGGCTACGCCCAGGTCGAACTGCGTCGCTTGTTCTTTGGCAAACGTGCTGTTGCCAACCTCGTAGGCTCGGGTGGCGATGTGCGGCCCATTGGCAAACAGTTCGTAGTCTTTGGGAGCGCGTTCGGTGTAGGCAACATTACCAGTCAGCTGCCACTGCGGCGAGACATTCCAAAGGCTTCCGATGGCGTAGCTGGTGGGTTTGAAGTCGTGCTGGGCCGGCACAAACTTGGCCAGTGCAGGATTGGGGTTGCCAAGTGACTCGACCTTGACCGACTCCAGCCGGCCGCCAAATGTCAGCTTGCCCCAGGCCGTTTTATATTCTTCATAGGCAAACAAGGCGTTTTGGCGGGTACGGCTGTAAGGCGCAAAAGCCTCGTCACCATCAGCTGAAAATCGGCTGTCTTCCAGTTGCACACCAACCAGACCTTCAAGGTTGCCAAACTTGGCGTGTCGCGTCTCCAGCCTTAAATCACTGCCCCGGTTTTTAAACACTGTGCCCACCACCGTGTTGGTGAATTCGGTGTGGGTGTAGTCGGTCTTGCTGTACTGACCCTTGACGCTTTGAATCACGCTACCGAGGTTTTTAATTTCGCCTTCAAATGCAAAGCGGTCAGACTTCATGCCGATGTTGACATTGGGCTCGGCCACCGTGCCGTAGTTGCTGCGGTAACCGCTGACGGATGCACCCAGGTAGCCCTGGTCAAAAAAGACAGAGCCGCCCACTGCGGTGCTGCTGACCTTGCTGGCTGAATTGCAAATACCTTTGGCAGTGAAAGCGCCTGCTGTCCGATTGCAAAAAATATTGATCGGCACATCGACATCTTTCGTGTCCCGGTTCATGGCATCAACATGAATGGCATAGCGGTGGTTGCCCGCTTCCAGCAAAACACCTGTGCTTTCTTCTTTGTTGCCTGTGGCCAAGCCCAGGTCAATCTTGCCGCCGATACCGCCTTTTGCATCAAACAGCGCTTCGCGCGGAATGCGGTTGTCAATCACATTGACCACACCACCCACTGCGCTGCCGCCATATTGCAGTGCGCCCGGCCCCCGCAACACTTCGATGCGCTCAATGCTGATGGGGTCAGCCGTGACGGCATGGTCATAACTGAGCGACGACGCATCCAGCAAGCCGCCGCCGTTGTTCAAGATCCGGATGCGGTCGCCGTCTTGCCCACGAATGATGGGGCGGCTGGCGTTCGGGCCAAAGTAGGTGCTGCTGACGCCAGGCGTGCCGTCGAGCGTTTCACCCAAGGTGGTTTTGGAGCGCAATAGCAACCCATCACCTGAATATTGCGCGCCAGGCGCTATCAAGTCTGAAGCACCCAGCGGGTTGCCAGTGATGGTGACTTCTTTGAGTTGCGGCGTTTGGGCTGCGGCGGCTTGCGCGTAGAGCGCGCAGACTGACAGCACCGCCAGCCGGACGGCACTGTTTGAAAATAATGTTGACATGGTTTGACCTGAATGAATCTGAAAAGGCAGGGTCACTCGCCAGCCTTTTAGCCAGCAAGTAACAACAAAGGGGGAAAGATTCAGACGGTCAAAGGCGGGCCGCGTGCGTCAAACAACGCAGCCCAGCGCGCGAGTGCTTCGCCCTGAAAAATAGCCACCGTCAAAGGTGGCGGCACCACTGGCAACGCAAATGGCGTTGCTGTGATCAACGCACCATCGTGACTGACCTGGTCGAACAGACGGCAATCCGAGGCTTCTTGATGCGATGAAAAAAGGGCGGTTAAAAAATCATCTGGGGCTGACGCATCAACCCCATCGTGATCATGATCATGGTCGTGACCTTGATCGTGAGCATGCAATGACGAACCTGATGCGCCATGGGTGATGCCATGAATCACGCCGAGCGTTTGCGTCATCACCAGAACAGCCGCCAGCAGCACGGCCAACAAGGTCGTCAGGCGAGGCAGCGCAAATATCATGCCGTTTTACTTGACACTGGTCGCGTCCGTCATGCGGTAGTACAGACCGTAAGAATCGTCATTGAGCACCAGAAACTTGCCTTCCACCACCACCGGCTCCATGCCATATTTGACCGGGGTTTTGGTGCGCACTTCGACCATGCTCTCAGGCCCGCCGGCGGTGCAAAACGAGCAGGTCAGCGGCACCGACGACAGTAAAAAGTGACGCTGGCTGGTACCGGGCTCCAGCGGCATCATGAAGCCCTGAATGCGCTGGGTTTTCTGGTTCAGCGCCGTCTGGCTGGTGTTGAAGACGGGCAGGATGCGGTTTTTCTCGGTCTTGGTTTTGACATCGGTCAGCACTGACCACGGGATCACGTCATTGCGTGGCTGCAAGGGTGCAAACGGACTGCCCGCACCGTGTGTGCCCGCGCCTGTGCCGGCGGCGATACCAGCCGGCGGTGCGCCAAGGGGTGATGACAAAACTTGCGCAGACGCGGTTGCGCCCAGGCACAACGCCAAACCCGCTACAACAGACCATGTTTTAAACCGTCGTGCCATGCCTTGCTCCTGAAAACGATAGATATACAAATTTTGCGCAAGCTAAACGCTGGATACTGGTGCGACTCAATGCGCGTGCTTCATGCCGCAGTATTTGCCGACTGCCAGGCCTTTGCAAGCCGCTTGCAGTTCTTTTTCGCACACGTCCGGTTTTTTGCCGGACTCCAGGCATTTGGCAGCGCCTTCATGGGCAGCTGCCATGGCGCGGTGGCGGGTGATGTCTTCTTTGAGTTCTTTGTCGGAATGCGGCGCAGCGATGGCTGACAACGAAGCAACGAGAACGGTAGCGATTAACAAATACTTTTTCATGATGTTTCCTTTGATGTCCATTTGACTAACGAGTTTGAAGAAGTTCAAACACACTGACCCTGTAGGCCTCCCAGGCGGGCAGCAGGCTGGCAGCCCAGGCCACACCCAGGGCCAGTACCGGCACTAAAGCCAGCGCCATCGGCCACACAAACATGGTCAATGAAACTGATTTATCCATTTGGAGCGCCCAGGCCAGCAGCGCCATCAGCCCCTGCCCTGCCGCCATGCCCAGCACACAGGCCAGCAGCGCCAGCCACAGCGCTTCACAGAGCAGCAAAGAGGCAATTTTGCGCGGTGGGGCGCCCAACATGCGCAGCAACGCCAGGTCGGCCCGGCGTTCGCGCACAGCGCTCCACAGCGCGATAAAAACGCTCAAACCTGCGGTAAGCAGCAGCACACCAGCAAGCGCCTTAAGCATGTCTGTACCGACACCCAGCATGGTCAGCAGCCGGGTAATTTCCAGTGCAGGCGCGGCCGCCTGCATCTCGGTGGTGGTGTTGACGAAGCGCGGGAAAGTCACCGCCGACATTGGAGAGGCGTATTGAATCAGCGCTAGGGTTAGCTCACGGTCTTGCTGCAAGATTTTCAGGTCTTCTGCATCCAGAGCCATGTCTTTTTCATGCACAACCCAAACCGACTCGGTCGATGTCAGGATCAATCTATCCAGAACCGATCCGCTCGGCTTTAAAACACCTGTCACCTGATAAGGCGTGTCGCCGTGGGCGTGCCCACCGCCGCCCAGACCATGCAAGCCAACAAAACTGTTGCCAACAGCCAAACCAGTTTGCCGCGCCACCTGGCTGCCCACCACCGCCTGCATGGGCTGCGTCCACAACGCGCCGTCAGCCAACACTGCGCCATAAAGTTTGGGGTAGTCAAACGACGTGCCCACAATCCGAAAACCGCGAAAGTTGTCACCCAGGCTGATGGGAATCAGTTTGGCCACCTGCGGGTTAGCCTGGAGCTCTTTGGCCGCTGCCAGCGGTATGTTGCCGGTCGGTGCGTCAATATGAAACACGCCCGACAAAATCAATTGCATCGGGCTGCCCTTGGCGCCCACCACCACATCAATGCCCGCCAGGTCACGCTCAAAGGCACGATTGATCTGGTGGCTGGCCAGCATCACAAACGTGATGGCCGCCAGGCCAAGTGTGAGCAGCAGCAGGTTCAAACTGGCAGCCAACGGCCGTGACCACAGGTAACGCCAGGACAGTAAAAGGGTATTCATGGGCCAGGCAATAGAAAATAAGTCGCTATATTTTCAGGAGCTGCTTGCGCCCGTATTCATTGGGCTGTAGGCCAATTTAATGCTTAAAAACGGCTTTAAAACGGCTTCCAGGTGCTTTTTGATGCGCGAATCATGCGTGGCAATGACCAAAGTTGCTTCAAGCCGCCCTGCCGTGGCCAGCAGCAGCGACAGTGCAGCGGCGCAGGCCTCATCGTCCAGGCTGGCGGTGGGCTCGTCAGCCAGAATCACTTTGGGCTGCATCAACACCGCCCGCGCCAGCGCCACCCGCTGCGCCTGCCCGCCCGACAGTTGCGAAGGTTTGCGTTCCGCCAAATCTTGCACGCCCAGCGCCGTCAGCGCCTGGGTGATGCGTTTGTCGTCGGTTGTTTGCCCAGCCGCCCACTGAGCCAATTCAAGGTTACCCCGCACCGTCAGCGCGGCGCTCAAATGCAGCTTTTGTGGCAAAAAGCCAATCGTTTTTGCCCGCCAGGCATCACTGCCCGTTTTGCTTAACTGATCGAGCGCCTGCCCGGCCACCGTGATGTGGCCGCTGCTGGCCCGCAGCAAACCAGCCGCCAGCGCCAGCCAGGTTGACTTGCCCGAGCCTGAGGCCCCTGTGAGCAACAGCGTCTGGCCCTGCACCACGTCCAGGTCGGCAAACGCCAACGCCGGCCCCGTGGCATAACGGTAGCTGAGCTGGCGGCAACTGATCAAGCCGCGGCTCCTGTGGCGCAGTCAGCACACACGCCGCGTACGGCAAAGTCCATGCTCATGCCCTTGTAACCCAGCGCCTTGAGCGCTTCAAGCGCGGTTTGTGCAGCCCGCTCCAGGTCATTCGCATTGGCCTTCAATGCCCCGGAAAGCGCGCCAGACAAGGGGCTGTCACGGTGGCAGCTTTGGCATTCAAAGTGCGGAATCGCATGAATTTCAGCCGGCATGGCCTGGTACCGGCGGGTGCGGCTCGCATCCACCCGGCACAGCAGCAGGCCAACCTGCGTCAGGCGGTCAATCAGGCGGTAAAGCGTCACGCGGTCAAGCTCGCTCTCTTGATCAGCCAGCGCCGTTTGCAACTGCGCGTGGGTGTAGCTGGTGTCCGGATGCGCCAGCAGCCATCCCAGAACCAGGCGCGCCGCGCTAGTACGGCGCAGGCCGTGTGCAGTCAGCAGCGCATCAATCGGATTTGCTGCAGAGGTGACAGTCAAGGTTTCAGTTGTCGGTGCTGTGTTGGCCATGATGTTCTGTTTAAAAAGAACTGAGATGATAAAGCAATAAACGCACATTAGTTGCGATAAAATATTGCAATTAAATTGCGTTTTCAATGAAAACTCGCAACATCATTGTCCCTTTTGTAAAGACAGATGCCACTTGGAAATATGCCTAATCCTTTGTTACGGAAAATTGCCAGCACTGTTCGCCTAAACCGCAGCGTGTTGAGTTGGCCGGCCTGGTTGCGCGTTCTGGCAGTTCTTCCTGCCATGTTCGTGCTTTGGCTGGCGGTGGCATGGGCCAATCTGGAAGCCGCGCCATGGTGACGCTTGACAACTTGACCGTCAGCTACCAGCAACACCCTGCATTGCACCATGTCAGCGGTCACTTCGCGCGTGGCTCTCTGACTGCCGTGGTCGGGCCTAATGGTTCAGGCAAAAGTACACTGCTAAAAAGCATAGTGGGTTTGCTGCCGATTTCTGGTGGGCAAATATCTGTGATGTCGGATTCAGGGAATATTGCCTATCTGCCACAACTGGCAGATATTGAGCGCAACTTTCCCATCAATGTACAAGACTGCGTGGCTCTGGGCTGCTGGCCATCAAGCGGTGCCTGGGCAAGGTTAAACGAGGCGCAGCTTGACCGCGTGGCTACCGCTCTGAGCGAGGTTGGCTTGCAGGGCTTTGAACAGCGCCCGATCAACTCGCTATCCAATGGGCAACTACAGCGCGTACTGTTTGCCCGCTTGATGGTGCAAGACGCGCATCTGATATTGCTTGACGAGCCCTTCGCGGCCATCGACAGCAAGACGACTGCCGCGCTGTTAAAAATTGTCAAGCAGTGGCATGCCCAGCAGCGCACAGTCATTGCCGTGCTGCACGACGACGCGCAGGTGCAAGCGTACTTTCCGCAAGCGTTGCTGATCGCTCGCGAGCTGGTGGCCTGGGGACCGACCGAACAGGTGATGACACCCGCCCATCTGGCGACCGCGCGCGCCATGGCGGAAATCTGGGATGACGACGCTGACATGTGCGCGATCGACTCGCCGGGTGCAGCGCAAGCGTTGACAGTCAAACAAACTTCTAAAGATATTTTGGCCGTCTGATGGAGCAATTGTTTAGCCATTCATGGGGGTTGCTGCTGAGCTTGCTATTCGCTCCTTTTGCAGAGTTTGCTTTCATGCGCCGCGCACTGGTTGCGACGCTGGCTTTGTCGCTCAGCGCCGCGCCACTGGGCGTTTTTTTGACGCTGCGGCGCATGAGCCTGTTTGGCGACGCGCTCAGCCACGCCATCTTGCCAGGCGTAGCCATTGGCTTCATGCTGTTCGGCCTGTCGTTGACCGCGATGGTGCTGGGCGGTGTGGTGGCCGGCATGCTGGTTGCAGGTATTGCCGGGCTGGTCAGCCGAACCACCGCTTTGAAGGAGGACGCCAGTCTGGCAGCCATCTATCTGGTAGCGTTGGCTCTCGGGGTGTCGCTGATTTCCAGCCACGGCACGCAGCTTGATTTGCTGCATATTCTTTTCGGCAGCGCGCTGGGTGTAGACACAACCGGACTGCTGCTGGTAGCCACGGTAGCCAGCGTCAGTCTGTTGGCACTGGCCGCCAGCTACCGCGGTTTGGTGCTGGAGAGTTTTGATCCGGGGTTCTTGAGCGGGACCCGGAAAACAGGCGCAAAAACCAGCCTCAACTGGCTATGGCAACAGGGGTTTTTAATGTTGGTGGTGGTTAACCTGGTGGCGGGTTTCCAAACACTGGGCACGCTGATGGCTGTTGGGCTGATGATGTTGCCCGCTGTGTCAAGCAGGCTGTGGCACGACACCCTGCCCGCGCAACTGGTCAATGCCAGCGCACAAGCCATGCTGGCAGGCTACTTTGGGCTGCTCCTGTCCTACCACCTGGATACACCCACCGGGGCCACGATCATTGGCTGCGCCGGCGCGCTTTATTTTGTGTCTCTGCTGATCTCCCCCGGCGGCTGGCTGCCACGCCAATTTGCCAAAGCGCACCGTGTTGCCTGATTTTTTGTTTGTTTTTTGAATTTCTCCATCCCCTCATCCAAGGCCAATCCTCATGAAAACCCTGCTCCCAAAACTCTTCAGTCCGTTGCTGATACTTATTTTTAGCTCGGCAACCACGCTGTCAACTGCAGCGGACAAACTACCAGTGATGGCCAGTTTCAGCATCCTGGGCAACCTGGTACAAGTGGTGGGCGGTGACCGGGTCGTTGTCACAACGCTGGTGGGTGCTGATGAAGATGCGCACGTGTTTGAACCTAAAGCCGTCGATGCTAAAAACCTGCTGCAAACAAAGCTGTTGGTCACCAACGGCCTGGGCTTTGAGCCATGGGCACAAAAACTGGTCAAGTCTGCTGGCTACAAAGGCCAGATTGTTGTGGCCAGCCAAGGTATTAAGGTTCTCACTTCCATGGGTCACAAAGGAAAACCTGGGCCTGACCCGCACGCCTGGCAAGACCCAACAAATATCGCGGTGTACGTGCGTAACATCGCCGCAGCCCTGAGCAAGCTTGACCCAGCGTCGAGCAACCTGTACCAGGCCAATAGCCAGACTTACATCAAGCAGCTTGATGCACTGGATGCAGAGATAAAAAGTGTTTTCGACGCGATCGCGCAAGACAAACGCAAGGTGATCACGTCGCACGATGCTTTTGGCTATTTTGGTGCGCGGTATGGCATTCAGTTTCTGGCGCCGCAAGGCATGTCTACCCATTCAGAGCCCAGCGCCAAACAGGTTGCAAACTTGATCAGGCAAATCCAAAAGGAAAAGATCAAAGCCGTATTTGTTGAGAACATGAGCAGCCCCAAGCTGCTGGCTCAACTCAGCAAAGATGCCGGCGTGACCGTTGGGCCAGCGCTGTATGTGGATGCGCTGTCAAAGGCCGGTGGCCCAGCCGACACCTATCTCAAGCTGATACGACATAACGCAGCCCAACTGGCAGCAGGCATGAAGCAGAACTAAGGGCCAACCGCAGTCATGTAACTTTTTGCTATATTTTTAGTAGCTTCTTGCGCGCGTATTCATTGGCTAAAAGCCTGTATTTATAGCTGAATTCCTCGTATCGATCGATGGCCAGCGCTTGCAGGCCTGCCCACATGCGACATCACTGCGACCATGACGACGGGCGTCTGGCGCTGATATTTAATCGCAACAATGTTGCGATAGCTAGACTTTTGAGTTAAAGTTGCAACTCACTTGCGATAACCAATCATATGACCAAAAACCGCCTCCCCGTCACTGTCTTGTCTGGCTTTTTGGGCGCAGGCAAAACCACCGTGCTCAACCATATTTTGGCGAACCGTGAGGGCCTGCGCGTGGCCGTCATCGTGAACGACATGAGTGAGGTCAACATTGACGCTTCACTGGTCGACAAAAGTGCTGCCAACGCAGGCGCAGCGCTGTCACGCACCGAAGAAAAACTGGTAGAAATGAGCAACGGCTGCATTTGCTGCACGCTGCGCGAAGACTTGCTGATTGAAGTGCGCAAACTGGTTGCCGAAGGCCGTTTTGACTGCCTGCTGATTGAATCCACCGGCATTGGCGAGCCGCTGCCTGTAGCGGCGACGTTTGACTTTACCGATGAAGAGGGCAACAGCCTGAACGACGTGGCTGTGATTGACACCATGGTCACGGTGGTCGATGCGTTTAGCTTGCTGAACGACTACACCAGCAAAGATTTGCTGGCGCATCGCGGGCAGGTCGCGGGTGAAGAGGACGACCGCACGCTGGCCGCATTGCTGATGGAGCAAATCGAGTTTGCCGATGTGGTGGTGGTCAACAAAATTGACAGGGTGGATGCTGCCCGGCGCGACGAAGTCACAGGCGTTATCAAAGCATTAAACCCAACCGCTGAAATTGTGTATGCAGACCATGGCCGCGTACCACTGAAAAAAGTGTTGACCACCGGTAAATTCGACATGGAAAAAGCCAGCGCCATGCCCGGTTGGGCGCGTGAGCTGGAAGGCAAGCACACCCCAGAAACCGAGGTATATGGCATCAGCAGCTTTGTGCTGCGTAGCCACGACCCGCTGCACCCCAAGCGTTTCTCAGAATTTATGGAACTTCCGCTGGCAGGGCTGCTACGCGCAAAAGGCTACGTATGGCTGGCCAGCAAGCCCGAATGGGTGCTGTCGTATTCACGCACAGGCAACACCGCCACACACGAACCCGTGGGCCGCTGGTGGGCACACCAGAGTGACAAAAGCCGCTTGCCACCCAAGGGCGACCCACAACGCGACGCCATCGAAGAGCGCTGGCGCGAGCCCTACGGTGACCGCTTGAACGAAGTCGTGTTCATTGGCCAGAGGATGGACAGAGCGCTGATTGAAGCCGCATGGAAAGCCTGCCACCTGACGTTCACAGAAACACGCAAGGGCATGAAAGCTTGGCGCCAGTTGCCAGACCCGTTTCCAGACTGGGCGGCCACGCCTGTTTTGGAAGCCGAACCTGCCTGATATTGCTGGGCATGAATCAAAACCAAAAAATTGAAATTCTGGTGTGCGTCCGGTGTCGGCTAGCTGGAGAGTCGCCGGACGAGCCTAGAGTTGGCCTTGCGTTTTTTGAGGCCATCGAGGAAGAAGCCTTCCGGCTGGACACGCCATTCACTGTTCGTCCCATTGAGTGCATGAGTGCTTGCAAGCGCTCATGCGCAGTGGCGTTGCAGTCACCAGGGAAAACGACTTATCTGTTTGGTGACTTAGCACCCGACACAGAAAGCGCCAGGCAAGTTGTGATCTGCGCCCAGCTCTATCAGAACGACCCGGATGGCGCAATGCCAAGAGCAGATCGGCCAGACAGGCTGCGCGAAGGTATCTTGGCGCGCTTACCCAAACCGTCATTTGCAGCGAACTGAATTTTTTAACTTTAATTTTACCAACATGAGCCTCATTCCCGTCACCATCCTCACCGGCTTTTTAGGGAGCGGTAAAACCACTTTGCTCAACCATATTTTGAAAGCTGATCACGGCTTCAAAATCGCGGTGATCGAAAACGAATTCGGCGAAGCCGGCATTGATAACGAACTGCTGGTGCAAGACCGTGACGAGCAAATCATTGAGATGAACAACGGCTGCATTTGCTGCACCGTGCGCGGCGATTTGGTGCGTATTCTGAGCGAGTTGGCCCTGAAGAAAAAAGTTGGCGCCCTGAGTTTTGACCATGTGGTGATTGAAACCACCGGCCTGGCCGACCCGGCACCCGTGGCGCAAACCTTTTTTGTTGATGAGGCCATTCAAATGAACTACCTGCTGGACGCCATCGTCACGCTGGTTGATGCCGTCCACGCACCGCAACAACTTGACGAGCATCATGAAGCGCAGGAGCAAGTTGGTTTTGCGGACAGGGTTCTCATCAGTAAGACCGATTTGGTAGATGCGGACGCATTGTCGAAGTTGCGCCAGCGTTTGGGCCGCATCAACCCTCGCGCAAAAATTGCGGAGTCGCACCACGGCGTGGCAGCGGTCAATGAACTGCTGGATATCCGAGGTTTCAATCTGAACGCGATTCTGGAAATTGAACCGCAGTTTTTAACAGATGTTGACCATGAGCACGATGACGACGTGACATCGTTCGTTTTTAGAGAAGACAAACCGCTAGACATTGAGCGCGTTGAAGATTTCTTGGGCGCAATGATTCAGGTGTACGGCACAAAAATGATGCGCTACAAGGGCATATTAAATGTTGCGGGCGAGGGCGACCGCATCGTGTTCCAGGGCGTACATATGCTGATGGGCGGCGACCGTGGCGGCAAATGGAAAGTAGGTGAGAAACGCAGCTCAAAAATGGTGTTTATTGGGCGGGACTTGCCCCAAGATATTTTTCAAAAGGGGCTGGCTGGCTGTGTTGCAGGTATCCCTAACGAAGTGCCTGCATGACATCGCAACGCCCCGAGCAGGCAGACGTTGAAGCTGCGGTTAGAACACTGTTGTTATGGGCGGGTGATGACCCTGAGCGAGAGGGCTTGCGCGATACGCCCAGTCGCGTTGCGAGAGCTTATGGTGAATTTTTTGCGGGCTATGGCCAAGACCCTTATGCAGTTTTAACGGCCACCTTTGAAGAAGCGGGCGACTATGACGATATGGTTTTGGTTCGCAATATTCGACTGGAATCGCACTGCGAGCACCATCTAGTCCCGATTATTGGCCGCGCTCACATCGCTTACCTGCCCGATAAGCGGGTCGTCGGCTTAAGCAAGCTGGCTCGGGTGGTGGACATCTACGCCAAGCGTCTACAAATTCAGGAGCGACTGACCAGCCAGATTGCTAACGCGATTGCGGATGTTTTGCAGCCCAGAGGCGTAGCGGTCGTGATAGAGGCGGAGCACATGTGCATGAGCACAAGAGGGGTTTACAAGCGAGGATCCACAACCGCGACCACACGCCTCCTGGGTGTTTTTCGTACGGACCCATGCGCCAGAAAAGAAATCCTTTCGTCTATCGGACTGCCAAATCAAGCGGCTATCAACAATGGTTATTAACAAATTGCAGCTGTCGGCACGCACCAGTGTTCAGCAAGTAGAAGAAGGCTTTGAGCTGGCACCCAAATTTGATGCCGATGGACTGATAACCTGCGTGACCACCGACGCCGCCAGTTGCGAGGTGCTGATGATCGGTTACATGAACCGCGAAGCCTTAAAGCTCACGATTTCCACTGGCCAGGCCCACTACTGGAGCCGCAGCCGAAACCTGCTGTGGCACAAAGGTGCAACCAGCGGTTTGACGCAAAGCGTGGTGGAGCTGCGAATCGACGATGACCAAGATGCCATGTGGTTACGAGTCAAGGTTGCGGGGAGTGGCGCAAGCTGCCATGTGGGCTACCGCAGTTGCTTTTACCGTGCTGTTGACTTGCAAACAGGTCGGTTGCAGTTTGTCGAAGACGGCAAGATTTTTGACCCGGTTGAGGTGTATGGGGACGTACCCAACCCCACGAAGCTTTGAGCCAAAAACCGTGATGAACATAACTACTACCCTGTACACCCGAGCCCAAGCGCTACCCGGCATGCTGCGCAGCCGCATTGTGATTCTCGATGGCGCTATGGGCACCATGATCCAGCAATACAAATTGACCGAGGCACAGTTTCGGGGCGAGCGCTTTGCCGACCATGCCCAAGACTTGAAGGGCAACAACGAATTGCTCAATTTAACGCAGCCCCAAATCATTCAAGACATTCATGAGGCTTATCTGGTGGCGGGCTGCGACCTGATTGAAACCAACACCTTTGGCGCAACGTCCGTTGCGCAAGAAGACTACGCTTTGCCGCACCTGGCACGTGAGCTGAATGTCGCTGCCGCGCGGCTGGCGCGCCAAGCCTGCGAAAAATTCAGCACTGCTGCACACCCCCGGTATGTGGTGGGTGCCATCGGCCCCACACCTCGCACGGCAAGTATTAGCCCGGATGTGAACGACCCCGGCGCACGCAACACCAGTTTTGAAGTTTTGCGACAGGCGTACTACGAACAAGTTGAAGGATTGGTTGAAGGCGGTGCTGATGTGCTGTTGGTGGAAACCATTTTTGACACCCTCAATGCCAAGGCTGCTGCGTTTGCGATTGAAGAGTTTTTCGAGACCAGTGGTGAGCGACTTCCGGTCATGCTCAGCTGCACTGTTACCGACGCATCAGGCCGGGTATTGAGTGGCCAGACGGTTGCTGGTTTTTGGCACAGCGTCCGACATGTCCGCCCGCTGTCAGTTGGCTTGAACTGCGCCATGGGCGCAGCGCTCATGCGACCTTACCTGCAAGAGCTGGCCAGCGTGGCGGGTGACACCTTCATCAGCTGCTACCCCAATGCCGGCTTGCCCAACCCAATGAGTGACACAGGTTTTGACGAAACGCCAGAAGTTACATCGCGTTTGTTAGGCGGGTTTGCTGAAGACGGTCTGGTCAACATTGTGGGCGGCTGCTGCGGCACCACGCCAGAACACATTGCAGCCATTCGCGCGGCGGTGGTGGCTTTGGCGCCACGTGCTTTGACGTAGAAATCCGCTCGGTTATCGCTAGGAAGGCCACAGTCAATTTTTCCCACTTAACGCAACTAAATTGCGTTAAAATTTACACCAATGGCTGAATCAATGTTGTGTCCGCGCAGACGAAGGTCGGGCTAGCAACAGTCCGCACAACAAACAATTGAAGTAAAACATGCTGCAAGCAAACGCTCTGAGTAAAAGTTTTGGTGAAACCCGCGCACTAGAAAACGTGACGCTGCACGTCGCCCCAGGCGATATTTATTGCCTGCTGGGTGCCAACGGCGCGGGCAAGACCACGCTCATCAATGTCTTTTTGAATTTTCTGTCGCCCAGCACAGGCACAGCGCAAGTCAATGGCCGTGACGTAACCGCCGAACCGCTGCAAACCAAACGCGACTTGGCCTATATCCCAGAGCAAGTCATGCTGTACGGGGTGCTGTCAGGCCTTGAAAATCTGGACTACTTTGCCACGCTGGCAACAGGCAGCAAGCAAAGCAGGCAGCGGCTGCTGCAACTGCTGACAGATGTGGGGCTGGATGAGCTGGCTGCGGCGCGGCGCGTTGACACCTATTCAAAAGGCATGCGACAAAAAGTAGGCATTGCCATTGCCATGGCCAAGGACGCCAAAGCCTTGTTGCTGGATGAACCCACATCCGGGCTTGATCCGTCGGCCGCCAACGAGTTTTCTCAATTGTTGAAAAAAGCCAGTGCCCAGGGCGTAGCGGTATTGACGACCACGCATGACCTGTTTCATGCCAAGCAAACCGCCACGCGGATCGGCATCATGAAGCGCGGCCAACTGGTGGCAGAACTCAGCAGTGCAGACATCACGCACTCTGATCTTGAAGCGCTGTATTTGCAGCACATGAGGGCTTGACCGTGAGCCCATTAAACCGACTGGGTACGCTGGGCGTGATTGCCCGCAGAGACTTGACAGAGTATTTGCGCGATGGCCGCTTGCATTGGGCCGGCGGGCTGGTACTGGTGTTGCTGCTCACAGCGCTGGCCGTCGGCTGGCAAAACCAGCGCGCCATCAGCGGTGAACGTGCTGTCGCCCAAAAGCTTGATTACAAGGACTGGGTGAGCCAAAACACACGCCATCCGCACGATGCTGCGCACCAGGGTATGCATGTGTTCAAGCCTGAACCGCCGTTGTCGGTGATAGACCCAGGTATCACGCCGTATGTGGGGTCTACCTTATGGCTACAGGCGCATCGACAAAGTGAAGTCAAGTTTCGCCCCGCGCAAGATGCCACAGGCTTGCAACGCCTGGGTCAACTTAGCGCTGCGTGGGTGCTCCAGGTGCTCGGGCCGCTTCTGATTGTGGTGTTAGGTTTCAATGCTTTTGCCGGTGAGCGTGAACGCGGCACACTGCGACAAACCTTGAGCCTGGGCATCACGCCGCGACAGTTGATGTGGGGTAAAGCGCTAGGGTTGTGCGCTTGCCTGGCCGTGCTGCTGATGCCGGCGGGGCTGGCAACGCTGTTTGCCAGCTTGTGGGGGTTAGAGCCGTCGTTGCAGCTTGATACCGCTCTGCGATTGCTAGGCTTGGGCTTGGGTTATGGGGTGTACTTGCTGATTGCAGTTTTTGTGGTGCTGGCAGTATCGGGCTGGGCACGAAGTTCGCGCATTTCTCTGGTGGTGTTACTTGGGCTGTGGATAGTAGGCACGCTGATGGTGCCGCGCGCCGCGTCTGACCTGGCCCGCACACTGAACCCCAGCCCGACACGGTTGGTGTTCAGTCAAAAAATGAATGCTGACTTAGGCGCCAGCTACCAGCAAGCCTGGAAAGAAAAGCTGGGCTCTGACAAGCGCTGGGGCGCTGACGTACCACTGAACAAGTGGGGCATTGCCTTGCAGATTGATGACCAGGCAGGCTACGGCGTGACCGACAAGCATTTTGGCAACTTGTGGGATGCGTTTGAAGAACAGCAGCGTAGCCAGGTTTGGGCAGGGCTGGTCGTGCCCTTGCTGGCCTTGCGCTCGTATTCGATGGGTATGGCCAGCACAGACTTTGTGAACCACAGGGACTTTTCAGTCGCCGCAGAACAGCATCGCCGATTGATGCAGGACCTGATGAGCGCTGATTTGGTCAAACATGCAGACACACTGCACAACCAGCACTTTGCCTACCAGGCCGACGCCAAGTTGTGGGCGACAGTTCCCCGCTTCAGTTACCAGTTGCCCAGCGCAGGCACATCGCTTGAAAACAATCTTTTGAGTCTTTTGGTTCTGCTGGTGGTACTGATAGCCAGCATTTTGGTAGCGCGTGTGGCATGTACACGCCCCATGCAGTGAGGGTTGACATGCGATCCATTCAAACGTCATGGCAACTTTTTTGTACCGTGTTCAGGCACGAAGGCAAGGTGCTTTTTGCTGACCGAACACTTTGGCTGGTAGGCGGACTGCTGGCGGCACTGCTGTCCTACGCGCTCTTTAATGGCTTGGCGCATACCCAGGCGCGGGCAGATGCAGCGGCTGTGGTGCTGAAACGGCAAGTTGACCAGCAGGCCAGCAACATTGACTTACTGGCCCGGATGATGGCAGGCAAAGCAACACCAGAACCGTTTGCCAACCCAGCTGACCCTGCATCGATTGGCAGCGGTATGGGCGGGCGCTACGCGGTGCTGCCAGCGGCAGCGCTGGCACCTGTGGCTGTCGGTCAGTCAGACATGTTCAGTCACTACTACCAGGTGACTTACCGCAGCAAGCTGAATTTCATGTACGACAGCGAAATTGAAAACCCCTGGAACCTGCTGTCGGGGCACTTTGACTTGGCTTTTGTGGTGGTGTATTTACTGCCACTGCTGATTTTTGCGCTCAGCTACAACTTGTTGTCTGCCGAACGCGAACAAGGCACGCTGCGCATGTTGCTGTCGCAGCCGCTTGGCTTGCCCGTCCTGGTTGCAGCGAAGCTGGCTGTGCGAGCCGTCGTTGTTGTCGGCATAGCCAACTTGTTGCCCGTGCTGGTGTTGATGCTGCTCAGGCCAGAGGTCAGCCAATTGACGTCACTGCCAATGCTCTTAGCCTGGGCAAGCCTGGTGGCCAGCTACGCGCTGTTCTGGTTTTTGCTTTGTGCAGCAGTCAATGCCATCGGGCGGTCATCCGCAGCCAACGCATTGATGCTGATTGGTGGCTGGGTGATGTTGGTGTTGGTGGTGCCCGTAGTGCTCAATCTGGTGGTGGGCCTGGTCAGCCCTGCACCATCGCGTACCGAGCTGGCCACACGCACACGGCTGATCACCATCGACGGCCTGAACCGCTACAACAAGCTGCTCAGTACCGACTACCGATACATCGACAAGCCTGAAGTCTTGATACCGAAGAACGGCAAGATTGAAGTCCCCCCGCGCAGGCAAGGTGCGTACATGTTGCAACGCGACGTAGACAGCGCCATCCAGCCCGTGCTGGACCAGTTTGACGCCCAACTCGCGGGACAACAGGCGCTGGTCGAGCGATTCGGTTTTCTGTCACCTGCCATCGTCGCGCATGAAGGCATGGCCGCGCTGGCAGGCAATGGGTCACGCCGGTACTTGCAGTTTCAAAACCAGGTCAGTGATTTTCATGCGCTGTGGAAGCAGTTTTTTGAACCGCGAATGCTGACCGGTACAGCCATTGTTGAAGCTGACTTTGAACGGATGCCCCGCTTTGAATGGCAAGAAGCGCCTGCTGGCGACCTGCGTAGGGACAGTTTGCTGAGGTTGGTACAGCTACTGACGTTGACAGTATTGCTGGCCGGGTTTACCGCTTGGCGTCTGCGCCGCTACCCGGCTGTCTGAATTTTTTCTCTTTTCTCTTTTATTCATCCTCAAGAAAGTACCTATGAAACTTCAAAAACTATCGCTTGTCATGGTTGGCGTACAAGCCCTGCTGCTGTCTACCGCTGCCCATGCACAAGCCACTTTGAAACCAGTTGAAGTTCGCGAAAGCCAGCAAGACCTGTCGCCCAACCTGACGGAAAAAACCGGGGCAGCATCACGCCTGGGTTTGAGCATCAAGGACACCCCCGCATCAGTGGATGTCATCACCCAGGAGCAGATGGAGCAGCGCGGTGCGCGTACTTTTGAGGAAGCGCTGCGTGGTGGCGTTGGCATGTCTGCGGGTGGCAATCCGGGTTCGCCATCGATTGGCTCAACTCGCGGTTTCACGGGCGGTTTTATTTCGTACCTGTATGACGGCAGCCGTATCTCAAGCGCCGGCATGGCCAGCCGACCGCAAGATACCTTCAACTACGAGCGGATTGAAATTCTCAAAGGCCCAGCCTCGGTACTGTACGGCGAGGGCGCAATCGGCGGAGTCGTCAACTTTGTAACCAAACGGCCTGACCGCAACAACCCGTCGAAAGAAGCGATGGTTTCATATGGCAGTTTCAACACCTTGCGGGCAGGTGCTGGCCTGGGTGTCAACATCGGCCAAGACAGCGCCCTGCGGGTTGACTTCAGCCACATGCAAACCGATGGCCACATTGAACGCAACAAGCAGCGACTGAACAATCTGACGTTGGGTTTTGCCACCAAGCTGGCGCGGGATGTCAAGCTTGATTTGTCTGTGGACTATCTCAGCGACAGCGCATCCTCATACTGGGGCAGCGTGCTGGTACCCGCTACCTTCGCACTCCAACCCACCAACGCGGTGACCGATTCGACAGGCCGCGTGATTGACCGCCGCCTGGCCTTTAAAAACTACAACGTCGATGACGGCATCATGCGCAATGACAGCCTGTGGACGCGCGCCAAACTGCAATGGGACATCAACCCCGACTGGACACTGCGCAACGAGTTGTCTTACTACAGCGCAGACAGGCTTTGGCGCAATTCCGAAACCTATAGTTTTGCAGCACCCAACCTGCTCAATCGCAGCCTGACCAGCATCAGCCATGACCACCAGGTGCTCAGTAACAGGCTGGACCTGACCAACACCAGCAGCATCGGCGGCATGAAAAACAAGTTTGTGGCCGGCCTTGAATACACCAGCACCACCTTTGGCAGCGAGCGGCGGTTCTCCAACGGCTCGGCGGCAACCAATGCAGCGCTGCGGGTTGACATTTTGAATCCGGTGTATGGCAACTACAGCGAGAACCCCGCATTCTTTACTGGCGCTGGTAACCGAACCAACTTCGCCACCAAAATTCCGGTGGTGTCGCTGTTTGCTGAAGACGCGCTGTCTGTCACTGACAAGTTGACCTTGGTAGCAGGTATCCGCACTGACTCCGGCAAGATTGACCGCAACAATCTTGACTTGAATACCAACCTTGCTACGGCGTTCAGCCAAAGCTATAACGCCACATCGACACGCCTGGGCGCAGTCTATGCATTTGACAAAGACACTTCTGTCTACGCGCAGTACACCGACGCGGTTGCCCCTGTCGGCGGTAGCAATTTGCTGTTGCTTTCCGCCGTCAATTCAGCCTTCAAGTTATCCAAGGGCGTGCAGACTGAAATTGGATTCAAACAATCGGCCTTTGGCGGCCAGCTTGACTACACGGTATCGGTCTACAACATCAAACTGTCGAATATTTTGTCGCGCAACACAACTTTGCCTGCCTTGGTGGTCAACACCGGTTCGCAATCATCCAACGGTGTTGAGCTGGCTGCGGCCTGGCGTGCCACCAAACAGTTGAGCGTGAGCGGCAATTACGCCGTCGTTAACGCGAAGTTCGACAGCTTGCTAGAGGCTGGCGGCGTGTCACGCGCAGGTAACAAGCCACCCAACGTGCCGAACGTTGTGGCCAACCTGTGGGTGGACTACAAACTCAGCAATTCGCCACTTAAAGTCGGCATGGGTCTGAACCACACTGGCGAAGCCTTCACAGGCAATGACAACCTGGTCAAGCTCAACGCCCGGACCACGGCAGATGCCTACGCCAACTGGGAGTTCAAACCGGGCGTCGTCAGCGTTCGTGTTCGCAACCTGACCAACAAACTGTATGCAACATGGGGTGGCTCAAGCGCTGCCAATCAAGTCATGGTTGCGGCACCGCGCAGCTTGGATGTCAGCTATCGGGTCGCCTTCTAAGACTACTTGCTGCGCCCTATGAGCACAAGCGCCAAAAGGCTGACCCACAAGAGTCTGATTTTTCTGCACAAGTGGCTGGGCGTTATGCTGGCGCTGCTGTTTTTGTTTTGGTTTGTCAGCGGTGTGGTGCTGTACTTTGTGCCCTTTCCGGGCTTGAGCCAGACAGAGCGTCTGACTGGACTTGCGCCACTGAACTTGCCCAAGGGATGCTGCCTGACAGCCGATCAAGCATCTAACAGCGCTGGCTTAAAAGTCAGTGATGCACGACTGGGTATGCATGATGGCAAACCTGTTTGGCGATTGCTGGGCAAGCCGCTGGGTGACTCAGAGGCCGCACCACAATGGCGGGCCGTTGATGCGCAGACTGGACAAATCTTGCCTGCCCTGTCAGCAGATGCGGCCCGCAAAGTGGCCGAGACCTTCAGCGGTAAAAAAGCAGTGCGATCCGAACTACTGGAGCGCGACCAATGGACAGTACCCCAAGGCCTGAATCCCTACCGTCCTCTACAGCGTGTACAGATGGAAGGGCCGCAAGGGCTGGAACTGTACGTGTCACCCGGCTCTGCCGAGGTCATACGCGACACGCGGCGCGCCGAGCGCTTCTGGAACTGGCTGGGCGCAGTGCCGCACTGGATTTACTTCACCGAGCTGCGCCGCTACCCCAACGCCTGGCACAACGTGGTGGTGTGGCTGTCAATACCTGGTGTGATTTTGGCAGTCACAGGCATCGTACTGGGCACTTGGCACTTGTTTATCAACCGCACGCGCTGGATACCCTACCGCCAATGGTGGATGCGCTGGCATCACATCACCGGGCTGGTGGCCGCAATCGTGACGCTGACCTGGATATTTTCGGGTCTGCTGTCGATGAATCCTTTCAAGGTATTTTCGCCACGCTTGGCTCTGCACAGCGAGCATGTGCAGTGGCTTGGCTCAAAAACAGCTGTTGTGTTGTTACCGTCGCAAGCACTTGCATCATCTGGCTTGCCAGACATCAGGGAAATAGATATTGTTCAGGTCGCTGGGCAAAGCTGGTATCGGCTTTGGGGCGTCAAAGGGCAAACTTTGGTACGTGCCGACAAGCCATCTTCAAGTATCGCGCCAGAAGTCCTGAATGCCCTGCCGGACGAAACCATACAAGCCAGCCTGCTGGGTTTGCGGCCCGACGCGAGTGCTGAAGGCACAGTCACTTTGGCGAAATTGTCAGCTTACGACGACCAATACTATGCCCGTGTGGTGACTGACAACACTCGCTATGTCCGTCCTTTGCCTGTGTGGCGTGCCGAGTGGGCAGACGGTGTGGCCATGTATGCCGACCCGACATCTGGCAAGTTGCTGCTGCGCGTTGACGACACCAACCGCTGGCAGCGCGTCCTGTACAACGGCCTGCACAGCTTTGACTTTGCGCCCTTGCTGGCTCGGCCTTTGCTGCGCGATGCCCTGATTTTGATTTTTTCAATTCTGGGCACGGCACTTTGTGTGACTTCTTGCGTTATTGCCTGGCGGGTGTTGATGCCAAGCAAACGCAGACTTGCCAAGGTACAGCCGCGCTGAACTTTGCTCCCATGCTGTCGGTGCGGTATAAACAAACCATGACTGAAAAGCAAAGCCCCTCCACCCACCTGCCTACTCATTTAAGAAGCCACACCTTTCATGGCCTGGCACCCGGCCCGGCGCTGTTGGTGCTGGGCGCGGTGCACGGCAACGAGATTTGCGGCACACAGGCCATCATGCAGCTGCTGCAAGACATTGATGCTGGCACTTTGAGCATAGAGCGCGGTTCAGTCACCTTTGTGCCCATCACCAACCCGCTGGCGCACCAGCTCAAACGGCGCTTTGGCGACCGCAATTTAAACCGCAACATGGCCCCCAGCGCCATTCCGCAAGACTTCGAGGACCGGATTGCCAACATGCTGTGCCCGCTGCTCGACGCACATGACGTGCTACTCGATTTGCATTCGTTTCACACCGGCGGCGCACCGTTTGTGATGATTGGCCCGCAGAACAACACGGGCACGCTGGAGCCGTTTGCACTGGCGGCGGAAGAAATGCAGTTAGCCCTGCATACGGGCGCACCACGCATTGTGGAGGGCTGGCTGGACACCTACGCACGCGGCGTGCAGCGGCGGGCGGCCAAAGCAGAGGCTGCCAACACCCGCTCACAGTCGCTGGTCACCAACCCCAACTACGGCGTTGGCACCACAGAGTACATGCGCTCAAGAGGCGGCTACGCGGTCACGCTCGAATGCGGCCAGCACGACGACCCGGCAGGCGTTGGCGTGGCGCGGCACGCGATTTTGCAGACCTTGGCTCTGCTCGGCATCACATCCGCCAAGCCAACGCCCGTCAGCGCCCAACCAGAGATTTTGCGGTTGATTGACGTGACCGACAAAGAGCACGCTGGCGACACCTTCACCCGTGAATGGCGCAGCTTTGATGCGGTCAAAGCTGGCGACGTGATTGGCGTGCGCCATAGCGGGGTTGAAGCGCGTGCACAAGGCGATGGCTTTGTCGTCTTCCCCAACCCGCGCGGTGAGGTCGGGCAGGAATGGTTTTATTTTGCGCAGAAGCGGGTTTGAAGCGATTTACCTGTACTAAAAATGGCCGTTTTTATAGGTCAAAATTGACTTTTGATCAAGAAATACGTGCGCAAGCAGCTATTTAAATAATAGTGCTCAGGTTAACTTTACTTGAGTGCTCAGCGCGGTAATTTTTACCAATAGCGCCGTATTCAATCTTGTTTTGTAGTATCTGAATCTTGTTTCTCCAAAGGCGCTATGGAACCCATCATGATCGCGCTGGCCTTTGCGGCTGGCTTTGCTGCGCAGCTTGTTCGCCTGCCGCCCTTGATTGGTTTTTTGGCGGCGGGCTTCATTCTCAACGCCTTGGGGTTCGAGCGCAGTGTGGCGCTTGACACCATTGCCAATCTGGGGGTCACGCTGCTGCTGTTCACCATCGGCTTAAAGCTGGACATTCGCACCTTGATGCGGGCTGAAGTCTGGGGCTCGGCCACGCTGCACATTGTGAGCTCCACGCTGTGCCTGGCGGCAGTGTTGTTCGTGCTCAAGTCGCTGGGGCTGGCCATGGCGAGCGAGCTGGGCTGGACGGCGATGGTTTTGCTGGGTTTTGCGCTCAGCTTTTCCAGCACGGTTTTTGCGGTCAAGGTGCTAGAGGAGCGCAGTGAACTCGGTTCGCTGTATGGCCGCATCGCGGTGGGCATTTTGGTGATGCAGGACGTGTTTGCGGTGGCCTTTCTCAGCGTCACCTCGGGCAAGTTGCCCAGCATCTGGGCTTTGGGCCTGGTGTTGCTGTGGCCCGCAGCCAAGCTGATGCGTGCCATGCTGGACCGCGTGGGCCATGGTGACCTGCAAGTGGTGTACGGTGCCTTTTTGTCTTTGGTGGTGGGTTATGGTTTGTTTGAAGCAGTGGGCGTCAAAGGTGACCTGGGCGCGTTGATTGTGGGCATGATGTTGGCGTCGCATCCTGCTACAGCGGGCCTGGCCAAGTCGCTGTTTCACTTAAAAGAGCTGTTTCTGGTCGGTTTTTTCCTCAGCGTGGGCTTGGGTGCGCTGCCAGACTTGTCGATGGTGATGATGGCACTGTTGCTGCTGTTGTTGTTGCCCTTGAAGTCGGGTCTGTACTACCTGGTGTTGATGCGGTTTGGACTGCGCACCCGCACTGGGGTGCTGTCTACCTTGACCTTGACCAATTACTCTGAATTTGGCCTGATCGTTGCCGCAATCGCCGCCACAGCGGGCTGGTTGTCTGATGAGTGGCTGGTGGTAATTTCACTGGCTGTGGCGGGCAGCTTTGTGTTGGCTGCGCCGTTGAACGCCGCCAGCGAGCGCCTGTATGTGCGGCTCAAGCAGCCATTGGCGGGGCTACAAGCCAAAACGCTGCTGGCGGCTGACCGGCCGATGGCCATCGAGGCCGTAGACGCGATTGTGCTGGGCATGGGGCAAATTGGAAGCGGTGCTTACATGCGGCTCAGCCAAGGCCATGGCCTGAGGGTGCTGGGTGTGGACAGCAACCCCGACCAATTGGCCAAGCACCTGGCCGCCCAGCGCAACGTGATTGAAGGTGACGCGGTGGACTCTGACTTTTGGGACAAGCTGATCCTCACGCCGTCCGTCAAGCTGGTGTTGCTGGCCATGCCAGGCCACGCGGGTAATGTGTACGCGTTGTCGCAGCTAAAGAACCGTGCTTTCGCAGGCAGCATAGCGGCCATCGTTGAATATCCGGAAGAAACTGAGGTCCTCAAAAATCTGGGGGCTGATGCTGTTTTTCACGTTTACGACGAGGCGGGTACGGCGTTTGCTGATGATGCGTGGGCTGGCGCAAACGCTAAAACATAGCTGCCAATAACCGTCGGCGCTATCGCCGCCAAAACTGTGGCGTTAGCAACACCAGCACGCTGAGCAATTCCAGCCGCCCCAGCAGCATGGCAAAGGTACAAACCCAGGTCTGGAAGTCGGTAAGCGCCCCGTAGTTCACGGTAGGGCCAACGTCGCCCAGACCGGGGCCGATGTTGTTGACGCAGGCCAGCACGGCGGTGAAAGCGGTCACCACATCCATGCCGCTGAACAGCATCACCATCGTCAGGCCGACCAAGGTGGCGCCGTAAATCATCATGAAGGCAATCACGCTCTGCATGACGCGGTCGCTCACGGCCGCGCCACCCAGCACCACCGGATTGACGACGTCGGGGTGCACGATGCGAACGAGCTCGCGCCGCGATTGTTTGAGCAGCAGCAGTAGCCGCACCATCTTCACGCCGCCGCCAGTGCTGCCGGCGCAGGTGGCAAAACACCCCAGCAAGATCATCAAAAAAGGTGCAAACAGCGGCCACTGCGCATAGTCATGGTTGGCAAAACCAGTGGTGGTGGCAATGGAGATGACATGAAAGGCAGTGTGGCGCAGCGACTCCAGAAAGCTGGGGTACGTACCTTGCACGGTGAGGTAAACCGAAATCAAGGCGATGCTGCCCAGGACCACCACATAAAACCCTCGCACTTCGGTATTGCGCCACAAAGGGCCCAGCGAGCGCCCGCGTACGGCCACAAAATACAGCAGCAGGTTGATGCCTGACAGCATCATGAACAGCATGGCTACCGCTTCAATGGCGGGTGAATTCCAGTACCCAAAACTGGCGTCGTGGTTGGAAAACCCACCCAAGCTGACGGTGGAGCACATGTGCAAGAAGGCGTCGATCCAGCTCATGCCCGCCATGCGGTATCCCAGAAAGCAGCACAAAGACAGCAGGCAGTAGGTGCTCCAAATGACCCGTGCGGTGTCGGCAATGCGCGGGGTGAGCTTCTGGTCCTTCATCGGGCCGGCGGCTTCGGCTTTAAAGAGTTGACTGCCGCCCACGCCCAGCATCGGCAAGATGGCTACCGCCAACACGATGATTCCCAGCCCGCCCACCCACATCATGAAGCAGCGCCAGACGTTGACCGATAGCGGCAGAGTGTCCAGCCCACTGATGGCCGTCGCGCCCGTGGCGGTGAAGGCCGACATGGCTTCAAAATAGGCGTTGGTGGCGCTCAGGCCCGGTACGGCCAGCCACAATGGCAAAGCGCCAAACAGCGGCAGCGTGAGCCAGGTCAGCCCGACCAGCACAAAACCATCGCGCGGCTGCAGCTCGCGCCTGAAGCGGCGTGTGAGAAGGCTCATGACCATGCCACTGCCGAAAGTCAAAGCCGTGGCGATCAAAAAGGCGTTTTCGGCGCGGTCGTGTCCGGCAACGGCAAAAGCCAGCGGCACCAGCATCAACAGCGCAAACAGGCCCACCATGCGGCCCACCAACGCAACAACGGCAAGGGTTCCCATCAGAACATGAAGGTGGCGCTGACTTGGAACAGCTTTTCGACCTCGCGCACCATGCGCTTGCCCGGCACGAAAACGATGACGTGGTCGTTGGGCAGCACCAGCGTGTCGTGGTGAGCCATGATGACTTGCGGTTTGGCGTCCGTTCCAGCGTCGCTGCCGTCTGGCCGGTGCAAGCCGCGCACGATAGCGCCCACCTGTGCGCCCTTGGGCAGAGCCACTTCATCGATGCGCCGGTTCGCCATCTTGCAGGTCTTGTGGTCACCCCGCACGATGGCTTCCAGCGCTTCTGCCGCACCCCGGCGCAGGCTGTGTACGGCTTCGACATCACCGCGCCGCACAAAGGCCAGCAATTCGCCGATGACGGCCTGTGCCGGTGAAATGGCAATGTCGATGGTGGTGCCCTGCACCAAGTCAGCATAGGCCTTGCGGTTGATGACGGCCAGCACACGGCGCGCGCCCAGCCGTTTGGCCAGCAGGCAACCCATGATGTTGTCCTCATCGTCGCTGGTCAAGGACAAGAACAGATCCATGTCCTGCACGTTTTCGTTGGCCAGCAGGTCCGCGTCGGTGCTGTCAGCGTTCAGTACCAACACGCTAGCCGGTAGCTGGGTGGCCAAGTATTCGCAGCGAGGGCGCAAGGGTTCGATGATTTTCACCTGGCAAAAGCCGTGAATCTCACGCGCCAGACGCAGGCCCACCTTACCGCCACCGGCGATCATCACCCTCTTGACTGGCCGGTCAGCTTTTCGCAGTGCGCCCAGAACGGTGCGTATGTGTTCGGTAGCGGCCAACACAAACACTTCGTCGTCGGGCTGAATGCGGGTGTTGCCGTCCAGTGTGGGCAGAGCCATATCGCCCCGATAGATCGCCACGATGCGCATTTCCACACCCGGTATCAGCTGGGGGATCTCAGCCAGACTGTGTTGGACCAGCGGCCCGCCGGCCACAGCGCGCACGGCAATCAGGCTGACCAGGCCATGGGCAAATTCCAGTACCTGTAGTGCCTCGGGGTACTCGATCAGCTTGAGAATGCTTCGTGTGACACTTTCTTCAGGGCAGATCACCTGGTCGACCGCAAAGCCGCCGTCGCCCATCAGCTCGCTGCCATTGACAAATTCCGGGCTGCGCAACCGTGCGATCGTGATGGGCACATTGAACACATCGCTTGCCACCTTGCAGGCCACCAGGTTGGTTTCGTCCATCGGTGCGCAAGAAATGAACATGTCTGCGTCTTCAATACCGGCTTTGCGCAGCACGCTGGGCTGGATACCATTGCCCGTCACGCCGCGCAAATCAAGGCGGTCTTGCAGGTCTTGCAAACGCGCTGGGTCGCTGTCAATCACGGTGATGTCGTTCTTCTCGGACACCAGGCTTTCAGCCACACTCTCACCGACTCTGCCGGCGCCCAAAATCAGGATCTTCATGGCGTGGCACGCAAGGCGTCACGCAGCATCAACGGGTCAGGCCCCTCATTACCCACACACGATTTGCAGCTTTCACGCATATCCCCCAATTTCATACTCCTTGACGACCCGGACACCGTAGAACGCGACATGTCAAACGCCGAATAAGTAGCCGTTTGCGAGTGACCGCCTTGTCAAAAGTGTTCTCTGTGTTTTGATGTCTTCGCACATTAATACTTTACTTTAAGCTGGCAAAGGGCTGTCTGCCTTTCACCAAAGCTGGCGCGCAGGACTGAATTTGGTTGATGCTGGCTTTGCGCTGTTTGCCCGGCTCGCTTTAAATTCAAAGGCAGACCTGTTCAGGGACAGACAAAACAGCCGTGCGCGCAAAAGTTTTTTTAAGCTACTGTGATGTTAAAAACACCATTTTTATCGATTTTATGATAACTATTTGACCTTTAGCCCAATAAATACGGGCGCAAGAAGCTATCAAAATCATACTGACTTGAAGCAGTCCAGCAATAGCCGACTGGTGACTTGATGCCACTGACTGGCAAGAGATGGGAATCAGGCGCTCTAAACGCCTTCAATGATGCGGATGTCCCGATCCGCCCCGTCACCCAGCGCGTCCAAAGCTGCCTGGTAGGCGGGGCTGTCGTGCGCGGCGGTGGCTTGCGCCACGCTGTCAAACTCGATCAGGACGGTGCGCTCCTTCAACCCGAGTTCATAAGCCATCGACGGCACACCGCGTGCCAAAAATCGACCGCCTGCTGCGCTGAGTGCAGGGCCCGCAAGCGTCGCGTAGGCGGCGAGTTTTTCGGCATTCTTGACAGCGCGGTAGGTACTGACCCAGTAGGTTTTGGACATTTGTTCTTCCTTATTGATGTGAGAGGGTTCTAATGAAACTTGTAAAATTGGAGCGTTGCCAGATGGATCGCTAGTGTTAGAGGTGAGGTGCGCGCAGCTAGCTTGTCGATGGGGCAGACCGCTGGACCGCAGGGGAGTGTCTGAATTTCTGTGTGTGAAGCGGATTGGATGTTAGCTGAGGTTTGAAGGTTTTTGGATTTTTTCTTTTCAAAGAGGCCCCTGCCAGGCCGCCGGAGGCGTCCCCCTCCCGTTTTC
>JBILXX010000119.1:0-8824 GCA_044378095.1 Polaromonas sp.
TCTCATCTTGCGGTTCTCCTGCATGTAGCGGGCCCGGCTTATGGGGGTGTCTTGCATCCCTTCTCCATAAACCGGACAGATTACTTGCTAAAAACCGGACAAATCATTTACTGCTGACACAGGGTTTAAAAGTCGTTTTGACAGGACGGGTTTCTACGTATAATTAGAGGCTTTGCTAAAAAAATTTTGCGCGCCAGACATCTTCGGGATGCTTCTGGGGTCCTTTTCTGACAGGTTGCATGTGAATCAAAGCCGTTGGCCAGATGAGGTGCATGAGTCTGAAGTCCATGAGCCGCTGACGGCTCAGCAAGCAGAAGTTTTGAAGCAAAAGCTGGGCAGCATCAAGCTGGAAGATTTTCTGATTCGGGTCACGGCCTGGCAGTTGTTTGCTGGCGTCCTGATGGGAATCCTGGTTTGGCTGGTTTGGCGGGAAAAGGCGATGGCAATTGCCGTTTTTTACGGTGCCATGTGCGCTGTTTTGCCTTCGGCTCTGGTGGGCTTTGTGTTGAAGAGGCGAATGTCAACGGGTGTTTTGAAACATTCTGGTGATATGTTGTTGGGGTTGTTTGTGCTGGAGCTGATCAAGGTGGTGGCTGCCATCTGTCTGTTACTGGCGGCACCACTGGTGCTTGGGTCGCCGCAATGGGTGGCTGTCGTAGCGGGATTTGTGCTGACGTTAAAAATTTATTGGCTGGTTGCCTTGTCGGGTTTAAGGCAAACCGGTCATGTTCATACATTGAGATAAACGAGAGATTTATGTCTGTTGCTGAAAACACTGGAACGACGGGGCCGAATGCGGGTGAATACATCCAGCACCACCTTCAGCATTTGCAGAAGAATTTTTCTTTTGAAAGCGTCAAGCAAACCAGTCTTGTTGACTTCAGTCTCTTCAATCTCGATTCCATTTTTTATTCGGTTGTTTTGGGCGTCATCGCCTGCTTTGTTCTTTGGCGCGCAGCCAGCAAAGCCACCTCCGGCGTGCCGGGCAGGTTTCAGGCGGCGGTAGAAATTTTGTCCGAAATGGTTGAAACCCAGGCTAAAGGCGTGGTTAAAAACGCCAACAGCCGCAAGTTGGTTTCGCCGCTGGCATTGACAGTGTTCGTCTGGATTTTTCTTATGAACGCGATGGACATGATCCCCGTTGATCTGTTGCCGCACACTTGGCACATCGTTGGGCCCGCCTTGGGATTCAAGGATTACATGCGCGTGGTGCCCACTGCTGATCTGTCCACAACGCTGGGCTTGTCGTTCAGCGTTCTGTTGATTTGCTTGTTTTACAGTGTCAAGATCAAAGGCCTGGGCGGCTGGGGTCACGAATTGGTGGCTGCACCGTTTGGTGACCGCTTTTTCCTCTACCCCGTCAATTTCTTGATGCAACTGATTGAATTCGCTGCCAAAACTGTGTCACACGGTATGCGG
This sequence comes from Polaromonas sp., assembly GCA_044378095.1. GTDB lineage: Bacteria > Pseudomonadota > Gammaproteobacteria > Burkholderiales > Burkholderiaceae_C > Polaromonas. The sequence continues at coordinate 1,420 of JBILXX010000119.1, forward strand.
CTATTCGGCAATATGTTTGCCGGCGAGTTGATTTTCATGCTGATCGCCTTGATGGGTGGCGCATGGGCTTGGCAATTTAATCCGCTCGCGGGCGGGTTCTGGCTGGGTATCGGGCATGTGATTGCCGGAACGGTGTGGAGCATTTTCCACATCATGGTGATCACGCTGCAAGCTTTCATCTTCATGATGTTGACGCTGATTTATGTGGGGCAGGCCCACGATTCGCACTGATCTTTTTTCGTTTCTTTTTCTTTCACTTTTCCGCACTTTTAGGAGCAATCATGGAAAATATTCTCGGCCTGGTGGCATTGGCATGTGGTTTGATCGTTGGCTTGGGCGCTTTGGGCGCATCCATTGGTATTGCACTGATGGGCGGCAAATTCCTGGAGGCATCAGCCCGCCAGCCTGAACTGATGAACGAACTGCAAACCAAGATGTTCATCTTGGCCGGTCTGATCGACGCTGCTTTCCTGATCGGCGTAGCTATTGCTCTGCTGTTTGCATTTGCCAAGCCTTTTGCCATTTGATTTTCACTAAGCTTTCACGCTTGAAAGGTACTGAGCTGTGAACATCAACGCAACCCTGTTCCTGCAGGCTATCGTTTTTGCAATTCTGGTCTGGTTCACAATGAAATATGTGTGCCCACCGATTACAAAAGCGCTGGACGAGCGGGCCGAAAAAATAGCCTCCGGCCTTGCCGCCGCTGACAAAGCCAAATCCGAACTCTCCAGCGCCAACAAGCGCGTTGAAGAAGAACTGGCCAAGTCCAAAGGTGAGTCAGCCGTACGTTTGGCCGAGGCTGAGCGTCGCGCGCAAACCATGATTGAAGAGGCCAAGGGCAAGGCAACCGAAGAGGGCAACAAGATCATTGCTGCCGCCAAGGTTGAAGCTGAACAGCAAACCGTCAAAGCCCGTGAGACGCTGCGCGAGCAGGTCGCTGCACTGGCTGTCAAGGGCGCTGAGCAGATCTTGCGCAAGGAAGTCAATGCATCCGTGCATGCCGACTTGCTGGGTCGCTTGAAGACTGAACTTTGACTGTAACGACGAGACTACAAACATGGCCGAACTAGCCACCATTGCACGTCCTTACGCTGAAGCGCTGTTCAAGAGCTGCAGCGCCGATTTGAATGCTGCTGCCAACTGGCTTGACGAGCTTGCTGCCATTGCATCAAACGCACAGCTGCAGCAGTACGCGGGTAACCCCAGCGTCACTTCTGCACAAATTTTTGATGTGATGACAGGCGTCGCCAAAACCGTTCTGCCTGAAGCCGCGAAAAACTTTCTGCGCGCTGTGATTGACAACAACCGCATCAGCGTATTGCCAGAAATCGCCAGCCAGTTCCGCGTTTTAAAAAATGCCAAAGGCGGTTCGTCTGACGCCACTGTTTTCAGCGCTTTTGCGCTGGATGCTGCTGCGCTGGCTGACTTGTCAGCAACACTTGAGAAGCGTTTTGGCAAAAGGCTCAACCTCACCGTTGAGTTGCAGCCCGAATTGATAGGCGGAATCCGTGTCGTGGTGGGTGACGAGGTGCTGGACACCTCGGTCAAAGCCCGTTTAGAGCAAATGAAAGTAGCGCTGGTTTCTTGAATCGCTTGAGCGGTAAAGAAAACAGCCCTATTCGTAGATTTATTTAAAGAAAGAAGGAAAGAGTCATGCAACTCAATCCCGCAGAAATTTCTGAACTGATCAAGAGCCGTATCGAGGGCTTGACAGCCGCGAGCGACATCCGCAACCAGGGCACGATTGTGTCGGTGACGGACGGTATCGTGCGTATTCACGGCTTGTCTGACGTGATGCAGGGCGAGATGCTGGAATTCCCGGCTACCGCTGACGGCACGCCTACCTATGGTCTGGCGCTGAACCTGGAGCGCGACTCGGTTGGCTCCGTGATTCTGGGCGAGTATGAGCACCTTGCCGAGGGCAACATTGTCAAATGCACAGGCCGCATCCTTGAAGTGCCTGTAGGCCCTGAACTGCTTGGCCGCGTGGTCAATGCACTCGGCCAGCCGATTGACGGCAAAGGCCCGGTCAACGCCAAGATGACCGACGTGATTGAAAAAGTTGCACCAGGCGTGATCGCCCGTAAATCGGTTGACCAGCCTTTGCAAACCGGCCTGAAGTCCATCGACTCCATGGTGCCCGTGGGCCGTGGCCAGCGCGAATTGATCATTGGTGACCGCCAGACCGGCAAAACCGCTGTTGCGATTGATGCCATCATCAACCAGCGCGGCAATGGCGTGAAATGCGTTTATGTGGCCATTGGCCAAAAAGCGTCCTCGATCAAAAACGTGGTTCGTTCACTGGAGCAAGCTGGCGCGATGGAATACACCATCGTCGTCGCCGCTTCAGCGTCTGAGTCTGCCGCCATGCAATACGTGAGCGCATACTCCGGTTGCACGATGGGCGAATACTTCCGTGATCGCGGCGAAGACGCTCTGATCGTGTATGACGATCTGTCAAAGCAAGCGGTGGCTTACCGCCAGGTGTCATTGCTTTTGCGCCGTCCGCCAGGCCGTGAAGCGTACCCAGGCGACGTGTTTTATCTGCACAGCCGCTTGCTGGAGCGCGCAGCCCGCGTCAACGAAAAGTACGTTGAGGACTTCACCAAAGGCGCGGTCAAAGGCAAAACCGGTTCATTGACTGCACTGCCGATCATTGAAACTCAAGCTGGCGACGTGTCGGCCTTCGTGCCCACCAACGTGATTTCGATCACGGACGGTCAGATTTTCCTGGAAACCAGCCTGTTCAATGCAGGCATTCGCCCCGCAATTAACGCTGGTATCTCGGTGTCACGCGTTGGCGGTGCTGCGCAGACGAACTGGATCAAGGGTCAGTCAGGTGGTATCCGCACCGACTTGGCCCAGTACCGCGAGCTGGCAGCGTTTGCGCAGTTTGCATCTGATTTGGACGAAGCTACCCGCAAGCAGCTTGACCGTGGTGCCCGCGTGACCGAACTGCTCAAACAGTTGCAATATTCTCCGTTGCCTATCAGTCTCATGGGTGTGACGCTGTTCGCCGTCAATCAGGGCTTCATGGACGACGTGGATGTCAAGAAAGTTCTGGCTTTTGAGTCTGGATTGCACAGCTACTTGAAAGACAAACACGCTTCCATGCTGGCGGCCATTGAAAAAAATGGTGCGAAATGGGACGTGAAACCCGCCAAGGCAGACGACAGCGACGCGAAAAAGGCGACCAAAAAAGCGTGCCAGGATGCGGAAGCCGAATTAAAGGTCGCCTTGGTCGAGTTCAAGAAGTCCTTCGCTTAATTCGTTACCCGAAACCAGGAAACTGTTATGGCAGCAGGTAAAGAGATACGCGGCAAGATCAAGTCGGTGGAGAACACCAAAAAGATCACCAAGGCCATGGAAATGGTGGCCGCCTCCAAGATGCGCAAAGCGCAGGAACGGATGCGCGCCGCCCGCCCTTACAGCGACAAAATCCGCAACATCACGGCTAACCTTTCCAAGGCAAATCCTGAGTACACGCATGAGTTCATGCAGGCCAACGACGCCAAGGCGACCGGGTTCATTGTGGTCACGACGGACAAGGGCTTGTGTGGTGGTTTGAACACCAACGTGCTGCGCGCTGTGACTGTCAAACTCAGGGAACTGCAAGCCGCGGGTCATGACACCCTGGCTGTCGCCATTGGCAACAAGGGTCTGGGCTTCATGAACCGTGTGGGTGTGAAGGTTGTGTCGCATGCCACGCAATTGGGCGACAAGCCTCACCTGGACAAGCTGATTGGCCCGGTCAAGGTGCTGCTGGATGCGTATGCTGAAGGCAAGGTCAAAACGGTTTACCTGTGCTACACCAAGTTCATCAACACCATGCGTCAGGAATCAGTGGTCGAGCAGTTGCTGCCTTTGACGGCTGATCGCCTGCAGGCCGACAAGGACCAGCATGGCTGGGACTACATTTACGAGCCTGATCCCAAAACGGTGATTGACGATTTGCTGGTGCGCTATGTCGAGGCACTGGTGTTTCAGGCGGTGGCTGAAAACATGGCCTCTGAGCAGTCAGCCCGCATGGTCGCCATGAAGGCAGCCACCGACAACGCCGGCAGCGTGATTGGCGAGCTCAAGCTGGTGTACAACAAAACGCGTCAAGCGGCGATTACGAAAGAACTTTCGGAAATCGTCAGCGGTGCTGCAGCGGTTTAAGTATTAAACCTCGCGCACAAATCAAAGATTAAAGAACCCAATAGGACTTCATCATGGCACAGGCTCAAGGCAAAATTGTTCAATGTATCGGCGCAGTGGTTGACGTGGAATTTGCCCGTGACCAGATGCCGCGTATTTATGACGCGCTCAAAATGGAAGGCTCGCCGCTGACACTGGAAGTTCAGCAGCAGCTCGGTGACGGTGTGGTGCGCACGATTGCACTGGGCACGTCTGACGGCATGCGCCGTGGCAATACCGTCTACAACACCGGCGCCAACATCACTGTGCCAGTCGGCAAAGCAACTCTGGGCCGCATCATGGACGTGCTGGGCGCACCGATTGACGAGCGTGGCCCGGTTGACCAAACCCTGACTGCACCCATTCACCGCAAAGCCCCAGCTTACGACGAGCTCAGCCCATCCCAAGAGTTGCTGGAAACCGGCATCAAGGTGATTGACCTGGTGTGCCCGTTTGCCAAAGGCGGCAAGGTCGGCTTGTTCGGCGGCGCTGGCGTGGGCAAGACCGTGAACATGATGGAGTTGATCAACAACATCGCCAAGGCGCACTCCGGTTTGTCGGTGTTTGCTGGTGTCGGTGAGCGCACCCGTGAAGGCAATGACTTTTATCACGAGATGGCTGACTCTGGCGTTGTGAATCTCGAAAAACTCGAAGAGTCAAAAGTGGCGATGGTCTACGGCCAGATGAATGAGCCACCAGGCAACCGTTTGCGCGTGGCACTGACAGGCTTGACGATTGCCGAATCCTTCCGTGACGAAGGCCGTGACGTGCTGTTCTTTGTGGACAACATTTACCGCTACACACTGGCCGGTACTGAAGTGTCCGCGTTGCTGGGTCGTATGCCATCAGCGGTGGGTTACCAGCCGACGCTGGCCGAAGAAATGGGCCGCCTGCAAGAGCGAATTACCTCGACCAAGGTCGGCTCCATCACCTCCATCCAGGCCGTTTACGTGCCAGCCGATGACTTGACCGACCCGTCACCCGCAACAACTTTTGCACACCTGGACTCCACCGTTGTGCTCTCCCGTGACATCGCTTCGCTGGGTATCTACCCGGCGGTTGACCCACTTGATTCGACCAGCCGTCAGCTGTCACCCGCTGTCGTGGGCGAAGACCACTACAACACGGCTCGTGCTGTACAGGGCACTTTGCAGCGCTACAAAGAGTTGCGCGACATCATTGCAATTTTGGGCATGGACGAGTTGGCCCCTGAAGACAAACTGGCCGTGGCCCGTGCCCGCAAAATCCAGCGTTTTCTGAGCCAGCCTTTTCACGTGGCTGAAGTGTTTACCGGCTCACCCGGCAAGTACGTCAGCCTGGCTGAAACGATTCGTGGTTTCAAGATGATTGTTGCGGGCGAATGCGACCATTTGCCTGAGCAGGCGTTTTACATGGTCGGCACCATTGACGAGGCTTTCGAGAAAGCCAAGAAGGTTTAAAGCCAGCGACCACAGAGAGCTCTTATGTCAACTATTCGTGTCGATGTTGTTTCTGCAGAAGAGTCCATCTTTTCTGGCGAAGCCAAATTTGTGGCTCTGCCGGGTGAAGCGGGCGAGCTGGGTATTTACCCACGCCATACGCCCTTGATCACCCGCATCAAACCAGGTGCTGTGCGTATCGTCAAGGCTGATGACACGGAAGAGTTTGTTTTCGTGGCAGGTGGTTTGCTTGAAGTACAGCCAAATTCGGTCACAGTTTTAAGCGATACCGCGATTCGCGGCAAAGATCTGGACGAAGCCAAAGCCACTTCCGCCAAAGCGGCTGCCGAAGAAGCACTCAAAAATGCCAAAGGTGACATTGATATTGCCATGGCCCAGTCAGAGCTGGCTGTGATGGCGGCCCAGATTGCCGCGCTACGCAAGTACCGGCAAAAGAGGTAAAACCACGAGTTTGTTCGCCATTGGCGTCAGACCAGACGCTTTTGCGTACATCCAGGCTGAGACCAGCAGCCTTTTTTTGCTGATTTCCTGCTTGGCTCCTACACTTGCAGAAATATGAAATCAGAAATTCGCGTTTTTTTGCTTGGATTTGCACCTTTTGAGAAAACGACCTTTGAGTCTTTTTTCAAACTGGCTGGTCTGCGGGAAACTGAATACAAAATCCAGGCAGATGTTGCCCAGTCGCATGTTGTGATCATTAACAGTGACAATTCTGCCGCTGTGCAGTGGGTTACAGAGTCAATGAAGGCCCCTCAAAAAGCGCTCTTCATAGGCGCGGCTGATCCCTCGGGCAAGTGGCCAGCGGTGCCTAAACCTATCAAACTAACCACCATCCTTGGCTTGCTTGATGTTCTGGTTCTGGCTGGTAAATCTCGCACAGGCTTGGAAACCACCCTCGTTGACCCAGAACCCGTCCAAAAGCCTGTTCAAGTTGTGCAATCCGATTCAGGCTTGTCGGCAAGAGCCGTCGCCTCCGTGCGTCAAGGTACGGGCAAAGTCAATGTGAGCGTCCTTGGCCACACAAGTTTTCTAGGATTGGACAACGAATCGACTTTCAGTCAGGCAGGGCAAGGCCTTGACCATATTCTGATTGTTGACGCTGATGACAGCGCCCTGAAATTCATGCAAAAGAGGATTGAGCGATATGGTTTTCTGGCGGAACTGACCAAAACGGGCAAAGAAGCGTTGGTGCGAATCAGCACTGGAAAGTACAAGTTTGTCTTTCTTGAGGTGGTATTGCCAGACATGGACGGCTATCAGGTTTGTCGCGACATCAAACAGGATACTTACCCGTCTGGGAAACCACCCGTCGTTGTGATGTTCAGCAGTCGCGGCACGAACACAGACAAAATCCGTGGTGGTCTGGCCGGATGCGATGCTTATCTGACCAAACCATTGATCGAAGCAGAATTGCTCAAGGTGTTGTCAAAGTATGACGAACAGATAGAGCGAAGTTTCAGGCGAACCAACGTGGGCATCAGCGGATTGAGCACTTTGTGATCCTGTTCGTTTGGCAACTTGCATAAAATGATTTGCTGATGACTTCCCTGTTCAGGCTTGCTACGGGAGTGTCTGAATTTCTGTGTGTGAAGCGGATTGGATGTTAGCTGAGGTTTGAAGGTTTTTGGATTTTTTCTTTTCAAAGAGGCCCCTGCCAGGCCGCCGGAGGCGTCCCCCTCGGGAGTGTCTGAATTTCTGTGTGTGAAGCGGATTGGATGTTAGCTGAGGTTTGAAGGTTTTTGGATTTTTTCTTTTCAAAGAGGCCCCTGCCAGGCCGCCGGAGGCGT
>JBILXX010000035.1:0-31401 GCA_044378095.1 Polaromonas sp.
GAGAAGCGAGGGGGAATTGATGCGCTAACCCTGAGCCAGTGCCAAGCCAAGCTAAAAGTGCTTAAAATTTAAGCGCTAAGCGAGTTTGGGTGTTTGCTGATTTTTAATTCTGCAAGTCCCTCAAGCTTTCCGACCACGGCCTCACCAACTTTGCCGATCATCACCACCGCAAAAGGCGCTCAGTTTGCGTCAGTGGTGAAAAATCTCACAGGAGGTGAGCGCCCGATGTTTGCCCAAGGGTTGGAATATGGCGGCAGCTACCGTTTTGCCTTTGGCGGATTTGGCGGTGACGGCACCATCAACGGCATCCTGAACCAGAACAATCTGGACACCCAGGCCCTGCGTTACACGATTGACGGCGACCCTGCAGCCACCGCTGCTCTGAATGCTGCCGCGCAAAAGCTGACTGCTCAGGCTGACGCAAATCGCCTGCGTCGGGACGGTCTGCGCTGGATTCCGGCCGTCAATGGTGCGTTTAAAGTGCCGGTGCTGTCGATGCACACCCTTGGTGATTTGTATGTGCCTTTTGCGATGCAGCAAAGCTACGCCAGGCGCGCGGCAGCCCAGGGCAGCACTGCCATGCTGGTACAACGCGCCCAGCGCGGCGCAGCGCATTGCGACTTCACCGTGGCCGAGCAAGTCGAGTCGTTTGACGCACTGGTCAAATGGGAGCAGGGTGGTGCCAAGCCCGCCGGGGATGACGTACTGACCGCCGCCGTGGTTGCTGCGCCCAGCTACGGCTGCAACTTCACCAACAATGCGACAGGCTCAGACGACGTCAGGTCGACCATCGACCTGCGCGCCAGGATAGCAGCGACGACGCCAGCTTGTCCCGCAAGGGCGCGCTAGCGCGATACAGTCCTTTTTGGGGGTGGTTTTTCGTATCAATATGGCCTGCAAGCCAATAGACACAGACACAAGATGCTCCCAATTAGTATTGGTATTACAGCGCCTTGCGCGACGTGGCCAAGCGCTGTTCCAGATAAGCGCCATAAAAATCGGGTACGGCAATGCCGACCAGCCTATCGGCCAGCTCCTGGCCCTGGCTGCCAATAAAGAGCACGGTGGGAGTGAAAGTGGCCTTCCAGACTTTGGCTTGTTGCGCGGCGGTGGTGGCTTTGCCGTCAAAGCCAATCAGTGGCGTGCTGCGGTTGGTGATATCGAGTTGCCAGGCTTGCAGGCCATCGTTCTGGCGCGCTGGCAGCAGGTAGTTGCGGCGTACCAGCTCGCAGTAAACACAACCGGGCAGGCTGATCAGCAGCACCAGCGGCTCGCCCTGGGCTTTGGCAGCAAGGGCGGACTGAAGCAGCGAGGCCGGGACGGGTAAAGCGGTGTCTTTGGCGTGTGCCCATGCGGTGGGCAGTGCGCATGCCAATGCTACTGAAAACTGCCTTCTGCTGAGTTGCATCTCACATCACCTTGTCAAATGACCTTGTTTTGTCTGAGATCTGACAACGCCGCGTCCGGGTAGTTCAACACACTGTGCAGCACCTCGTCAGTATGTTGACCCAGCAGCGGCGGCGGCAAGTCAGTGCGTACTGGCGTAGCGCTCAGTTTGATGGGGCTGGACACCAGGCGCAAATCGCTTTGGTGCGGGTGCTGCCAGTGCGTCACCATGCCGCGTGCTGCAATCTGCGGGTCGGCAAAAACCTCGGCCAGGTTGTTGATCGCGCCGCACGGCACTTTTGCCGCTTCCAGTGCGACCAGCCAGTCGGCTTTGCGCCGTGTGCGCATCACGGCCTCCAGAATTGGCACCAGCTGCGCGCGGTTTCTGACGCGGTCGCGGTTCAGCGCAAAAAGCGGATTCGTGCCCAGCTCGGGAACGCCCGCTACCTGGCAATATTTGACGAACTGTGAGTCATTGCCGACAGCGATGATGACGTGGTCTTTGCTTCCATCAGAAGCGGGAGCCACCTCAAATACCTGGTACGGTACGATATTTTGGTGCGCATTGCCCATGCGGCCCGGGACCTTGCCACTGACCAGATAATTGGCGCCCAGGTTGGCCAGCATGGCCACTTGGGTGTCCAGCAGCGCCATGTCAACCTGCTGGCCAATGCCTGTTTTTTCAGCATGGCGCAGTGCAGCCAGTATGCCCACGGTGGCGTACATGCCAGTCATCAGGTCGGCGACGGCCACGCCGACTTTTTGCGGGCCGCCATTCAGGTCGTCGCGTTCGCCAGTCACGCTCATCAGCCCGCCGATGCCCTGAATGGCGTAGTCGTAACCGGCCCGGTCAGCATATGGGCCAGTCTGGCCAAAGCCTGTGACCGAGCAATACACGATGCGCGGGTTGATGGCTTTCAGGCTGGCGTAGTCCAGGCCATAACGCGCCATGTCGCCGACCTTGAAGTTCTCGACAAACACATCGCAATGCGCCACCAGCTCGCGTATCAGCGCTTGCCCGGCAGGCTGCGCCATGTCGCAGGTCACGCTGCGCTTGTTGCGGTTGGTACCCAGGTAGTAGGCCGCTTCTGGCGTGTCGTTGCCTTGCGCGTCTTTCAGGAAGGGCGGGCCCCAGGTCCGGGTGTCGTCGCCTGATTGTGGGCGCTCGATTTTGATCACATCTGCACCCAGGTCAGCCAGAGTCTGGGTACACCAGGGGCCCGCGAGAACGCGGGAAAGGTCCAGGACGCGGATGCCGCTTAAGGAATGGGTTGAAGTCATGCTGCCATTTTGACCGCAAAGGTCAAAACGGCGGCTGGACCATGCTGAAACAGATCAGTACTGCTTGTATGGCAGGAACTTGCCTGACAGCACCACATTCACGCGGTCACCTTTCGGGTCAGGCGTGCGCTGGATATCCATCGAAAAGTCAATCGCGCTCATGATGCCGTCGCCAAATTCTTCATGAATCAGCTCTTTGATGGTCGTGCCGTAAACGCTCACAATTTCATACCAGCGGTAGATCAGCGGGTCGGTCGGCACAGGCGTGGGCAACGAGCCTTTGTACGGCACCACCTGCAGCCACTTTTGCTCATCAGCCGTCAGGCCAAAAATCTTGCCGACAGCCTTGGCCTGGGTCGCATCAAATGTCATTTGGCCCAGGCAGCCAGCGGTGACCCACTCTTTGCTCATGCCCACTTTTTTGGCCACATCTTCCCACTTGATGCCTTTGGCAACCTTGACGGTGATGATTTTTTCGGTGATGTCGTTACGGTTCATTTTTTGCTCCAGTTATAAAAGTCAGTGGGCTTCGCCAGGCTTGGCGCGCTTGATCAAGAAATCGACCACGTGGTTACGCAGGTCGTAGTAGCCGGGCAGGTGGTGCAGCTCGGCACGGGTACGCATTTTGGGCAGGGTGTTGACCACCACTTCACCAATGCCGCCGGGTGTGTAGCCACTGGGTGACTCTGCCCCATTGGTCATCAAGATAATGCGGTCAGCCAGCAAAATGGCTTCGTCCACGTCGTGGGTGATCATGAAAACGGTTTGCTGCGTCTCCCGCACAATCGTCATCAGCTCGTCCTGAATGGTGCCGCGTGTCAGTGCGTCGAGCGCACCAAACGGCTCGTCCAGCAACAGCATTTTGGGTTGAATCGCAAAAGCCCGGGCAATACCCACACGCTGCTTCATCCCGCCGGACAGTTGTGATGGTTTTTTGTCAATCGCAGGCATCAAGCCCACCATGGCGACAAACTTTTCAACATGCGCGTTGACTTCCGATTTAGTCCAGTCGGGCCAGCGCGACACCACAGCAAAAGCGATGTTGCTGCGCACGGTGAGCCACGGCATGAGCGCATGGCTTTGAAACACCACACCACGCTCCAGGCTGGGGCCAGCGATTTCGCGGTTGTCCATGAAGCAGTTGCCTGACGTGGCGGTGTCCAGACCCGCCAGCACATTGAGCACGGTGGTTTTGCCGCAGCCTGAGTGGCCAATGATGCAGACAAACTCGCCCTTGTCGATGGCAAAACTGACGTCCGTAAACACGGGTTTGTTGGCAACAAAGGCTTTGCTTAAGTTTTCAACTTTCAGGAATCCTGGCATGGGGACGGCTGCCTTATTCAACATAGGTCACCATTTTTTGCAGTTGCGCAAAAGCCAGGTCCAGCAGCATGCCGACGATGCCGATCACCAGAATCGCAAAGATCACATTGGTCAAAGACAGGTTGTTCCATTCGTTCCAGACAAAGTAGCCAATGCCGGTTCCGCCGACCAGCATTTCAGCGGCCACAATCACCAGCCAGGCAATGCCCATCGAAATACGCATGCCCGTAAAAATGGTTGGGGCAGCTGCGGGCAGAATCACCAGAAAAGCCTTGCGAAGCGGGCTGACCTGCAGCGTGGCGGCCACGTTCAGCCACTCGCGCTTGACAGCAGACACGCCAAACGCAGTGTTGATCAGCATGGGCCAGACTGAGCAGATAAAAATCACAAAAATGCCGCTGATGGACGAGTCCTTGATGGTGTACAGCGCCAGCGGCATCCAGGCCAGAGGCGAGATCGGTTTGAGCACCTGGATGAAGGGGTCAAACGCGCGCCGTAAAAGAGGCGACATGCCGATTACAAACCCGAGCGGGATGGCGACCAGGCAGGCCAGCAGAAAACCCAGACCGACGCGGGCCAGTGAGTAGCCGAGCTGTATGCCTATGCCCTTGTCGTTGGGGCCGTTTTCGTAAAACGGGTCCGACAGTTGCTTCAAGGCTGTCTGGCCCATCTGCAGCGGCGTCGGAAAACCGCCGGCCTTGGCTGTACCGGGGTCTTTGCCCATCATCTTCTGGTATTCGATCTGCTCGGTGGTCATGCCGCTGACATTGCCACCGGTGCTGGCAGGCGACGCCGTCGCCACATACCAGGCGGCGAGGAAAATCACGAAGAGCACGGCGGAAACGATGCCCGCGCGAAAGCCCAGTGTTTTGAATAGGTTCATTTAGTGTCGTCAGAGGGTTGGGTGGACCGTTGCCAAGCCGGGGTCGGACCTGGCCCACCTCGTTCTCCCTGAGCTTGTCGAAGGGTTCTTCATATCTTGTACGAAGGCTTCAACTGGTTCAGGGCGAACGGTCAGGTGGCGATTGCCTTCTTTCTTCCTTAGGCCATCTTGTTGATCGGGAAGCTCTTTGCGTAGGCATCCGCTTTGGCCGCGTCGAACTCCTTGCCCATGATCTTGAATTTCGGATACGCGCCTTCGGGGGGGACCTGGCCGATTTCCTTCATGTACTTCTTGGCGTCGGTCAGCAAGAACACCTTCTCGGCGATCTGCTTGTAGTTGATATCACCCTTGACGTAGCCCCAGCGCTTCATCTGCGTGAGCATCCACACCGCCATCGACTGCCACGGAATCGGGTCGAAGTCGGCGCGGTCCGGCACGTTCTTGATGTTGCCCAGGCCGTCGGCGAAGCGGCCGGTCAGCACCTGTGCCACGACGGTTTCCGGCTGGTTCAGGTAGGCCTGCGGCGAGATCACCTTGGCGATCAGCTCGCGGTTTTTCGGGTCGCGCGCCATGGCGGCGGCCGTCAGCACCGAGCGGTAGAGCGCGGCAAAGGTGTTGGGGTTCTTCTGGATGAATTCGGTCGACGTACCAAAGGCGCAGCAGGGGTGGCCGTTCCACAGGTCTTTGGTCAGAATGTGCAGGAAGCCGATTTCTTCGTACACCGCGCGCTGGTTGAATGGATCGGGGCCGAGGTAGCCGTCGATGTTACCGGCGCGCAGGTTAGCCACCATTTCAGGCGGCGGCACCACTCGGATCTGGATGTCGGTGTCAGGGTTCAGGCCAGCTTCGGCTACGTAGTAGCGCAACAGAAAGTTGTGCATGCTGAACTCAAAGGGCACGGCAAACTTGAAGCCCTTCCACATCTTGGGGTCGCGCTTGTCCTTGTGTTTGTTGGCCAGGGTGATAGCTTGTCCGTTGGTGTTCTGGATGGTGGCTACATTCATGGGCACCGGGTTAGAGCCCACGCCCATGGAAATCGCCAGCGGCATGGGGCTGAGGAAGTGCGTGGCGTCGTATTCCTTGTTGATCATCTTGTCGCGAATCAGCGCCCAGCCGGCGGTCTTGACGACTTCAACATTGAGACCTTCCTTGCTGTAAAAGCCCAGCGGGTGCGCCATGATCAGCGGCGTGGCGCAGGTGATGGGGATGAAGCCGATTTTGAGGTTGGTCTTTTCCAGCTTGCCCTTATCCTGCGCCATGGCCTGCATGGTGCCTACCGGCAATACGCTGGCAATGGCGGCCATGGCCGTGCCCTTGCCTACGGCACGCAAAAAGCGGCGGCGCACTTCATCTTGCGGAAACAGGGCCTTGACCAGCGTCGCTTCAATAAAGTCGTTGGAGTAACTCTCAAACTCGCTGCTCATGCTGCGCCGGCGCAGCTCGGCGGCGGCACCGTCGGCGTTCAGTTCGCCGTGGTGGTCGGCCGGGCTGTGGTCGCCGCCGCAGCTGCACTTGAGCATCAGGGGCCGGTCGGCGTCGTAGGGAGAGAAGCGGTCAGACATGGCGTGCACCTTTCAATTGAAGATGCGGTTACCTTGCAAGGTGCGCGCCACTTTGGGCCAGGGCGACGGGCGGCGCCACATATTGCGCTGGTATACATGACGGCGTGTAGGGCGGGCACTACAAAAGCTGCGCGCAACTCTGCGTTTCAGCCGCCAGAAGGGCTTTTGGCGTGGCGCTCGGCATAAAGCGCCAGCTCTACATCGTTCTTGGCGCCGGTTTTTTCAAGGATGCGCTGGCGGTAGGTGCTAACCGTGTTGGACGCCAGGCCGAGCTGTGCACCAATTTCGCCCACAGACTTGCCCGCCGTCAGCAGTCGGTAGACCTGGTATTCACGATGCGACAGCGCATCCAGCCCCAGCTTGGCGTTGGCCGGCGCCACGGCGCTGGCCAACGCCTCAGCCGTGGCGGTGCTCACGTACATGCCGCCTGCTGCCACCTTGCGTACGGCGGCAATCATGTCGTCGGGGTGGGCGCTTTTGTTAAGGTGGCCAGAAGCACCCAGTTTGATGCAGCGCACCGCGTATTGCTTTTCGGGGTAGGTGCTGAGCATCAACACCGGTAGCTGAGGCCAGTTTTTTCTCAAAGCCTGCAACACGTCCATGCCGTCGCGGTCTGGCAGGGCAATGTCTAGCAGTACGGATTGCAAACCGCTGTGGCCTTGCAATGCATCCACGCTGGCCAAAATGGCGGGGCCAGTGTCGGCTTCGGCCACCACTTCAATCTCGGCTGCGTCGGCCAGCACTTGTTTGATGCCTTCGCGCACGATGCGGTGGTCGTCGCCAATCAGAATTTTTATTGGGCTCATAGCGCTATTATTTCAGTAGCTGAATGCGCAGGTAAAAAATCGACCCCAGGCCGATTTGACTGCTGATCTCAATCTTGCCGCCAAGGTGACGCGCCCTCTCGCGCATGCCCATCACACCGTACGCATTGGCGGCTTCAAACGCAGCGGGGTCGGCGCCGCAGCCGTTGTCTTGCACGCTGATGTTGATGGATTCTTCATTGGCCTTCAGGGTGATGGCGACGCGGCTGGCGCGTGCATGGCGACCCACGTTGCTGAGCATTTCCTGAAAAATGCGAAAAATGCCAATCGCCGCCTGCTCGTTTATCGGCGCGGCCTGCGCGACATCCATTTGCCAGTCCAGTTGAAATTCTGCTGATTGCACAAACTCATGGGCCTGCCAGTCCAGCGCCGCCCACAAGCCCTGGTGGTCCAGTATGCTGGGCCGCAAGTCAGTGATGATCCTGCCCACGTTGTCGACAGCGGTTTCAATTTGGCGGCTCATGTTTTGGCACTTGCTGCGCATCGTGTCCCGCATGGTTTGTGCGGCATCTGAATTGCGCTGCTGCTGCTCGCCCAGGCGTTTGTCCAGCCAGCCCACGTCCATTTTCAAAGCCACCAGCAGGCTGCCCAGCTCGTCACGCACGCTGTGGGTGTAGGCTGACAATTCTCGCAACTGGGTCAGGGCCTCTTGCAACTCATGTGTGCGCTCATTGACGCGCTGCTCAAGTGCCGCATGGGCTTGTTTTAATGCATCTTCAGCTTGTCGGCGTGCTGAAATATCGACAAAGGTCACCACCGCCCCCTGAACCACATCGCCTTCCATGATGGGGTAGGAAGAGTATTCAACCGCAAAGGGTGTGCCGTTTTTGCGCCAGAAATACTCCGTGTCGATGCGGCACGGCAGGCCGTTGCGAAAGGCGTTGAAGATGGGGCACAAATGCTCAGGGTAATGTTCACCACAGTGCTCACCGTCACCTTGGGTGTGGTGCGCCAGCTCATGCATGTTGCGTCCCAACACTTCGGCACTTTGCCATCCCAGCTGATCGGCTCCAGCCCGGTTGATGAAGGTACAGCAACCCGACATGTCAATGCCAAAAATACCTTCGCCGGTTGACTCCAGCATTTGGGACAGCTTGTCACGCCAAATCGCTTGCCCGGGCAAGGGTGAATAGTCGGTTGCAAAGGCGTCTTTTAAGGTGGGCATAGGTTGATTCACTTGATACCCGTCAGGATAGCAAACAACGCCATCCAGACTGGTGCAAGACCCCGCACGGCTTGAAAACTAAAGCCCTGAAATGGTGCGCGTCTTGTGGTTTTAATGAATTCGCCCTGCAATTGCCTGTAAAGTGACATGTCCACTTATCAATGATCTGACCCATGCGATTTTTAACCTGTGCGGTGTTTGCCCTGGCCAGCCTGGCGGCCTGCAACCCGACCTTCAACTGGCGTGATGTGCGCTTTGAAAGCGCCCGGTTGGCACTGCTGATGCCGTGCAAACCCGACAAGGTAATGAGAATTGTGCCCATGGCGGGACAACCCACTGACTTGAACTTGCTCAGCTGTGATGCAGGGGGCGTGACGTTTGCGGTGGCGGTGGCTGACGTGAAAGATGCCGCCAAAGTCGAAGCCGCTTTGACCCAGTGGCAAAACGCGACGCTGGCCAATATCAAAGCGCCGCCCGCACTGGGCGCTGCGTTCAAGCCGCCGGGCCTGGCCAGCGCTGGGGTTCTCGTTCAAGCCACCGGCCAGCGCACCAACGGCCGGGCAGTCGCCAGCCACGCCGCGTATTTTGCACAGGGCTCTCAGGTGTTTCAGGCGGTGCTGTATGCCGACAAAATTGCGCCTGATGTGGCCGAGACTTTTTTTTCAGGTTTGAAGTTTGAATAAGCTCACCGCTCCTGCTGGCTTGCTGGATAAAAAAACCGCTGCCATTGTCTTTCTGGCTTTTGCCGCGGCCTACTGCCTGTCTGCACTGGTTCGCGCCATCATTGCCACGTTGTCGCCTGTGCTCAGCCAGGAGTTTTCACTCCAGTCGCGAGACCTGGGGCTGCTGGCAGGCGGCTACTTTTTAGGTTTTGCAGCCACCCAGCTACCGCTGGGCACCTGGCTCGACAGGTATGGCCCCAAGCGCGTGATTGTGTGTTTTTTGGCGCTGGCTGTTGTGGGTTGCCTGGTCTTTTCAATCGCCAGCAGTTTTACGGGCTTGCTGGTGGGCCGGGTGCTGATTGGCATGGGCGTGAGCGCCTGCCTGATGGCGCCGCTGAGCGGTTTTAGGCGCTGGCTGGACGCGCCCAGCCTGCTGCGCGCCAATTCATGGATGCTGATGAGCGGCTCGCTTGGCATGCTGGCATCGACACTGCCAGTGCAGTGGCTGCTGCCGCTGGTGGGTTGGCGTGCGATCTTCTGGGCGCTGGCAGGCCTGGTGCTTTTGGCCATTGTGGCGATTGCCTTTGCGGTGCCGAAATGGACCGTTGATGCACAAGCCGGCAATGACACCCCCAAAGGCTATGCCGAAGTCTGGAAGAACCGTTACTTTCAAAAAATGTCGGCACTGGCGTTTTTCAACTACGGCGGTCTGGTGGCTGTACAGACATTGTGGGCCGGCCCATGGATGATCAAGGTTGCTGGCTATACCCCGCTTGAAGCGGCTACCGGCCTGTTTTATATCAATGCAGTGATGCTGTTGACCTTCTGGAGCTGGGGTCTGGTCAATCCGTATCTGGCCAAAGCCGGCTGGCACACCGACAGGCTTTTGATGTGGGGCACGCCCTTTAGCCTGGTGGCGCTGGCTGCCAATATTGCGGGCGGCGCGGCTACGGGCTGGGTGGGCTGGGCGCTGTTTTGTGTGGCGTCCACCGTTATCAGCCTGACGCAACCGGCAGTCGGCATGGCCTTCAAGCCTGCGCTGGCGGGGCGCGGCCTGTCAGCTTTTAACCTGATTATTTTTGCCGGCGTTTTCACCGTGCAGTGGGGCATTGGCTTGCTGGTCGATGCGTTTGCCGCTCTGGGCTTGACGCCTTTAGCCAGCTTTCAGGCGGCTTTCAGCGTGTTTTTATGCTGCTGTGTTGCGGCGTATGTCTATTTTTTATCTGTCAAAGCTGATAATTCACAACCATGAACGGTATTTTCATCATCGCCCACGCCCCGCTGGCATCCGCCATGCGCCAATGTGTGCTGCATGTTTTTCCTGATAACCCGGCGTCTGTGGTGGCACTTGACGTGCAGCCCAACATGCCCCCCGAAGAAACACTGGCCCAAGCGCGTATTTTGTTCAGACAAATGGGCACCTCCCATGCGCTGGTGCTGGTTGACGTGTTTGGTGCCACGCCGTGCAATGTGGCGCAAAAGCTGGTCGATGGTGTCAATTCCAAACTCATCGCGGGTATCAACCTGCCCATGCTGCTGTGCACCGTGTCGTATCGACACGAGCCGCTGGAGGCACTGATCACCCGCGCACTGGCCGGTGGCAAAGAAGGCGTGATGCAAGTGGCCATCACCGCACCCCAAAATCAAGCCAGAAGAAAACATGATCCAAACGACCACGACCATCAGCAATAAGCTCGGCCTGCACGCCAGGGCATCGGCCAAGCTCACCAAGCTGGCAGGCAGCTTTGCCTGTGAGGTATGGATGAGCAAGGGCGAGCGCCGCGTCAACGCCAAAAGCATCATGGGCGTGATGATGCTGGCTGCGGGAATTGGCAGCACCGTGGTTGTTGAAACCAATGGTGCTGATGAGCAGGTGGCGATGGACGCGTTACTTGCGCTAATTAACGACAAGTTCGGCGAAGGGGAGTGATTTGACTTTTTCCGTGCACGGCTTGGCAGTTTCTCGCGGCATCGCGATTGGCCGTGCCGTGCTGGTAGCGTCCAGCCGGGCCGATGTGGCGCATTACTTTGTCGATGCCGACAAGACCGATCTGGAGATTTCTCGCGTCCGTATCGCCCGCAATGCGGTGGTTGAAGAAATCACCCGCCTGCAGCGCGACCTGCCCAAAGATGCGCCGCACGAAATTGCCGCGTTGCTGGACGTGCATTTAATGCTGCTGCAAGACGAACTGCTGATCAGCGGGGTTAAAAAGTGGATCACCGAGCGGCGCTATAACGCCGAGTGGGCGCTGACCACCCAGTACGAAACCATTGCCCGCCAGTTTGACGACATGGAAGACGAGTACCTGCGCGAGCGCAAGGCCGACCTGGAGCAAGTCGTTGAGCGTATTTTGCGCAGCATGAAAGGCATGGCCTCACCGATGCAGCCGGTGGCACAAGCCGGTGCCAACCGCAAGCAGTCGCAGCAGGGATTGCTGCTGGACGACACGATAGATGTGCCGCTGGTGTTGATTGCGCATGACATTTCGCCTGCCGATATGTTGCAGTTCAAGCAAAGCCTGTTTGCCGGGTTTGCAACCGACGTGGGCGGCAGAACATCGCACACCGCCATCGTGGCGCGCAGCATGGACATCCCGGCCGTGGTCGGTGCGCGCAGTGCCAGCAAGCTGATTGAGCAAGACGACTGGGTCATCATCGACGGTGACGCCGGTATTTTGATTGTGGACCCGTCGCCGATCATTCTGGCCGAATACGGCTTCAAGCAGCGCCAGGGCGAGCTGGAGCGCGAGCGCCTGAGCCGCCTGAAACACACGGCCGCCGTCACACTGGACGATCAACGCATTGAGCTGCTGGCCAATATTGAGTTGCCGGGCGATACGGTTGGCGCGGTCAAGGCCGGGGCGGTGGGTGTGGGGCTGTTTCGCAGCGAGTTTTTGTTCATGGGCCGTGCTGGCAAACTGCCCAACGAAGAAGAACAGTACACCGCCTACCGTCAGGCCATTGACGGCATGAAAGGCTTGCCCGTCACCATCCGCACGGTGGACATTGGCTCAGACAAGCCGCTCGACAGAATGAGCGACAGGATGGAAAAGGCGCAAGACACGCACCTGAACCCGGCGCTCGGCCTGCGCGCCATCCGCTGGTCTCTGGCAGACCCGCCAATGTTTTTAACCCAGCTGCGTGCCATTTTGCGGGCAGCAGCGCACGGCCAGGTCAACTTGCTGGTGCCGATGCTGGCGCACTTAAGCGAGATCAAACAAACCCTGCTGCTGATTGACCGCGCCAGAGTCCAGCTGGACAACCAGGGCATCGCGTATGGTCCTGTGCGCTTGGGCGCGATGATTGAAATCCCTGCGGCGGCACTCACGCTCAAGCTTTTTCTGAAGTATTTTGACTTTTTGTCGATCGGCACCAACGACTTGATCCAGTACACACTGGCGATTGACCGTGCCGATGAATCCGTAGCGCACCTGTACGACCCCTGCCATCCGGCGGTCTTGCGCCTGATTGCCGACACGATCAACGAGTGCAACCTGCAAGGCAAAGGCGTGAGCATTTGCGGCGAGATGGCAGGCTACGTTGGCATGACCAAACTGCTGCTGGGGCTGGGCTTGCGCAGCTTTTCCATGCACCCGTCACAAATCCTGGCTGTCAAGCAGCAAATCCTGCGTTCAGACACCAGCAAGCTCAAACCCTGGGCTGAGCGGGTCCTGGCCAGTGACGAACCGGCTGCTATGTTGTAGTTTGAGAGCTATCAATTTAGTAGCTGCTTGCGCCCGTATTTATTGGTCTAAACACCAATTTGACGCCTAAAAAAGACCAAATCCGCTTAAAAAGTGGCATTTGTAGCGCTTTTTGCGCCCTGAAGCCTGTAACCACTTGCGTCATCGCCCCTTCTACGCGAGAATCAAAAATCCAATTTGTGCGGAGGCAACGTGTTCCCATCTTTAGAAGCCGTTAAAAAAACTGCCAAAAAACTCCAGTTCTCCAGCCGGGCAGGGCACGCACTGCGCCTGACCGCCGTGGCGTCCCTGCTGGCAGCAGTCTCAGTCTCAGCCCAAGCCCCGCTAGATGTACGCGTCGCCCTCATCATCGGCAACTCTGCCTATGCAGGCAACATGGCGCTGACAAACCCCGCCAACGATGCCAAAGCCATGGCCGATGTGCTGAAAAGACTGGGCTTTACCGTAGTGGAGCTGCGCGACGGCAACAAAGCGCAAATGGCCGCAGCCATTGCCCAGGTCAGCAACTCCCTCAAAGGCAAACAAGGCGTCGGCATGCTGTACTACGCAGGCCACGGCCTGCAACTGGATTGGCGCAACTACATGGTGCCGGTGGATGCAAACCTTAAAAGCGCAGCCGATGTACCGAACCAAACCATTGACCTGAGCAGCGTCGTCGACATCTTCAAAGCCGCAGGCAACCGCATGAACATCGTCGTGCTGGACGCCTGCCGCGACAACCCGTTTGGCGGCAACACCAGCTCCGCCAAAGGCCTGGCACAACTGGACGCACCGCCCAGCACCTTCCTGGCCTACGCGACCGCGCCCGGCAATGTGGCTGAAGACGGCGACGTTAAAAGCGGCAACGGCCTGTACACCAAGTTCCTGCTGCAAGAACTCAAACGCCCCACCGCCAAGATTGAAGACGTGTTCAAGCGCGTGCGGCTGAACGTGCGCAAGCAAAGCAACGGCCGGCAAATCCCGTGGGAATCGACCTCGCTGGAGGACGATTTCTTCTTCAACGACGGCGTCAAATACACCATCAAGCCCGAAGAGCTCGAGCGCATGGCCGCCGAAGTGCGCGCCATCGAGCAACGCCGCCTGGCGCAAGAAGCTGCCGCGCTGGAGCGCATCCAGCAAGCTGCGCTGGCCAAAGAGCGCGAACGCCAGCAGGCCGAAGCCAGAGTACTCGAGCAGCAACGCCTTGCTGCCGAGCAAAGAGCCAAAGAAGCCGAACGCCTGAGCACCGCCGCCAAAGCCCAGGAACAGGAAAAGCTGGCCGCCGAGGCCAGGTTAAGAGAGCAGCAGAAGCTGCGGCAAGAAGCCCAGGCCAAAGAGCGCGAGCTGTTGCTGGCCTTTGAGCTGACAAAAGAAAAAGCCCGCCTGGCCACAGAGGTCCAGGCCAGAGAACAGCAGCGACTGGCAGAAATCACCAGAGCGCAGCAAGCCTCACAAGCGGCTGCAGCAGGAAAACCGGTCGACGCCAAAGCCTCCAGGGACCTGGCATACATTGAAGCCAAGACCGCGTGGGAGGCCATCAAGAACAGCAACAAGGCAGATGACTTTTACGGATTTTTGTTGCGCTTTCCCAGCTCGGGCGAGTTTGCTGAATCGGCGCAGTACCAGCTTGACCAGCTGGCCGTGACCAATGTAGTGGCCAGTTTGGGCAAGGGGCAAGATGCCAGCTTGGGGTATCGCGGCCCGCGTTTCAAGGTGGGCGATGTGTACGAGTTTCAGATGAGTGACGCATTGACCAACGTGCCCGGCGAAAAATACACGAATCGCGTGACCGCAATTGAAGGTGATCTCGTCAAAATCAATAACGGTAATGGCTTGCGCAACGTGCTGGGAGGCATTTTAAAGAACGGGCAGGGCACATTTGATCCTCCTTTGGGGGGTCTGCCTGTCGAGATGCAGGTGGGTAAAAAATGGAGCGGACGCTCCAGCAACACGTTCAGGGACGGCAACATTTACCAACTCCAGACGGACACCAAAATCATCGGGCTTGAAACGGTGACTGTTCCCGCTGGTACGTTTCAGACTTATGTGGTGCGCACCACTGTGTACTCTTCAGCGGGTAGTTCTGCTGTGCAAACTTTTTGGGTAGATCCCCGTTATGGAGCGCCTATCAAGTTTGAAGATA
The DNA here is from genome assembly GCA_044378095.1 of Polaromonas sp. Classification (GTDB taxonomy): domain Bacteria; phylum Pseudomonadota; class Gammaproteobacteria; order Burkholderiales; family Burkholderiaceae_C; genus Polaromonas. The sequence goes on from JBILXX010000035.1 coordinate 14,913, forward strand.
TTGGCCGCCGGGGAAATCGGATCATTCGCAGCAATCGCCACGAGATGATTGCTTTACGGGCAGATCGCAGCTAGCCCAAAGCCCCAGCACCTCATAACAAAAAGGTTTTATGCTTCTCCTTTCGTGCTCCTTCTTTCGCCAGGCGTTGCTCGGTATTTTCATGGCTGTTCTTCTGCAAACACCGCTGCAAGCCCAGACCACGCCCAGCACAGCAGACATGGTCGAGCAACTCAAAACCCAGCCACCCCGCACCCGCAGCATGCGTAACCTCACGATTGAATCAAGTGCGCCTGAAGCAAAACCGTCGCTGTCGCTGCTGATCCAGTTTGATTTCAACTCCGCCAAAATCAAACCCGAAAGCCAGCAGGCGCTGAGCAACCTGGCACAAGCGCTGCAATCCAGAGAACTGCAAGACGCCAAATTTGCAGTAGAAGGCCATACCGACGCCAAAGGCCGTGACGACTACAACCTCAAACTCAGCCAGCAGCGAGCCGACGCGGTGCGCACCTATTTGGCCAGCAAAGGCGTGGTTGATTCCCGCCTTCAGGCCGTCGGCAAGGGCGCGACCGAGCTGGCCAACGCGGCTGACCCGCAAGCCGCAGAAAACCGCCGCGTGCGGATTGTCAACCTGAACTAAGCACCTGTGTCGGGCTGGCTTGATCGACTGTCGCTGCGACTGGGTGCGCTGCCTGCGCGGCGGGTAACGTGGTTTTTGGTCGCTCTGTTTTCAGTCTGGGTACTGCTCGATGTGCTGGTGGTGCAGTACACGGGGGGCATGGCCCGTTCCAGTTATGACGCCATGGTACGTGCCCGCATCATCACCGCAGCGCCTGACCCGCGCATTGTGATTGTTGACATTGACGAGGCATCGCTGGCGCGCATGGGCCAAGAGTTTGGCCGCTGGCCGTGGCCGCGCGACACGCTGGCCACAGTGCTGGACCATGTTGAAAAGCAGCAACCCGCAGCGATTGTGTGGGACATTATTTTCTCGGACGCTGACCGCATGAGCCCAGGCGGCGATGCGTCTTTCAATGCAGCCGTGGCGCGCAGCAAGCACAGCCATTTTTCAGTGGTGCGCCTGCCGCCCGCCAATGATGCGGTGAGCCAGATCACGCGCAAAGAAGTCCCTGGCTTGTGGGCAGGGCCCAGAAGCGCGACCCCCTCAACCCTGACCGTGGCCCTGATTGCACCTGTGCTGCCCGCCGTGGCCGCTGGGCCGTTAGGGTACAACAACGGCTACCCAGACAGTGACGGCGTGTTGCGCCGCTATCGCCTGCATGAAACGCTGGCGGATGGCAGCCAGCTTCAGTCCATGGCGGCATCGGTGGCCAGCCGTTTGAACCCGGCCTTGCAGAGCAAGCCCGCCAATCCTGGCGAGACCGACTCACTGATTGCGTGGCGCAAAGCCCCCAATGCCTATCCGCGCATCAATTTTGCGGATGTTTTTGCCCAGGCTGATGGCGGCAAGCCGCTGTCAGCTGTGCCCAGCTTTGCGGGCAAGGTCGTGGTCATAGGCGCAACGGCTCCAAGCCTGCACGACATTCACCCTACGCCGCTGTCGCCCTTGCAGCCGGGGGTTGAATCACTGGCCACCGCGATTGACAACGCCATAAACCAGCGTGTGATCCATGAGCTGCCGCGCTGGCTGCAAGCCGCTTTGGCCATTGCGCTGTGCGTAGGCATCGCGATTTTTGCGCAACGCAAAAGCATCGGCGCGCTGGCACCAGCGCTGTTTGTTTTGCCAACGGCGCTGATGGGCTTGGGCTACCTCAGCTTGAACGGCGCGCCGGTATTTTTGGACTTGCATCTGGCAGCGGGTCTGGCGCTGCTGTTTTTGGCCCTGCTGCGCTACTGGGACGGCTGCAGGCAGCAGTATTGGCGTGCCTCACCGCACATGCCGGTTGAACAACCCCTGGCGATGTGGTCACTCAAAGGCAAAGCGCCGTGGATGGGCGCTTCGCTTGACAGACTGCTGGACACGCTGGAACAGCATGCGCCATCGGTGCGCTTGGTCTTGCCCGATATTGGCGTGGCCTGGCCCGGCAAAATGCGCTGGCCTGAACATGCGCACCAGGTCTCCCTGGTGGGTCCACATGCCGAAATACTGGCGGCCAAAGCGGCGGTGGAGTCCAGTCTGAGCGCATTTTTGGCGCGGGCCAGCGAGCTGACAGCACTGCCTGCAGCGGCTGACCGCACGCAGTTGGCGCATGCCAGCCTGGCAGCATGGGCTGAACTGCAAACGTGACATACCTCACGCCTACTGCGCACAAAACAGACACATCAAACCATGCAGCAACACAAACGACCCGCTTATAGATACTCTGGAGCACTTATGAAAAAACAAATCCATATCGCAACCCTTGCACTTTGCGCAGCCATGATGGCTTGCAGTGCGCAGGCTCAAAGCACTACCGCTTTGCGCGCTACCGAACTGCGTGCCGACAAGCTGGCAACAGCGGCTGTTCTCAAGGCGCTGCCGGCCGGCGCAGCGCTGGATCTGATAGCCGTTGAGGGCGGTTGGGTGCAGGTCACGCACGAGTCCTTGCAGGGCTGGGTTCGGGCCAGCAGCGTTAACTTGTCATCGGGTGCCTCAGCCGCTGCAGGTCTGGCCAGTGGCCGCCAGGCGGGTGGCAACTCGGTACTTACATTGGGCGTGCGTAGTCTGCCAGCGCGCGTCAACCGCCATGCGCTGATCATTGGCGTCAGCCGTTATCTGGATCCGGGGACACCGCCGCTGCCAGGCGCACGTATTGACCGCGCATCCGCCACCCAAATGGCCAGCGCCATGCAAGTGCCCACCAGCAACATTGCTTACCTGCAAGATGAGCAGGCCACAGGTGCCAACATCCGCAAAGCACTCAAGGACCTGGGCGAGAAGGTGCAGGACGGTGACCGCGTGTTCATTCACTATTCAGGCCACGGCACCCGCTACAACGACCCGGCCAGCGGCGGCTGTGTCGAGGCGCTGCTGGCTTATGAGGGCGGTCAGTCCGGCAACATCACCAACCGCGAGATGACCAGCCTGCTGCAAACCATCACCAGTAAAACCGACAAACTGTTTGTGATGTACGACGCCTGCCATTCAGGTGGGTTGGTGAATATTCCCCCCGCACTTCGCACGCGCGGCATCATCAACACCAACGACGAAGGCTTGCTGCGGCCCAAGTTCTCGTCAATTTCTGAAGAGTGTGGACGCCCCGTCAATGTCAAAACCCGCAACCTGATGGTCGAGCTGAACGACAAGGGAGCACTACCGCAGGATGTGATTCATATTTCAGCATCGCGCGACAACGAAATCAGTTTTGACGACGAACAAAAGGGTGGCCTGGCGACCCAGTTTGTGCGTGACTGCATGATTCGCGATGCGGTGGACCTGGACAAGTCAGGCGCCATCAGCATGGATGAAATCCGCCAGTGCGCACAAACCAAAATCAACCAGCGCATGCAAAACGATGCCAACTACAAGGCACACAACCTGATGCTGTCGGGCAATATTGGTTTTGTGCCCGCGTGGTTCAGTCAGGCGCAAATCACCAATGCCGCGATTCCTGCGCCTGTCAAACCGCCCGTGGTTACAGCAGTGGCCGCGCCAGTCGTGCTGCCAGCGCCAGCACCTGCCGTGCAAGCGGTTGCAGCACCGGCTGCGCAGCCCGCACCCGCAAAGCCGCCGCAAGTTGTTGCTGTGGCCCCGGCTCCCGCCAAGCCGCCTCAAGTGGTTGCTGTGGCTCCGACAACTGCCCCCGTGGCCGCACCTGCACCAGCGCCCGTGGTTGCGGCCGCGCCGATAGCAGCCCCAGCCCCGCTGGTAGTTGCCCAGCTCACCGGTGAGCAGGCGCTGCGCCAGATGTTTGAGCAGCGCGATGCCAAGCGCAGCGTGCGTGTGGTGCTTCCAAAAAATCAGCTCAAAATTGGCCAGGACACGCTGGACATGGCGATTCAATCGAACAAGGCTGGCTATGTTTACGTGGCCATGGCCGGGTCAGACAACAAGTCGGTGTACATGCTGTTCCCCAACGATCTGGACCAGAACAACAAGATTGAAGCTGGCCAGGCCATGCAGTTGCCGCGCGCCAACTGGCGCGTCAGGGCGGGCGGTCCGGCGGGCGTCAACAACCTGCTCATCATGGTGGCCGACGGCCCACGCGATGTGACAGCACTGACCACCAAGGCAGGGCCGTTTGTCACATCACTGAACGACGCTGAAGGTCGCGCCAAACTGGGCGCCCTCATGAGCACCTCGCGCCTGGTCACCGGCCAGGCCTGCCAGACGCCCGCAACCCGCAAAAACAACCCTTTGTGCTCTGACGCTTTTGGCGCCACGATGGTGTCTGTAGAGGAAACCAAATGAAAACGCTGCTCACTGTCCTGGCCATGGCGTCTGCGCCATTGGTTGCCTATGCCCAAGCCGACTGGCTCATCAGCCCCGCAGAAGCCGTTTCGTACCAGGGCGAGGCAGGCTTTAACCAGCCTGCTGCGCTGCAGCCCCGCTCAGTGGTGCCGCAAATTGACATCCTCAAGCCGGACCCTGCCAGCGACCTGAAGGTCAAAGCGCCGTTTGCTATTTCAGTGCTGTTCAAAGGCCAAAGCGACGCTGCCATCGACCCAGCCACCTTCAAGGTGATGTACGGTGCGATGAAGTTCGATATCACCAGTCGCATCACCAAATTTGTCAAAGTCACACCCGCCGGCTTTTCATTTGACAAGGCGCAAATCCCGGTTGGCAAGCATCGCCTGATCCTGCAGGTGCAGGACGAGAAGCAGCGGGTGGCTGAGCGGGAACTGCGGGTTGAGGTGGAGTAGTTTGCTCGAACTTCATTTGCACAACATGCAAGTCCTTGACGCATGATGTGACCACAATGCAATCGTTCGAAAAATCACGAACCCAAAGGCTTGAGCAGCGCCGCCAAGTCACTCTCGGTAAACATCGGCTGCTTGCGTGCTGCCTCACCCGTTTTATCACCATACAGGCTGTTGGCCAGCGCGGCTTTGCGTTCTTGCAGCGCCAAAATGCGTTCTTCAATCGTGCCTTGCGCCACCAGCTTGTAGACCATCACCTGCTTGGTTTGGCCGATGCGGTGGGCGCGGTCGGTGGCCTGGGTTTCAACCGCCGGGTTCCACCACGGGTCGTAATGAATGACGGTGTCGGCCTGGGTCAGGTTCAGCCCCACGCCGCCAGCTTTTAAGCTGATCAAGAACAGTGGCACAGCGCCGCTTGTGAATTGTTCAATGATGGCTTCGCGCTTTTGAGATTGGCCGGTCAGTTTGACCCAGCTCAGTTTGCGCTTGGCCAGCTCTTTTTCAATCAGTGTCAGCATCGACGTAAACTGCGAAAACAGCAGTACCTTGCGGCCTTCAGCCAGCAGCTCGGGCAGTAGTTCCATCAACAATTCCAGCTTGGCCGATTGTTTGACCTTTTGTGCAGCAGGCACAGGCACCAGACGCGGGTCGCAGCATACTTGCCGTAATTTGAGCAAGGCATCCAAAATTTGAATTTGCGATTTGGCCAACCCTTTGTTGGTCAACGCATCGCGCACGGCTTTTTCAGTTGTCAAGCGGATGGTTTCGTACAGGTCGGCTTGCTTGCCAACGAGTTCCACACTTGAAACCATTTCCTGCTTGTCGGGCAGGTCGGGGGCCACATCGCTTTTGTTACGCCGCAGCATGAAGGGCGTGACACGCTGCCTGAGGTGTGCAAGCTGCTCGCTGCTGCCCAGCTTTTCAATCGGCGTGCGAAACAGTTGCTTGAACTTGGCCTGGCTGCCCAGAAATCCTGGCATCAAGAAGTGAAACAAACTCCACAACTCACCCAAGTGGTTTTCCATCGGCGTGCCTGACAGGCACAGCTTGTGGCGCGTGTTCAGCTCGCTCACCACTTGCGCGGCATGGCTGTGGGCATTTTTGATGTTTTGCGCTTCGTCCAGCACCACGATGTGCCAGCTTTGGGCTTGCCAGCGCTCGCGGTCACGCTGGAGCAATGAGTAGGGTGCTATCACCACGTCATGCTCGGCCATGTTGGCTGCGGCTGTGTGGCGGTCCGCGCCATGCAGCACCAGCGTGCGCAGGGTGGGCGTGAAGCGCTCAGCCTCTTTGCGCCAGTTCCCCATCAGGCTGACCGGCGCAATGATGAGGGCGGGCAAGCTAAGACGCCCGGCATTTTTCTCTGTCAACACATGCGCCAGCGTTTGCAGTGTTTTGCCCAAGCCCATGTCGTCGGCCAGCACGCCGCCCAGCGCGTGCGTGCGCAAGAACTGCAGCCAGCTCAAGCCCTGCAATTGGTAGGGGCGCAAGGTGGCTTCTAGGCCATCGGGCAAAGCCACTTCAGGCAAGCTGCTGCGCCCGGCCAGTTGGCTCACCATCTCACGCAGGCTGTCAGCACCTTGCCAGCGCGCGCCCGCGCCCAGTGATGCGCCCAAACGCAAGGCCTCCAGCCGCGACAGACGCAGGCTGTCGCCCGCCAGCTCTTTGGTGGTTTTATCGCCAACCAGCTCAAGCAGGGCTTGCAGCCACGGTTTGAGAGGCTCGGTAGGTAGGCGCAAATAACTGCCGTCGGGTTGTTCGAGGTACACATGCTCTGGCAGTAGCACTGTGGTGGAATCGTTGTGGGTGGTGGCGGCCAGGTGCGCCAGCAGGTCTGGCAGTAGCGGCAAGATGTTGTGCCGCACACCATCAATTGCCATGCCCAATGACAGGTCAAACCACGGTGAAGAGCCGCCGTCGGGCTGCCCAGGTTTGTCTGCCAGTTGCACGTCCAGCTCGTCGGCGCGTATCACCCAGTCGTGCAAGTCGGGTGCTGCTACCAGCGTGAAACCCGCGTCTTTAAAAGTCACAAAACCCTCATCCACCCAACGCAGCCAAAGCTGCTGCTGCGTGCTGGATTGAAAAGGCAGATAAAACTGACCTTGCGTGTCCCCGGCCAAACCCAGTCCGCGCAAAAAGTCGTGCGCAGCTTGCTCTACAGGCAGGTCGCGATGCAGCATCACGCGCACAGCAGGTTTGTTGTCTGATGCGGACATTTCGAGCAACGTCGGGTTCTGGCTGTGCGCTGCATAAACCAGCAATTCGTTGTAGTCAAAACGCAAAGTCGCCCGCAACAAGCCCAGCCGCGGCACGTCTTTAACTGCCACTTTTTCAATGTGCAAAAACCATTTGGGCGTGACGCCCTGCCACACCTCAGGCGCTTTGATCATGGGTGGCAAGGGCACGCCTGACAGGCGCTGGAGCAGCTGCGATTCGTGCCGCGCAAAGGTCGATTGCGCAATCGTTGGGGCTTGCATTAGCAGCGACAAATGTTCTGTTGACACGCCCGGCAATTCCATCGCGCCGCATAGCCCGGCACTGGTGTGCAGATACAAAGGCGGAGCGTTGGCAAACCATTCAATGCCCTCTGCAGGGTTAGCCAACATGGGCACCAGCGCCCACTTGGGGTCGGCAAACTCGTCGGTTGCTGATACGTTCTGACCCACTTTGACCTGTTGCCATTCAAACGCCAATGGCAAGTTGTTGCCCATCCGCAAGGGCTCCCCCTGCAGGTAGCCTTTGGCCTCTGCGTACAGTCGTCCGGTTTTAGCCGCCAGCTGCAAGGCCAGTAAACCACTGGGGCCTGCCAGCACGCACTGGCTGGTGGGGCTGTGGAAGCTGTAAGTGCGGGCGGCCAGGCCTTCGATCAAATTCAGAAGGTCAATATCAACCGGGAGCGGGGAGCTGATGCGGCGCATGGTTTTGAGCTTGGCCCAGTTGCCGTTGTTCAGCCTGCGCGTTAGCCAGGCGCTGAGCTGCATGACTTTCTTACTGCCCATCTGCGCATGGCTAAGGGTGTAGACCAAATGGTCGTCGGCTTCATCTTGTGCGTTGTCATGCGACGCATTGCCAAACAAGTCCAGCCACTGGCTGACTTGCTGATCAGACTGCGCAGCTTCGCGTGCGGCTTTAGCTTCCCGCTGCATTTTTAGTTGCGCTTGTTTGAGCTCTTCCAGTTCCTGGACGCTCAGGCGCTTGCTGGGGTCATCCGGCAATTGTTTTTTTGCTGCAAGGCTGTTGGCTGACTTGTAGGCGGCCTTGAGCGCCAGTGCCACGCTGTGCTTGCAGTCGTGGCTCACCGGGCAGGTGCAACTGCCATCGAAAAATTGAACCTTGCCGTCTCCAGAGACTTCCAGGGTGACGGTGGTGTCATAAACCTCACGGCCACTGCCCTCGACCTGGCCTTCAATGTTCCACTCGCTGCTGCTGGCCGGGCTTAAAGAGTAGCCCAGCACTTTCTGACTTAGGTACACCTCCATGGCGCGCGCAAACGTGGCGTCTGACACCTGTTTGACCAGCGACTCTGGCCGCATCAAAAACGTTGCCATGTTTAAGCTCTTTGAGCGACGCCCGCAGACTTGTCACCAACGCCTGCGGATTTAGCTTGCACATCGGCGTGGTAACTGCTGCGCACCATCGCACCGACGGCGGCATGGGTAAAACCCATTTTGTACGCCTCGGCCTCAAACATCTTGAAGGTGTCTGGGTGAACGTAGCGGCGTACTGGCAAATGCGACATTGAGGGCGCTAAATACTGGCCAATCGTCAGCATGTCGATGTTGTGTTCGCGCATGTCGCGCATGACTTGCAAAATCTCTTCGTCTGTTTCGCCCAGGCCAACCATGATGCCGCTTTTGGTGGGCACATTCGGGTGCAGGGCTTTGAATTTTTTCAGCAGGTTCAAGCTAAATTGGTAATCGCTACCGGGTCGCGCTTCTTTGTACAGGCGGGCTGTGGTTTCCAGGTTGTGGTTCATCACATCAGGCGGCGCGGCTTTTAAAATCTCCAGCGCACGGTCGTCACGACCCCTGAAGTCAGGCACCAGAATCTCAATCGTCGTAGCGGGCGACAGTTCGCGGATTTTGCTGATGCATTCCACAAAATGCCCGCTGCCGCCGTCGCGCAAGTCATCTCGGTCCACGCTGGTGATCACCACGTATTTGAGTTTGAGGGCCGCGATGGTTTTGGCCAGGTTCAAAGGCTCGTCCACATCCAGCGGGTCTGGCCGGCCATGGCCCACGTCGCAAAACGGGCAGCGGCGCGTGCACTTGTCGCCCATGATCATGAAGGTTGCCGTGCCCTTGCCAAAGCATTCGCCAATGTTGGGGCAACTGGCTTCTTCACACACCGTGTTGAGCTTGTTCTCACGCAGGATCTGCTTGATCTCGTAAAAGCGGGTGGTGGGGGAACCCGCTTTGACGCGAATCCAGTCGGGTTTCTTTAAAAGCGGCGCTTGTTCCACCTTGACAGGGATGCGAGACAACTTGGCCGCTGCCTTTTGCTTGGCCAGCGGGTTGTAGTCCGCCTGGCTTTGGACATCTCTGACAACTTCAATAGTGCTCATGGTGTTTTGTCTTTAGGGTGCAAGGTAGCTGACAAGCTTTTGGCTGAAAACATCAGCAGCCTCTTGCCAGCCCACTGAGACCCCGATTGTACGAAGGTCAACCGTCTGCAAACCCGCATAGCCGCAGGGGTTGATACGCGAGAAGGGTTCCAGATCCATCGCGACATTCAGCGCCACGCCGTGGTAAGTGCAGTGGCGGCTGACTTTGATGCCAAGCGCGGCTATTTTGCCTAGGCCTGCAAAAATGGGGTCGGATCCCGAAGCGAAGCGAAGTGGCTCTGACCCCAATTTTGCAGGCTCCCGCTGCGTCAATCTAGCATGGCTGAACGGGTCATCCAGCCGCACATAAATCCCTGGCGCACCGCGCACCCGGTGCCCCGTCACGCCAAAATGCGCCAGCGTGCGAATCACCGCCTCTTCAACCCGGTACACGTATTCCTTGACGTAATAACCCGCCGCTTTCAAGTCAATCAACGGGTAAGCCACCACCTGCCCGGGCCCATGAAAAGTGACTTGCCCACCCCGGTCGGTTTGCACCACGGGTATGCTGCCGGGGTTAAAAATATGCTCAGCCTTGCCCGCCAGCCCCTGGGTGTAGACTGCTGGATGCTCACATATCCATAGCTGGTTGCGCACGTATTCATTGGGCTTGAGGTCGATTTGAAGGGTATTTTGGGCCGTTTTGAGGGTTCTGGAGGCTGTGTAGGCCTTCATGGCCTCAAAAGTGGGCGAATACGCTACTTGCCCAAGCCATTGAACATCCTGGAAGTTGCCCGAACTCATCCCAAAAGTTCTACATGTTTTTTGATCTGAGCCTCAAGATGTTTGAAGGAGGCCAGCAATCGCAACGGTGCCAAATCATCAATCAATTCGCTGACGCGGTGCCTGAATTGATGCGGATTGAAACGGGCCTTACGGCGTGCATTCAGTTCAGAGGCTGCTTTGAGCGCTGTAAAAAGTATTTCTTTAGGATTGGGGGACGATTCGATGTCCTTTGCCGCTGGCAAGTCAATCACTACAGTCCCATTCGGATTACCAACGGCTGATCTGATTGGCTTTTCGTTCGTGATGAGCCAAGCTTCAGTCATGCGAACCGGAATAACGCAAATTAATACAGTCGTTTGCGCTCCAGCAGGCCAGCTGTTTTCAATTTCTTGTTGCCTTACCGTGATGCCGACGCCCTCGTCGTCGCGGTGCACAAACAAAAAATCACAAGGAAACAATTCAAGAGCAGATTCGATTCTGGACTTAAGGCCGTCTGCTATCGGAGGAAGACCCTCCGCGCAGTTCACTTGATAAGGCAGATCGGTATGATCATCAAAAAGCAGTTCTATCAACGGCTTCAATAGCCTGTCAGAACTGCCATCAGTCACAAGCGTTGCGCTCACTCTTTTCATGATTTGGACTGCTGAAAAAGGTCTAGCGTGGATTCGCCAGCTGTCGTTGCGGGCGCTGGGTACGCAAAGCGTCCGACCAGTCCTTGATGAACATCTGATCGAGCTCTAAGTGCATGGCCGCTTAGATAGGACATTAACTGACCTCTTGTGACAAGCTCTGCGGTCTTGCCATCCATGGCGACCTGACGCCATGTATCCGGCAAGGGTTTGAAGTTAACAAACGCTTTCGCCTTCTTTTTTAACGTCTCGGCAAACAGGAGTTCAGAATCAGTCAGCTCTGCTACTACCAACGGGGAATGGGTATTTATGATGATTTGCCGGATGGGTGAAGCCGCAACGGGGGCCTCTTGAGCCGTGCTTGTTTCGTCAACGTCCTCAGAAAGGCTTCGCACCAATCGCAGCATTTGCGGTATGCGTGAGGGATGAATTCCGTTCTCAGGCTCCTCCATGCAGAGCAAGCCACCAAACTTTGGGTCAAGCGCCAGCACGGCTAAGGCCAAAAAACGCAACGTACCGTCCGACAGTGAGCTAGCGGTGTAGGTTTGCCGGTCTTTCATGGTTAGAAGCAAAGTTTTGACTTGCCGCTTTTCGTCAGCATCCACACTCACAGCAACGATGTCCGGCAGCAGGTTGGACAACCGCTCCGAGACTTCTGCGTAGTTATTAAGCCGCATCAAAGCGCCCGGCAGGTGTTCTCCCGTTGATGTGATGTGCGGGTCATCGCCGAAGTTGTCAAATCGCCTGAGGGCCGAGGGTTCCAGCTGCAGGAGTCGCCAAGAGCGTAATTCGCTTCGTGCCGCTAATGCTGTGGGGTGTGTAGATGAATTGACGCCAGACACAATGGTTTGTGGCGATTTTCTGGCGGGCACTAAAAATGGAGGGCCGCCTCGCTCTGTTTGGTCGCTGTACAGTTTGATCGCTGGTTGTGATGGGTTGCCTGAGATTTCTGTGCTGATAAACGGCGTGCGTTTGTTGCCTGGCCCAAATATGTATTTTTTTATCCAGGCAGGCGATTTTGAAAACCCAAGATGTTTAGTTGCCTCGCTTGAGTTAATAGCTTTTAGGCCTTCCTGCTCAATATAAATGGGATCAGCTGGTGATGGGTCAGCATGTGTTTCACTAAGTCTTAACTCAAGTGTGTATTCAAGAAAAGTCGCAGTAGGTTTAGCCAAACGATCAAAGTCGTCTGTTACTGAGCTAGGGACGATCATTTCTGCGACGAACAACATCGACTCAAACTCGCCTTTTGCGTTCTTGAAAAACAAACTGTGAAAGTCTGATATTCGCCCATTTGTCCCGCGCGCGCGGCTGGCCGCTTTCATGATCGGCATCGAGGCTAAGTCACCCAAAAATGTGATGGCATCAAACAGGTTGGATTTGCCCGCCCCGTTCGGTCCGGCTATGCAGGTGAATTGATCAAACCTGACATCGACATCCATCAAATTCTTGAAGCCTTTAACTCTGAGTCGAGTGAGCATTTTGTTTCCTTAATCTGGGGTCTATTTTGCAGTGCTTTCACGGCCTCGAACGGCCATCTTCACCCCAGCAGCCGGTCCAGTTGCCCAGCCATCCCCACGCCGTCCCGCTCTTTGGCAATTTGCCCAAAAACGCATTTCCCGCCGCTTTTGGCCGCCCACAACCCGCCAGTTTGCCGTTTTTCAATCTCATACGGGTCGCTCAAAAGGTGCGCACCTTTGTACTCCACCACCGCAATGCGTCCGTCCTTCAATTCCGCCACAAAGTCTGGAAAGAACCGCCCGCGCGACGTAGCCAGCGCAAAACCGCACGGTTCGGTAACTAAATTGCGTACCCAGTGTTTAACCTTGGTGTGGTTGTCTAACAGTTAGGCGCATAAAAACTCTTCGCCGCCGTCTTTCAAGTCAGCCAGCACCGGGTAAAAGTGTTTGTTGAACTGGTAGCGCCCGGCGTAGCGCGAGCCAGCGGGCACTGGGTAACGATTCGCTTCAAACAGCAGCGGACGCGTCCAGTCGGGCTCAATCGTCCATTCGCCTTCGAATACAAGCTGGCGAAACTGCGCTTTGGCAGCCTTGTCTTTCAGGTCGCCAACGCGGGCTTCAATGTCTTGCGCCAGTTTGAACCGTGCTTTGGCCAGCGTCACCAGCGGCACGCCGCGCTCATGCATCAGGTGGCTGACAACCGCTGCAAAGTAGCTGCTGCGCTGGCCTTGCGTCAGGTCGGGCAGCTTTTGAAACAGCGACTGGTCCAGCCAGCGCACCAGGTCTTGGGCGGTGATGGTGGTCGAGCCATAGTCAAACGCAATCTGGCTGGCGTCCGCTGCGCGCAAATTCACCTTGGCGTCTTTTAAATAAATCTCAAAGGTGTTGGACTGCTCCACCACCTGAAAACCGGGCAGCGCAATCGCCTCCGGGCTGAGCAAATCCAGCTCCACGGCCTCCAGCACGGCCTCACGCTCCAGCGGCCACAACTGGCCTTGCGGTGTGCTGCGGTAGCCCAGCGTGGGCACGGGCGCAAAGCGCTCACCGCGTGACGCGGGCGCGGCCTGGGCAGCCACGAGCGCATTGTGCTGCGCCACCTTGGCTTGGACTTGTTCCTGCTTTTTAGCGCCGCGCACTTGGGCGACTAACAGCGCCTCCATCTCAAGGTTAATGTGACCGGTGACGACCAGGTTTTGCTCACCCGCAATCTGCATGACCTCTACGCCAGCAGCTTGGCGCAACTCATCTGGTGGCGCAGGCACTATAAAATTAGTAGCTACTTGCGCCCGATTTGATGGGTCTAAAGCCTCATTTGATGGGTTAAATTGATCAAACAACGGCAAACTGGACTGTTGCACCACCATCGACGCTACATCCAGCGGCTCAAAACCCATGTTGTTGATCAGCCGGTCAGCCAGCTCATGCGCGGCGGTTGAAAATTTGGCCTCACACACGTGTGCATAAGCCCGGTTCAGCGCCTCCCGCCCGCGCGGGCTGGCATACGGCATGCGCAGCACCCGGCCCAGCAGCTGCTCAACAGCCGTCGCGCTAGACAGCTTTTGCAGCGAGCACAGCACGTAGGCAAACGGGCAGTCCCAGCCCTCACGCAGGGCCTGCACGGTAATCGCAAAGCGCACCGGGCAGTCGCGTGACGACAAATCCAGCCCCTCAAGCTCGCGTGTATCACCTGTGGCCACCTTGATCTGCTCAGGCGGTATGTGCAGCTCGTCCTGCAGGTGCTTGCGCAGTGCCTCGGGCGGCACCTCGTCGTTTTCGTTTTGGGCCTGAAAAAGCACAATCGGCCGCACATAGCCATTGCCAGCCGCCTCGTCTTTCAGCGCCTCGCCTTCCAGCGCGCGCTGGCTTTGCAAGGCGGCAAACACCGCTTGCTGCCAGCCCTGCGGGTGCTCGGCCAGTGCAATGGGCAGCTTGATCATGCTTTCTGCCGCCAGCTCTTGCGCGCTGACGTGGTACAGCACATTGGTTTTGGCCGGGATGGGTGTGGCCGTCAGCTCCAGAATCGCGCTGGGGTTCAGGCGCTTTAAGGCGGTAAAGCTTTTGTCGGTTTTGGTGTTGTGCGCCTCGTCAACAATCACCAGCGGCTCATGCAGCGCCAGCCAGTTGGCCAGACTCCAGCGCGGCTGGTTGATAAAACCAGCCAGCACGCCGGTTTTGTCATTCGCTGCTTCTTCAGGCGTGACCAGTGCATCCGGCAAGCCGTGCAGCACCCGCAAACGCTGCTCGTCACAGCCTTTGAAGTGCCGCTCAAAACTTTCAGAAAAGCTGTACACATTGCGTTTGTCGGTATCGTCAATCCGAAAACTCTGAATGGTGGCCACCACCACAACGGCCCGCTGGCCCCAGTCAGGCGGGGCAATGTTGGCTAAATCCTCCAACACACACACCCGCACGCCGCTGCCGTAGCTGACTTCCAGCGCCTCGCGGTACGGGTGGCCCGCAGTTTGCAGCGCTTTGAGCGTTTGGCTGCGAATCGTGTCACTCGGCACCAGCCACACCGCCACCGGTGCATCGGTAGCGCGCCACTCTTGCGCCAACACATTCACCGCATGCGCCGCCATCAGCGTTTTGCCGCCCCCGGTTGGGATGCGCAGGCAAATGCAGGGCACCTGGCCAAAAGGGTCGGTGGTGTAGGGCCGCCCCACCGCCTCACCAAAAGCCATAGCCGCGCCTTTTAACTGAGCCGCGCGGGCAAAGGCCCGCAGCGCGTCCAGGGCGGCTTGCTGGTAGGACTTGAGGGTTAGGGTGGTCATTTGTTTTGCGGAATAGGGTGAATACAAAATCAATTTAGACAATGCAAGTCATTGATTTATATGAGTTTTTTATTTTTATTGGCTATTTTTATTGGCTAAAACTACTCTCGTAGGTGATTTTTATCCAATGGCTAATTACTTTTTGATTTGCCATTTCGCAGCCCTTGTCGCTCCGCCAACGTTCTCAATTTGTTGATCTCTTTGCATTTCTTGCAGCAAATTTTTTATGTACACGCTTTGGTTTTTTTTGCCGTTGATGGAAGTTGGGAGCTTTGAAAGCAGCAGCTGATTGATTGTTTCGCGCGATTGCGCTTTCAGTGCCAACAAATCAAGTACCAAAGCTTTGTAATGTTTTGCATCCAGCCCTTTATGGTTGAGGTAGTTGACCTCCTGTCCAGTAGCCACTGCAACCTGTGCAGAAATAAAGACCTTGTTTGCACGTCCGCCCAACAGACCTTTCGCACGCAAGCGTTTGGCTTGTTGCGGCTCAAGCGGGTGGTTTTTCTGAACCTTATCTAGCAATATGGCGTCCTCGAGCGTTAAATCAGTGGCTGACATCAAGGCGTGAACATATTTGTCATCAATGGTTTTGCCATAAATACACACGCTCACCGAATCTGGCAACTGCCCGAATTCAAAGTCTGGCAATGGGAAAAAGCGCTGCTTTTGTAGCAAGAACATTTTCGGCAGACCGCTATTGAGCGTTTCGATTAAATCAAGCTCAACCATGGCATTCGCCAAACAAGCATTGCGATAGCGCTGTTCGGGTTGTCTGCTGCCCAACACGCGCGCTACCGTGCCCGGCAGGAAAGAGCCTAAATTGAAAAAAGTCAGTGAATCCGGCGACTCGGTCACCCGTAGCCGCCCACCTTGTGCGTAGTCCTGGTGGGCGATGCAGTTGTGCAAAGCCTCGCGAATGACCCAGTCGTCGTAGTTGGGCAGATTCAGGGGCGCGGTTTGCCGCGGCGGGAGCAAGCTCACCTCAATGATGCGCAGCTTGGCGACCAACTGGTCGATGGCCATGACTAACGGCAAGTCAAAGTGCTGGTGGGTTTGAACGGTCCCGGTGTGGTCCGTCAAAACCCAGGTCAGCCTAGGGGTAGGGCCGCCCAAAGCGGTTGCCGCAGTTGGCTTGCCCATGAGAACCAAGGCCGCGCGGGTTAACTTGCCATCTTTTGCCAGCCGCAAACCATGCAGCCAATCAGAAACCGACTGATGCTGCAATGTTGTGAGCACTTGCGTGTGTGTGGCGTGGCGACGTTTGTAAAGCGCTTGGCTGTGTTCAACGGCCAGTGGGTCTAGCAAGCTCCAGTCATCGGTCGCCAACACGGCCGACCAATCCTGCAGGCTTGATTGGGCTCGCAAAGCATCCAACTTGTTGAGCGGTAAAGCGCCCATCGCTTCACCGAGCCTGTCAGAAATTTTGTGTTTGAGGCATACCATTCCCCCAAAGGAGTTACATGCCCCGCACTACAACCAAGTCCGCTGTCAGCGGCAAATCGG
>JBILXX010000036.1:0-30913 GCA_044378095.1 Polaromonas sp.
AGTAGCTTGGCTGAAATTTGCGGCTGTGCCGATTTGCCGCTGACAGCGGACTTGGTTGTAGTGCGGGGCATGTAACTCCTTTGGGGGAATGGTATGCCTCAAACACAAAATTTCTGACAGGCTCCTCGCACGCAACACCAACGGCACTTTCAACACTCGCTTTGCGTGTGCTTACTCTGTACCAACTGCCGCCTGCTAACTTAAAGCGACATTGATATAGCGGACTGCTACTGCGACGATACAAAACAACTTCGCCATCACGCAGATACAGAATGTTAGGGTTAGATGTGTAGTGTGCTGTGAGTAGTCGTAGATGCTTTGCGAGTGTCATTACGCAAAGTCGGGCAGCGTGTTGCTAAAGTGCGGAGAGCGTAGATTATTTTTACGCACGCAAAGAGCAAAAGTTTGTACAAGCACAAAAGAAAACACCGCAGTCTTTCGACTACGGTGTATGTATGGTGGCCCGGGGCGGAATCGAACCACCGACACAAGGATTTTCAATCCTCTGCTCTACCGACTGAGCTACCGGGCCAAGCCTTTGATTATATAACAGGCTGAGAATGCCTTAGCCGCCGCGCTTACCCCGCGTGAGGTCTACGCCTAATTGTTTGAGTTTTCGGTACAGATGAGTGCGTTCAAGCCCCGTTTTTTCTGCCACACGGGTCATGGAGCCCCCTTCCTTGGCCAGATGAAATTCAAAATAAGCTTTTTCAAACTCATCTCGCGCATTGCGCAGGGGTTTTTCGAGCAGAAAACTTTGCGTGGCTTGGGGGCCAATTTCAACTGCGGCAGGCAAACTACTGCCCGTCATGGCGGCCTCAACGGTCAAGTCAGCAGGGCTCACAACAGCGCCAGCAATCGCAGGCTTGCGACCAGCCGCTTTGACCAGCCCCTGCTCAACCGCTTTGAGCAACTTTTGCAGGGTAATGGGCTTTTCAAGAAAAGCCATCGCACCGATTTTGGTAGCCTCAACAGCGGTGTCAATGGTGGCGTGGCCGCTCATCATGATGACAGGCATGCTCAAGAGGCCGCTGGACGACCATTCTTTGAGCAGCGTCACGCCATCAGTGTCGGGCATCCAGATGTCGAGCAATACCAAGTCAGGCTTGCTACGGTTGCGAGCAGCGCGTGCCTGGGCTGCGTTTTCAGCCAGCTCGACCTGATGGCCCTCGTCGTTGAGAATTTCTGAAAGCAGGTCGCGTATGCCCAGCTCGTCGTCGACCACCAGAATGTTTGCCATATTGAATCGTTGTGTGCCGTTTGTTAAATGTGTTGTCAGGTCGCAACCGCAAATGATAACGACACTTGGGCGCCAGAAATGACACCTTCTGTAACACGGTTGGAAATATCAACGCGGGCGCCATGCTCATCAGCGATTTTTTTGACGACCGCCAATCCCAAACCCGTGCCTTTAACTTTGGTGGTGACGTAAGGCTCAAAAGCGCGCTTGAGAATGTGCTCAGGAAAGCCGCTGCCACTGTCACGCACAGACAAACGCACCCGCGATGACGATTTTGAATAGTCCGTTTTGATCATCACCTGTGCGCCGGGCACGCCTTCTTGCGCATCCTGCGCGTTTTGCACCAGGTTATGAATCACCTGGCGCAACTGCTGTGCATCGCCCTTGATCAAGGGCGCATTGACATCAAGCTCTGCCTGCACGGGCACCACCGCGTTGTCGACACCGTAGAGCTGAATCACGTCGCCGATCAGCGCGTTCAGGTCAACGGGCTTCAATTCAGCGGCGGGTAGCCGCGCGTAGTCACGAAACTCATTGACCAGTCGCTTCATGGCATCGACCTGGTCGACGATGGTTTTGACCGATTTTCTCAAGAGCGCCTGCTCCGTATCGGCCAGCTTGCCGCTCAACTTCATTTCGAGCCGCTCGGCTGATAGCTGAATGGGCGTTAGTGGATTTTTGATTTCGTGGGCTAACCTGCGAGCCACCTCGCCCCAAGCCTGCGCTCGCTGGGCTGAGACCATTTCAGACACGTCGTCAAACACAAGCAAAAACTCTTCAGCGCCGGGCATTTTTGCGCCACGCGCTATTAATGTAATAGCATTGTCGGGTGAGCCCGGCATCGCTGTGTTCAGCTCAAACGACTGTTGCCACTGCTCCTGGCCGTGCGGCGCATTCACATCCTTTAAAAAATCAGCAAACTGCGCATTCACATCTTTGGCAAACAAGTCCAGGCCCGGCACGTCGCCCAGCGATTGGCCATGAAACGCCGCCATCGGCGCGCGCAGAATACGCGTCGCGCCCGGGTTGCTGGATTGAATGCGTCCTTGAGTGTCCAGCACAATCACGCCCGCCGTGAGGTTGTCCAGAATCGTCTGCAAGTTGGCCCGTGCAGCATCGACCTGGCTCATGCTCAGTTGCACCGCGGTTCGCGCATCGCTGAGCTGCTGCGTCATGTCGGCAAACGAGCGCGTCAAACCGCCCAGCTCGTCCTTGCCTTGCAGCGCGGCCTTGGGTGTCAGGTCGCCCAGCGCCACCTGGCGCACACCATCGGCCAGCACCAGTAGCGGCTTGGCCAGCTGGTTACCCAGCAGCACCGCCATCAGCACTGCGCCAAACACCGCCAGAAACAAACTGAGCGTGAGTGTGCCAATGTACATTTTGCGCAATCCACCACGCGCCAGCGCCCGCTCCTGGTACTCACGATTGGCTTCTTGCACCGCAATGGCGTTAGCCACCACACTGGCCGGAATCGCCTGTGTGACCTGCAAAAAGCGCGACTCGCCCGTCAGCCCCACATTGGCACTGCTGACCAGCGCCACCGCCTGAATGCGCCCCGTCGATGCCGCAGTTGATGCCGCCGTCTGGCCACCTGACAACTCGTCCAAGCCTTCAATCTGTGTGGCCACACGCTGGGCTCTGGCATTGCGAAAGAGCGCGGGTGCGGGCCGCTCCGGGTTGATTTTGAAACGTGAATCGCCGACGCTGGTAATCACCTGCCCGCCAGCCGTCCACAGCACCACATCACTGGCCGATAGCTGGTCGCGCAAGCGCTCCAGAGCCAGACCTGCGCTGCTATCGGGCGTTTCAGACAACTGGGTGGCTGCCTGGCGGGTTTTGCTGGCCAGATCAGCGGCCATCGCGTCCAGCGTGGCGCGACCCAAATTCAAGCCCGCGTCCAGCGCCCCTTCAACCTTGACATCAAACCAGCTTTCAATCGAGCGGGACACAAACTGATAGGAGACTACATAAATCATCAAGCCCGGCATCAGCCCAACCAGCGCAAAAATCGCCGCCAGCTTGACCAGCAAACGGCTGCCAAAGCGGCCCTGGCGCAACCTCAAGTAAAGGCGCAGCACTATCCAGCCTATCACCGTCAGCAGCAAGGCGGCCACTGCAATATTGAGCACCAGAAGCCGCGCATAGTTGCGCTCGTAAAGCTCGCGATTGCCAGTGGCTTGCGTCAGCAAGAACAGCAGCACCAGACTGAGCGCCAACACCGCACCCGCACCGACACCCACTGTCCAGCGAAAAGCCGGGCTGCTTTTGATGGCTTCAGTCTGGCCCTTCAAGCTCACTTGTCAGCCTCTTTGACAAGTGGCAAAGCTGCCCTGGATTTGGCCGCACCAAGTTGCAAACGCTCGTTTTGCTGGACAGTGATCGTCCAGTCCTTTTGGCCAGCCACGCCAATTTGAAAAGGCCTGGGCAACTGCGACAAGTCAAGAAAGAAACTGAATTCCAGCTTGTGCGCCACATCAACCTCGACCTCGGTGTTATCGGCTATTCGCCAGCGTGACAAGCGCTGCACCGCCGACAAGGCTTCTGGCAGCGTGTCATAGTTTTGATTCAGGGTGGCGCGCAAACCGGCAGAGTTGTTGATCAGCCCGCTGACAATGTTGACGCGCCAGCGCCGCGTTAAAGGCTGGTACGCGAGTCGGATGGTACGGGTGGCACTGGCCACGCGCTTGTCGGCCCAGTACCAGCGGTTGAGGTAAACATCCGCTTCTGCCACGAAAAACATGGGAATGCCCTTTAACAAGGCGTCTTCTACAGCAGCGGGCAAGTCAAACCGGACGATGGCGGAGATATAAACACCATCTTCCGCTCGCTCCACGCTGAACTGGGTCAGCTCGGCTGCACGGGTGGCCTGACTGAAAAACAACAAAAAAGTGCACGCCAAAACCGCGCAGAAACACCGCACGACAGCATCAAGCGCTGTGCTTTTGAAGAAGGGCGTAATAAAAACCGTCGTGCTCACGCATCAAATTGTCATGTATGACAGCACCGTGCACGCCGATTTGGGGCAGTAAATGCCCCGGCGAGGGCATTAATCGGGCGTCGGTGTGGTGTGCAAGAAACGTTTGTATCTGAGTGTCACCTTCCGCCCTGAAAACCGAACAGGTGCAATAGACCATCGCGCCACCTGGTTTGAGCAATGGCCAGAGCGTTTTGAGCAGTTGCGCCTGGATGCTGGCAAGCTGTGCAATGTCCGTCGGCCGGCGAAGCCAGCGCACGTCCGGGTGACGCCGCACGATGCCAGACGCGGTGCACGGTG
Source organism: Polaromonas sp. (assembly GCA_044378095.1). Classification (GTDB taxonomy): domain Bacteria; phylum Pseudomonadota; class Gammaproteobacteria; order Burkholderiales; family Burkholderiaceae_C; genus Polaromonas. The sequence continues at coordinate 4,515 of JBILXX010000036.1, forward strand.
CGTCGAGCAAGATGCCATCGAAAAGCTGGCCGTCCCACCAGGTCTTGGGCTGGGCGGCGTCTCCCGCCACAATGTGAGCCTGCAAGCCCAGGCGCTGCAGGTTTTGGGCCACTCTTTCGCAGCGGCGGGCATCAATGTCCAGCGCTGTGACCCGGTTGTCACCCAGCTCCAGTAAGTGCGCGGTTTTGCCGCCGGGAGCGGCGCAGGCGTCAAGAATATGGAGTTGGCGATCTTTTGGCAACGCATTCAGCAGCAACGGCGCAGCCAATTGCGCCGCCGCGTCCTGCACTGAGAAGTGGCCTTCAGCGTAGCCCGGCAAAGACGGAACAGCCACCGCGTTGGTCAAAATCACCCCTTGCGCACCCACTGCACTTGCTTCAATATTCAGAGCTGCCAGCGCCTGGATATATTGATCCACAGTCGTTTTTTGAGTGTTAATTCGCAGTACCAGCGGCGCTTTGGTGTTGTTGGCACGCAAAATCGTTTGCCACTGGTCGGGGTGGTCTTTGCGAACCCGATCCACCCACCACTGCGGGTGGTTCCACACCGCTTGCGGGTTGGCGTCGGTTTTGGCAACCAGCTCGTCACGCTCGCGCAAGAATCGCCGCAGGCAACCGTTGATGAAGCTGGCCTGGTGGGTGGTGGCCTCGCTGCGTTTGGCGGCTTCAACCGCTTGGTCGACCAAAACAAAACTTGAGTACGGCGCTTCTTTCTCATTCCACGCCAGAGCCAACGCGACGCATAAAAGGGCATCGGCTTCCGGCGGCGGTGGGCGCTTGGCCAGTTGCTGGCGCAAGGCTTCTGCCCGGCCCAGCCAGCGCAGCGCATGAAAGCCCAAGGCTTGCACGCCGGGGCGCAGCGTTGCGTCAACGTCCAGCAGCGCAGCCGTCATCGACTGGCCGTCCCGCACTGCCAGCAGCAAGCTGGCCGCGCCCTGCAATTGCCGCCAGAGCGGGATTTGAGTCGAAGAAACAGAAGAGGGCTTGGAAACTGGCTTGTTTTGCATGCGTTGGGGTAAAAGGGCGTAAAAAAGGGTCAAAAAACTGCTTTTTTGACCCTTTTTAGTGATGAAATAAGGCTTTAACCCAATCAATACGGGTGCAAGCAGCTATAAATATTATAGCGTCATAACGCTGTCATGTCAAGGAGTCGGCCCAGATATTGCTCGCCCAGTTCAGCGCGTACACGCCTTCCAGCTCGGTCGGCGCGGCGCTCAGGCCGCCTGAGCCAGCCACGGTTTTGAAGGTTTTCTCAGCCGCCACATACTCATGCACGCTGGCCACATGGACGACGTTTTTCGCATCCACAAAGCTGTAGCAGGTGTTGGTCAGCATGGGCGCAGGATTCACGTCCCAGCCAGACAGTTGGGCCACGATAGCGCTGGCAGCCACTTTGCCGTGGCTGTTGGCCATGTGGCCGCTTTTGGGCATGGCGGGCGCGATCTGAATCGAATCCCCCAGCACATGCACGTCTTTTGCGGCGGTTGACTCAAACGTCAGGTAGTTCACGCCGCACCAGCGGTTGTTGGCCTGGTTGTTCAGCCCGGCCTTGACCGCAATCGCACCAGCCCGCATGGACGGAATGACGTTGAGCACCGCGGCTTTGACGTCGTCCTGTACGTCAAACTTCACGGTATTTGTTTTTACATCTACCGCCACCGCCCTGTGCTGGCCACGGTATTCAACGATGCCTTTGTATTGCTCGGCCCAGACTTTTTTGAACAGGGCGCCTTTGGATGTGACGTCTGGGTTGGCGTCCAGTATCAAGACCTTGGACTTGGGTTTGGCGGCTTTAAAGTACCCCGCCACCACTGACGCACGCTCGTACGGGCCGGGCGGGCAGCGGTACGGCGCTTCAGGAATGGTGATGGCAAACACGCCACCGTCGGGCATGGCTTCAAGCTGCTTGCGCAAGGCGACGGTCTCGGCACCGGCTTTCCAGGCTTGCAGAATCTGCCCGCTGGCATTGGCTGCCTGCAAGCCGTCCACGCTGCCAAACATCAGGTCAACGCCGGGTGACACCACCAGCTTGTCATAGGCAATCACGCTGCCGCCGCGCAGGGTGACGGTTTTTTTGGCAGTGTCGATGCTGTCGGCAAAGTCTTTGACGACCGTGATGCCGTGGTTTTTGCTCAAACCCACATATGACGTTGTCAGGTAGTCCAGTTGCTTGACACCGCTGACCACCAGATTGGACATTGGGCAGGAGATAAAAGCGTCTTGCGGCTCGATCAGCACCACGTCAATTTTGTAGTCAGACAGCAAGCGCACGTACTTGGCAGCGGTCGCGCCGCCGTAGCCGCCGCCTATGACCACCACTTTGGCTTTGGACGGCACACCTGTCATGCTGGCGCAGCCTGACAGGCCAGCCAAGCCCAGCAGACTCAGGGCGGCGGATGATTGAAGGAAAGCGCGGCGATTGGATGGCGTTGTTTTTGTCATGGTGGTGTCCTTGTTATTTTTGTCTTATTTTTTTTGTGCTGCAAAGTAAGTGGCCAGCGTTTCGATTTGCGCGTCGCTGTAGCCCTTGCTGAGCTGGTGCATGATGGTGGCGGGGCGTGTACCGGCTTTAAAGGCTTTCATCTGCGCCACCATGTAAGCCCGGTCCAGTCCGGCAATTGACACCACCTGGGAGCCTTCAACTACTTTGCCATTGGTGCCGTGGCAATTGGCACAAGTGGCGGCCAGGCTTTTCACGTACAGCGCTTCCTTTCCTGCGTCAGTCTGTGCAAACGCAGGGCTTGCAAAACCCATCAGCGAGGAAGCCAGCAATGACGCAGCCAGCAGGGTTGAAGGTTTAATTTTCATGGTGATTCCGTGGGGGTTAAAGCAGGTTTTAATTTAGCGCGGCGCGGCGCACAAAGCATTGGGAGTATCCAGTACTTCGGGTTCAGGCTGGTGATGAAGCTATCGAATCTTTTGCCATTAGCTTATGCAAAAAATGGGTATGAACGGCGCTTAAAAAATCACATCGGGCCGGGTTGGTGCAGCCTCATCACTGTCCAAGGCACCCATGGATCGCCCATAAATCCGGCGGATGCGCTCAGCGATTGGCGGGTGCGTGGCCAGCCAGCGTTCATTGGGCACTGTGCCCAACAGCAGCATGTGCTGCACTGACGGGTGAATGGCTCTGCCCACATCGCCCTGCCCCAGCGCTTTACGCAGCACCCCACCCAGGCCGTCTTTGCTGCGGGTAAATTGCACGGCGCGTGCATCAGCCAGATACTCACGTTGGCGCGACACCGCCGCTTTCAGCACGCGGCCCGCCAGCCAGCCGAGTGAGCCCACACCCTTGATTGCAAAGCCGGGCAGCGCCAAAAACGACCGGCTGCCGTTGTCATCCGGCTCACACATCGTGTTGCCCAGGTTGAAAATCATCTCCAGCCCCGACACCATGCCCGCCAAACGCATGTTGAGCTGCATGTCACCTTCGCGGATGTGGCTGAACTCATGCGCCACCAGGCCTTGCAGCTCGTCGCGCGTGAGCAGGTCCAGCGCACCCTGCGTGACCGCAACCACCGCATCGTCTTCGTCCCAGCCGCAGGCAAAGGCATTGATACCGTCCACCCGGTCCAGCACCATCGCCGCAGGCGCTTTGATACTGGCGGCAATCGCCAGTTCGCTGACAATGTTGCAAAACCTTTGCTCGGCGTCTTGAGAACCCAGTCGGGACAGAGGCCCCAGCTCTTTGGCTGGCCGAGCACCCACGCGACGCGCCAGGTGTTCGCCGCCGCCCGCGAGGTTGCTACTTTCAATCCACCAGCCGCCCAGGACAAACAGCAGCGTCATGCCCGTGTTGATGTGGAAAAAATAGGCTGGGTAAGCCGCGTCTTGCCAGGCCACCAGGCGCCAGGTGATCGCCAGGGCGGCGTTGATGGCCACAACCAAAACCAGCAGCGTCAAGGCAAAAAGCAGCAGCAGACGAGTTGTTTGCGCCCGGGCTTTTTCCTGCTGTTCAAAAAAGCGCATGGCTCAGCCTACATCGCAATCCGGACCGTCTTTCTCTCCTCGGCACTTTCGGTGGCCTGCAACATCGCCGAGGGCGCAAAGCTGAACAGCCTGGCCACCAGCACCGCCGGGAACTGGCTCTGCGCATTGTTGAAGTCCAGCACGGCATCGTTGAAGGCCTGGCGGGCAAAGGCCACTTTGTTTTCTGTGCTGGTCAGCTCTTCGCTTAACTCGCGAATGGTTTCGTCGGCTTTGAGCTCAGGGTAGGCCTCGTTCAGTGCAAATAATTGCCCCAGGCTGCTGCCCAGCGCTTGCTCAGCCACTGCCAATGTGGTGATGGCCAGGGCGTTTGCAGGGCGACTACGGGCTGCGTCACTGGCTGATTTGGCCTGGTTTCGGGCGGCGATAACGGCTTCGAGCGTTTCGCGCTCGTGGCTCAGGTACTTTTTGGCGGCTTCGACCAGGTTGGGAATCAGGTCATAGCGGCGTTTGAGCTGCACATCGATCTGGCCAAAAGCGTTGGCGATGGTGTTTTTCAACCGCACCAGCCGGTTATAGGCACCAACTGCCCAAAAGATGAGAACGGCCAGTATCGCGATAGAAATCAGCTGGGTCGGGGTCATGCAGGCTCCTTGGAGTTATCGGGATCAATTTCCCGCCAAGGTTAACTGGTTTTGGCGACAGTTTCGAGCGCTACGTTTTTAGTAGCTGATTGCGCCCGATTTCATTGGTCTAGAGGCCTATTTGATGCCTAAAAACAGCATTTTTGAGGTGTTTTTAGGGTTTTGAAGCCCCAAACCCGACAATCAGCCCCGGGCGCGCTCGTACAGCCCACGTACCTTGGGCACGTTCGACTGCAGTACCTGGATGCGCTGCGGGCCCGACGGGTGCGTCGATAAAAAGCTGGGGCCACCTGCGCCACCGCCAGCCTGGCCCATCTTTTCCCACAGGCTCACACTGGCTTGCGGGTTGTAGCCGCCGCGTGCCGCCAGCTCCAGCCCCACCAGGTCAGCATCGCTTTCGTCTTCACGGCTAAAGCGCAACGTCAGCAACTGCGTGCCCAGACTGGCGGCCACGTCGCCCAACTGGCCCAAGCCCAGCAGTTGCGCGCCAATGGACAGCAGCGTGCCCGTGCCCTGGCTTTTGGCAATTCGCGCGCGCGCATGTTCGCGCAGGGCGTGCGCCATTTCGTGGCCCATGATCATGGCGGCTTCGTCGTCGGTCAGTCTCAATTGATCCAGGATGCCGGTGTAAAAAGCAATTTTTCCGCCCGGCATGCAAAACGCATTGATCTGTTTGCTGCTGATCAGATTGACCTCCCACTTCCAACCCCTGGAGCGGTCGTTCCACTGTGCGGTTTGCGGCACCAGCTTGGTGGCGATGCGCTGCAAGCGCTGAAATTGCGGATTGCCAGCAGGTGCCAGCACCCCTTTGCTGCGCGCCTCGGCCATCATTTGGGCGTACTGCTGGTTGGCAGCGCTTTCGAGCTCCTCAGCCGGCACGAGCTTGCGCACGCTCGACGATGGCCCCACGTCCACCTGCGCCAAGGCAGGCGCAGCGATGGCGGCGGAGCCCGCAGCCAATAAAAATGCCCGGCGGCTTGACCAGGCGGATGATTTAGCCTCACAAATAAAACACATAGACTAATAATAGTCACAAATTATTTAACCTGCGTCGGATAAAACCCCGTCATCCAAAATGCTTGCAGAACCCGTTGTCGTCGTGCCTGACAAAACAAAAAAGCCTTGGCGCGAAGTCTTCGCTGTCTATGCCGAAGCCCCCACGCTGCGCATGCTGCTGCTGGGTTTTTCTGCCGGCCTGCCGTTGCTGCTGGTGTTTGGCACCCTGAGTTTTTGGCTGCGCGAAGCGGGTATCAACCGCACCACGATTGGCTACCTGAGCTGGGTGGGCCTGGCTTACGCTTTCAAGTGGGTGTGGGCTCCGCTGGTTGACCGGATGCCGATACCTGTGCTCACGCGCTTGCTGGGCAGACGGCGCAGCTGGTTACTGCTGTCGCAGCTTGTCATCATCAGCGCCTTGATGGGCATTGGCCTGACCGATCCGCGCCTGGCATTGACACCAGTGGTCTGGTGCGCCCTGGCCATTGCCTTTGGTTCGGCCACGCAAGACATTGCGCTGGATGCCTACCGCATTGAATCCGCCGACACTGACCGCCAGGCCGCGCTGGCCGCGGCTTACCAGACCGGCTACCGCATCGCGATGATCTGGGCCGGTGCAGGCGCGCTCTGGATAGCGGCGCGGGCTGAAGTCACAGGCGTTGTTGGCTACCAGCAAGGCGCGTGGCAAACGGCATATTGGGTCATGGCGGCGTCGATGCTGCTGGGCGTGGTCACGGTGTTACTGTCGCCAGAGCCCGTAGCGCGCGCTTTCAAACCCGCACGCAACGCGGCTGAGTGGCTGCAGGGCGCATTGATTGAACCGTTTGCCGATTTTCTGCGCCGCTACGGCAAACAGGCGCTGTTGATATTGGCGCTGATTGCCGTTTACCGCATCAGCGATGTCGTGATGGGCATCATGGCGAACCCGTTTTATGTGGACATGGGCTACACCAAGGACGAGGTGGCGGCGGTGACCAAAATCTACGGCGTCATCATGACGCTGGTGGGTGCCTTTGTGGGTGGTGTGCTGGCCATGCGCTATGGCGTGATGAAGGTGCTGATGCTGGGCGCAATACTGTCTGCTGCCAGCAACCTGCTGTTTGCCTGGCTCAGCACCCGCGGGCATGACGTGATGGGTTTGACATTTGTGGTATCTGCCGACAACCTGTCCAGCGGCATTGCATCGGCAGCGTTTATTGCCTATTTGTCGAGCCTGACCAACATCAACTATTCAGCCACGCAGTACGCACTGTTCAGCTCCATGATGCTGCTGCTGCCCAAATTTTTGGCCGGCTATTCGGGCAAGTATGTCGATGCGTTTGGATACGGCCACTTTTTTACCGCCACGGCTTTGCTGGGCTTGCCGGTGTTGGTGCTGGTTTATCTGGCGTCGCGGATGCAAGCACCACAGCCAGCGAAGTAACGATTTACCCCATCTTTACCGAAGCGACAAACCCGCTTGCCGCTGAACCTTGAGGATGCAGTGATGGCACAACAACTGTTAATGATTGAAGACGACACCCGCTTGGCAACCATGGTGGGCGAGTATTTGCGTCAGTCCGGCTATGGGTTTGCCCATGCAGGGGATGCTGCCAGTGGCCTGGACGCGCTGCAGGACACACCGCCTGATCTGGTGATTCTGGACCTGATGCTGCCCGACATGGACGGCCTGGAAGTGTGCCGCCGCATCAAGGCGGCCAACCCGGCCACTGCGGTGTTGATGCTGACTGCCAAGGGCGACCCGATGGACCGCATTGTGGGGCTGGAGATTGGCGCTGACGATTATTTGCCCAAGCCGTTTGAGCCGCGTGAGTTACTGGCGCGAATTCGCGCGGTTTTAAGGCGCGGCAGCGAATCGGCAGCCAGCATCGGCGCGCTCAAAGCCATGCGCTTTGGCTCGCTGGAAATCGACCGCGATGCGCGCACGGTGACGGTGGGCGGCAAGCCCTGCGATCTGACGTCGTACCAGTTTGACTTGCTGGTCGCGCTCAGTGAACGCGCTGGCCGGGTATTGACCCGCGACCAGATCATGGAGGCCGTGCGGGGCCGCGAGCTGGAGGCCTTTGACCGATCCATTGATGTGCACATGGGGCGCATTCGTAACGCCATTGAAGTGGATGCCAAAGAGCCCAAGCGCATTTTGACGGTGCGCGGTGTCGGCTATGTGTTTGCCAAGCAGCAGGATTGATTCAGCATTTATGTGGTCGCGTTTTACCTCCAGGCTTTACGTTCGCATCTGGCTGGCAGTGGTGGTGACTGTGGCTGTGCTGACTTTTGCCGTAGCAGGTGTCTGGCGCTATGCCAAAGAGCCGCCGCAAATGCCGATACGTGAACTGGTGGTACGCAACAAGTCTGGCGAGGTCATAGGCAACGCACAAACCCGGCCGGGCCGCAGGCTTGGCGATGGGCTGGAGTTTGAGCTGGTGACCAAAGACGGCCAAACCCTGAATCTGCAAATGCCCCGGCCACCGCGCCCGCCTGCTGGCGCTTTGAACCGCATGCCTTTCGGTTTTGGTTTTGGCTGGATGCTGGGTCTGGTTGGCCTGGCCGTGGCGCTGGGCTCGTACCCCATCATCCGGCGACTCACGCTGCGACTCGAATCACTGCAAAACGGTGTTGAACGCTGGGGCACAGGTGATTTGTCAACCCGCCTGAACACAGACGGTAACGACGAGGTGGCCTTTTTGGCGCAACGCTTTAACGAAGCCGCCCAGCGTATAGAAACGCTGATGAATTCGCACAAGTCGCTGCTGGCCAATGCGTCGCATGAATTACGTTCGCCACTCGCACGCATTCGCATGAGCCTTGAACTGATGAACCTTGACACCTCATCGCCCCAGCGGATTGAAATCTCCCGCAGCATCTCTGAGCTGGATCAATTGATTGATGAAATCCTTTTGGCCAGCCGGCTGGACGCCAGGCAGGCTGATGCAGAACCCTTCGAGTCGCTGGATTTGACCGGGCTGGCGGCTGAAGAATGCGCCCGGGCCAATGCCGAGCTGGGCATGTCGGCCACCGGCCAGAGTCTGCTGATGCGCGGCTCACCGCGCTTGCTGCGCCGCCTGATGCGCAATCTGCTGGAAAACGCCAAGCGCTATGGCCAGGGTGATGTCACCCTTGAGTTGACGCAAAAACAGGTCAATAGCCAGACTTTCGCCGTGATCGCCGTGCATGACCGCGGGCCGGGCGTGCCTCCATCGCAACGCGAACGCATTTTTGAACCTTTTTACCGCCTGCCCGGAGCCAGCGAGCGCGAAGGCGGTGTGGGCCTAGGCCTGGCGCTGGTCAAGTCCATCAGCGAGCGGCATGGCGGCACGGTGCGATGCGAGGCCAGGCCCGGTGGCGGCGCGACTTTTTTGGTTCAGCTTCCGACAGGGCTGTAACCCGCGCCTTGTGGTTTAAACCACACAATTCACATATAAAAAATGCTTTCTCCTCTAATTGGAGGATGTTCAAAGAATCAGCTCAACGGCATGATCGCTTTGTTGCTGTCACAACCTGTCGGCAAAACACTTGGGAAGCCCAACCGGGCAACTTCCAGTCGATCTCCCAACGACAGCCTTCCGTCACAGGAAGGCTTTTACAAGACCGCCGCGAGGTGGTCTTTTTTTTTGCTCCGCCGCCCTGATACGTCAGCTTACACTTGGTTTAAATTGCGCCAATGCCATTCAAACCATTGAAGACAGCCACCTTGCGACTCTTGAAAATCAGCATGCTGGCCGCCATCACCGTCGCATGTCTGTGCTTCACCGCGCAGGCGCAGGCACCGCTGGATATTCGTATCGCGCTGGTGATTGGCAATTCTTCCTATCCGGGCTCGCCGCTCGTTAACCCCGTCAATGATTCGCGCGCCATGGGGCAAGCGCTGAGGCGGCTCGGTTTTACGGTGGTTGAGCTTGAAAACGCCCAACGGCAAGAGATGACGCAAGCGGTGACCAGGGTGCGCGATGCGCTCAAAGGCAAGCAGGGTGTAGGCATGCTTTACTACGCGGGTCATGGTGTTCAGCTGGACTGGCTCAATTACCTGGTGCCCGTCAATGCGCGGGTCAGGCAATCAGACGACGTACCGGGTCAGACCGTAGGCATTGACAGCGTGATGCAAGCCTTCAAGGAGGCCGGAAATCGCATGAATATCGTCGTGCTGGACGCCTGCCGCGACAATCCCTTTGACGACAAGCTGGCCACCAAGGGGCTGGCTCCGATTGATGCGCCACCGGGCACTTTCATGGCATTTGCAACTTCTGCCGGGAACGTGGCCGAAGATGGTGATGCGGCATCAGGCAATGGGCTGTACACGCAGTTTTTGCTGCAGGAATTAAAAGCGCCCTCCGCCCGCCTGGAAGACATGTTCAAACGTGTGAAGCTGCAAGTGCGCCAGAAAAGCGAGGGGCGGCAAGTTCCGACCGACAGTTCCAACCTTGACGAAGAGTTCAGCTTTGCGGCTGGATTCTCCAAGGCCACGCGCGTGTCCGAAGCAGCCAGAATCGAGCGTTACCAGGTCGAAAAAGCCGCCTGGGACCGCATCAAATCCTCCCAGTCTGCCGATGATTTTTTTGTTTTTTTGCGGCTTTACCCCAGCGGTTTCATCAGCGAGATCGCGCAGTTTCGCATCGATCAGCTCAAAATACCCTTGCTGGTTCCACAATTGGCGCGTGACGGACTGACCACCCTGGCCAGCGGCAAGAACCGGTTTTCACTGGGAGATGAATACACGCTCATCACCACAGACCTGATCACCAAAATTGTGCGCAGCGAAGCGCAAAAAGTCACCTTTGCCGACAACCAGCGTGTCGAGATCAACGACGGGGTGACCGTTTACGACCAGATGGGAGGCCTGATCAAAGACGATTCGGGCGTCAAAGACCCGGCCATGCTGTTGGTGCCTGCTGACATTGCCCTGGGTAAACAGTGGCGGTCGTCGTTCCAGAACCGCATCAGCCAGTTTGACGCCCGAACTTATATCGACTTCAAAGTCGTCAGCCTGCAAGATCTGGACATTGCAGGAACCATCCTGAAGGTCTACAACGTTGACATGTCCGGTTTTGCCACCATCAATGGCTTCACGGCTTCCTTCAAGGGGACAGCCTGGATTGAGCCGCAAACCATGCGTCTGGTGCGCTACGACCGCGAGGTGCGCTACAGCGGCAGCTTGCTGGACGCGACCCGCATCGAGGTGACCAATTACAGGCCTGCGCGACGCTCCTGATTGAGGACTGCGCCTGCAACCCGCTCAGGGGTGATGTCATTCAGGCAACGTGTGTGGCCCAGTGGGCACACCCGCTCAAAGCACGGCGCACAGTCCAGCGGCGGCTGGTAAGCGGCATCATTTTTGAGCCACAGCACAACAGCCTTGTCGCTCAGTGGCGGCGTGTGCAGTGGACTGCTGGAGCCAAAAATCGCCACTTGCGGCGCGCCCAAGGCGGCGGCAATGTGCATCAGGCCTGAATCATTGGTCACTATCAATTTGCTAGCTGCTTGCACCCGTATTGCTTGGGCCAGGGTCGTTTTTCCTGCCAAATTTAGGCAGTTTTCAGCTGTTTTGACAATCTCTTCACACAAATCTGCCTCTTTGCCAGATCCCAGCAGCACCACCGGGCCACCCAGCTGATTCGCCAGCGCCGCGTAATGCGCTGCGGGCCAGCGTTTGGCCTCACCGTACTCCGAGCCCGGTGCAAACACGCTGTAAGCGCCGCGCTGCAGCCCCAGCCCGGCCAGGGCGTCGTTGATGTCCGCTTCAGGCACCTGCAATTGCGGGCGATCTGTCTCAATCCCCGCCTCTCCGCTCAGCGCTGAGTAAAACGCCACCATGGGCGGGCGGCTTTTGGGGTTTTTCAACCGATGCGTGAGCAGCCCGATGCGTGCCTCACCCAGGTAGCCAATGCGTTTGGGGATGCTGGCCAAAAACGGCAGCAGCGCGCTTTTCAATGAATTGGGCAGTACATACGCCGCGTCAAACTGCCCCTGAATACGCTTGGCAATGATGCGCCGCGCCTTGAATTGCAAACCGCCGTGCGCAAACGGGAACTCGATCACTTCAGCGACCTGCGGCATGGCCCTGTAAACCGGCGCGACCCAGGGCAACGCACCTACCGTCAGCCGCTCGCCACGCGCTGCCAGGCGGCGCATGAGTGGCTCGGTCATGACCGCATCACCAATCCACTGCGGGGCAATAACCAGTGAGCGCATCAAAACAGCACATTAATTGGAGTCTGACCCCAATTAAAAGATGGTCGAACCTCTTTAATTGGGGTCAGACTCCAATTAAATTCCGGCTTGATCAATGATGGCCACCGACATGCTCGCCCGCCTTGAGCGCATACACCGTGCCGCAGTACGGGCACTTGGCGCTGCCGGTGCGCGCTACATCCAGGTACACCTTCGGGTGGCTGCTGTAGATTTGCATGTGGGCTTTGGCGCTGGGGCAGTACACACCGCCCTGAGCGTTCAGATCTGTTGCCAGCAGCTCAATGTGGGATGAAGCGGTCATCTCACTTAAACCTTCGCGAGCCAAGATGCGTATTTCGGGTTGCGGCCATTGACGATGTCAAAAAACGCAGCCTGGATTTTTTCTGTGATGGGGCCGCGTGAACCGCTGCCAATCTCCACCCGGTCCAGCTCGCGAATCGGCGTGACTTCAGCCGCTGTGCCGCTGAAGAAGGCTTCGTCAGCAATGTAGATTTCATCGCGGGTGATGGCTTTTTCCTTGATCTCAATGCCCAGATCCTTGCAGATCGAAAAGATGGTGTTGCGGGTGATGCCGTTCAGCGCACCAGCGCTGGAGTCTGGCGTGTACACCACGCCCTTGCGCACCACAAATACGTTTTCGCCTGCACCTTCGGACACAAAGCCCTGCGGGTCCAGCAGCAGCGCTTCGTCATAACCCTCGTCTGTGGCTTCCATATTGGCCAGAATCGAATTGGTGTAGTTGCTCACAGCCTTGGCGTGAATCATGGTGATGTTGACATGGTGGCGGGTAAAGCTGGAGGTTTTGACGCGAATACCACGCTTGAGCCCCTCATCACCCAGATACGCACCCCACGGCCAGGCGGCAATCATCAAATGGATTTTGTTGCCTTTAGGGGATACACCCAATTTTTCAGAACCGATCCAGGTCAGCGGGCGAATGTAGCAGCTGGGCAGGTTGTTGACGCGCACCACATCAAGCGTGGCCTGCATGACTTCAGCCTGGGTGAACGGAATCTTCATGCGCAAAATTTTGGCGCTGTTGAACAGGCGCTCGGTGTGCTCTTCCAGCCGGAAGATGCCGGTGCCGCCGTCTTGCAGCTTGTAAGCGCGCACACCCTCAAAAGCGCCGCAACCGTAGTGCAGGGTGTGCGTCAGCACATGGATTTTGGCGTCACGCCACTCGACCATCTGGCCGTCCATCCAGATTTTGCCGTCGCGGTCTTCCATGGACGGGTTGGCTTGTGGGGCGGCTTGGGTACTCATGGGTTTGTCTTTCCGGTAACTTTTGAATAATTTTTGATTTTAAGGGGAGTTATGTACAAACCGTAGGGTCGCCTAGGCCTGCAATTCAGCAGTTGTCACGGATACTACATACTTTCCCTTAAAAATAAACCCTGATACAAAAGAGTCTCACATTCAAAAGGGGAAATTATGAAAACAGCTTTAACAATCGCTATGGTTTTAGCCGCTTGCACACAGATCAATACGGCTACGGCTCAAATTGACACAAAAAATGGCATCAAAATCGCCAGTAATGACGATGCCCGTTGCAAAAAAAATGTGGCCCAATACACCGAGACCCTGCAGTTTTTACGCCAGTCAGCGGGCGAGCAGGTCAGCAGCAAAGTCATGAGCAGCTACGTTCCGCTTGAGCAGTTGAACCAGGTGGTCAGCAGCTCGGGCCACTGCACGGGCGAGCAGTTGCTTCGGGACAAAAAGGCGCTGCGCTAGGCCGCAACTTCATCGGGCTGGACAGGCCTGTGCAGCACATGGCTTGCCAGCTTGCCACCCAAAAAGGTACAGGTGACGGTTGAGTCGGTGCCGTCTTTCCACTCAAACACTTCAGGCTGCGCGTCTTTGATGGACTTTAAGAGCCCCAGTGAACGCGTCATGGCCACGACATGCATCAGCGTGGCTCCCGGTTTGAGTTTGGCGTTGAGCATGACAGCACTGTCGACGTAGCCGATGGGCCGGTTAGCTGCGCGCTTGAGGATGGTCATCAGCCGGGTGAAGTGCAGCAAGATGCCGAAGACCAGGAAAGTCACGACCACCGCAATGCCAGGCCAGCTGTAAGACCGGTAGGCCAGCGCCAAGCCGCCGATGATAGCCAGAGGAATGAGTATTTTTTGCAGATTCATGGGGCTATTTTCGCAGGACAGAACAGTCGAATTTTTCGATCAAGTCACCATGCGCCCCGTGCGTAGCGCCACCGCCCAGTCAGCCCGCTTGCGGGATTCAGCCAGCCTTGCCATGCTTTCAAAGTCGTATGTCACGCAGCGCAGCTCGATGCGCCAGCCAGCGGCCGTTTGCTCTGCGATGGCGTATCTGGCGTGCGGGCTGCCGGTTTCAATGTGGTGTTTGTAGGGGTGCATATCGTCATAAGCGGGCAGGCCAACGCTGCCGGGGTTGACGATGGTGATGAGATGACCGCTTGATGCGCTGACCACGCAGTTGACACGTGGAATGTGGGTGTGACCGCAAACGATCAAGCTGGCTTGTGTATGAGGGCCGATGCCCAGGCGCGCCAATACCTCAGCCTGAGTGGCGGCGCGCACACCGTGCGAGCCGTGCTCACCAAAGTCGTTCGTGACCGTTTCCAACCAATAGTGCAAGTCGCTGTGCGGCGTGCCGTGGCACACAAAAACATCATCGGCCAGCCAAAGCGTGGGCGGGGCGCTCGCCAGCCATGCGCGGTGGGCGTTTGAGATTTCTCTGGCGGTACAGGCATCGCTTGGGCCTAGCATTTCAGGCGGGAAAGTGAGCAATTGCCGCTCGTGGTTGCCGGCAATCATGGGGATTTGCCGCTGGATCAGCAGGTCAGCCGTGCGGGCGGATTCGAGCGGGCCGCCCAGGGTGTCGCCGACATTGATGATGCAGTCAACACCAGATGCATCAATCTCACCCAGCACGGCTTGCAGGGCAGGCAGGTTGCCGTGGATGTCTGAAATGATGGCGATTTTCATGGCTTGACGCTGTTTTTAACAATCTTAAGCGATTTCAGGTGTTTTGAGGCCGTTTTCAGGTATGTTTTAGGCCTCTAGACCAATGAATACGGGCGCAAACAGCTCCTGATTTAATAGCAATCTACCACGTTATTGCAGACTGCGCACCACCTCCAGCGCCTGCTCGATGCGCTCCACCGCATGGATCGTCAGCCCCTCAAACGCTTTGTCATTCTTCTTAGGCGCGTTGGCTTTGGGCACGATGGCGATGCTGAAACCCAGTTTTGCGGCCTCTTTGAGTCGCTCTTGCCCGCGCGGTGCGGGGCGGACTTCGCCAGCCAGTCCCACCTCGCCAAACGCGATAAAACCTTTGGGCAATGGCCTGCCGCGCAGGCTTGAAGTAATCGCCAACATCACGGCCAGGTCAGCCGCGGGCTCGCTGATGCGAACGCCACCCACGGCGTTGACGAACACGTCCTGGTCCATGCACGCCACCCCGGCATGGCGGTGCAGCACGGCCAGCAGCATGGCCAGGCGGTCTTTGTCCAGCCCCACCGACAAGCGCCGGGGCGAAGGGCCACCACTGTCAACCAGTGCCTGAATCTCCACCAACATGGGCCGCGTGCCTTCCAGCGTCACCATCACGCAGCTGCCTGGCACAGGCTCGGTGTGCTGGCTTAAAAAGATGGCGCTGGGGTTGCTGACGCCTTTCAGGCCTTTTTCAGTCATGGCGAAAACGCCGATTTCATTGACCGCGCCAAAACGGTTTTTGATCGCCCGCACCAGCCGAAAACTGGAGTGCGTGTCGCCTTCAAAGTACAGCACGGTGTCCACCATGTGCTCCAGCACGCGTGGGCCGGCCAGTGCGCCTTCTTTGGTCACGTGGCCGACGAGCACGATGCACACGCCGCTGGACTTGGCCATGCGCGTCAGGTGCGCAGCGCATTCGCGTACCTGGGCGACGGAGCCGGGTGCGGACGTGAGCTGGTCTGAGTAAACGGTCTGGATCGAGTCGATGACGGCGATGGTGGGCTTGGTGGCTTCTAACGTGGCGAGGATTTTTTCAAGCTGGATTTCAGCCAGTACTTTGACTTGCGAGCCTTCGAGCCCCAGTCTGCGTGAACGCAATGCAATCTGCGCACCGCTTTCCTCGCCAGTGACGTATAACGTGCCCCCACGTTTGCCCACTTCGTGTGGCGCTCTGCCCCCCAAGGGGGCGCCCGCGCCTTGGGGCGGCCCGGCGGCGCGCGTGTCGTTGTCAAATACGCGCTGCAACGAATCCAGCGCTTGCAGCAGAAGTGTGGACTTGCCAATGCCTGGGTCACCACCAATCAGCACCACGCCGCCCTCGACGATTCCGCCGCCCAGTACCCGGTCCAGCTCTTCATGCCCAGTCGGCGTGCGCTGCATGTCAGTGGCGTCAATGTCAGCCAGCGTCGTCACTTCAGACAGTTTGGCCAGGCCCTGGTGCTGGTTGCTGTAACGGTTTTTGGCTGGCGCGTTGCTTTCAGCGACACCCTCGACCAGCGTATTCCACGCATTGCAGTGCGGGCACTTGCCCAGCCACTTGGGGCTGCTGCCGCCGCATTCGGTGCAGGTGAAGGTGGTTTTGTCTTTGGCCATGATCTGATGGTACGTCAAATACTGTGATTATGAACAGTTAATGCGATTTGAAAAGCGGTGGACGCGGCTAACATGGTGCGAATTGTCATCTGGGCGTTTTGGATTTCACTTTCTAACCACACCATGCAAACACCGATCAACCCCTTCAAGCTGGCGCTGCAAAGCAGGCAGCCCCAAATTGGCATGTGGCTGAGTCTGGCCGACAGCTACGCGACCGAGATTTCTGCAGGCGCGGGCTTTGACTGGCTGCTGATTGACGGCGAGCATGCGCCCAACGACTTGCGCAGCCTGTTGCAGCAACTGCAAACCATCGCCGGCTACCCTGGCACGCACCCGATAGCACGCGTGCCGCTGGGCCACGGCCATGTGGGCGAAATGCTGATCAAGCAGTACTTGGACTTGGGCGTGACCACGCTGTTGATACCGATGGTTGACACCGCCGACCAGGCCAAAGCAGTGGTGAGGGCTGCACGCTATCCGCAAGACAATGATGATCGAGGTCGCAGTGGCGGAGGCGGCATCAGGGGTATGGCCGGTGCCCGGGCATCGCGCTTTGGCCGCTACCCGCGTTATGCGCACGAAGCCAATGCCCAGGTGTGTGTGCTGGTGCAGGCTGAATCGCAAACGGCGCTGGACAACCTTGACGCGATTGCTGCTGTCGATGGCGTTGACGGTGTGTTCATTGGCCCGGCGGATTTGTCAGCGTCCATGGGCCATGTGGGGCAGCTGACGCACCCGGTCGTGCAGGCGGCCATCACAGACGCGATAGCGCGTATCAACCGGGCTGGCAAAGCCGCAGGCATTTTGTCAGCTGATGAAGACCTGGCTCAACAGTACCTTGAACTGGGCGCCCTGTTTGTGGCGGTGGGCCTGGACGCCAGCCTGCTGGCCCGGCATACCAGTGCGCTGGCGGCAAGATTCAAAGCCACGCCAACAACGCCCACACGTGCCGGCGTGTATTGACGTGTCCTTGATTTACTACCAAATCAGGAGCTGCTTGTGCCCGTATCTATTGGGCTAAAGACTGATTTAGCCACTTTTTTAATGGTGTTTCGCAGCCACAGGTGAGCACTTTGCAGCTCCAGCCGGCTGTGCCAGACAGCGTCCACATGCACCGGTGCCACATCAAACGGCAGCGGCCGCAGCACCAGCTGGTCAGCAATCCCGGTGACGCTGACAAAGTGCTGAGGCAGAACCGTCAGCAAATTTGAGTTAGCCACCACGCGGCCCGCCGTGAAAAACTGGTTGACAGTCAGCACCACCTGCCGCTTTCTGCCCAGCGCAGCCAGCGACTCGTCAATAAACCCATAAGGCCTGCCTGAAAAACTGACCAGCATGTGCCGTGCAGCACAAAACTTGTCCAGCGTCAGCGGGCCATGCGCCAATGGGTGGCCCGATCGCATCACGCACACGTATTGCCCGTCATACAGGCGCTGATGGGCAAAGGTGACGGCCTCATCACTTTGCGCCCGTACCACCAGGTCAGCCAGCACCGACGGGAAATGCCCGACCGCCAAATCGGCTTTGCCTTCGTCCAGCAGGCTGCGCGGGTCGCGGGTTGTCAAAGGCACCACGCGCATTGCCACACCGGGCGCTTGATGCTCCAGAATGTCAATCAGCCCCGGCATCAGCTCCGCAGCGGTCGCATCGGCCATGGCCAGGACAAAGGTGGTGGTGGCCGTTGACGCTTCAAAACCGCTGGGGCTGAGGGACGCCTGCAACTGACTCAATGCCGCCCTGACGGTGGGCCAGAGTGCCAGCGCGCGCGGCGTCGGCGTCATGCCCTGGCCAGCGCGCACCACCAGTTCGTCACCCAGCGTTTCTCGCAAACGGCGCAGCGCATTGCTGACGGCAGGCTGGGTCAATGACAGATTGCGCGCTGCCCGGGTCAGGCTGCGCTCAGCCATGACCTCGTCAAACACACGCAGCAGGTTCAAGTCCAGCGTACGGAAATTGGGTATTTTTGTTGCTTGATCGAACTGCATACCGCTAATTTATCACCATTATGAATAACCACAATCATAAAGATAAAGTTGAACATCATCAGTGTTAACCCTTACATTACCCCATCAAAAGCTTTTTGCTTTGTTATTGTTTAGGGAAATACATCATGACCAGTTTCGTACACATTGATTATTCAAGCCGCCACGCAGGCGCCGACCGACTTGAATCGGCTGTTGAGTCCGTGCAGCTCATCAAACGCAATTTTTTCAGCACCCGTTCACTCGCCACGTTGCTGCTGTCAGCCATGGCTGCCGCCGTGATGGTGGTGGCTTATCAGGTTATGGACACCATGGCCGAAGGGCATTTGCTGGCCATGTGGATCGCCATGTGGGCCGTGGCTTTTGCCGCATTGGCCGTCTTTGCCAGCACGGCACGGCACGCAGCGGTCAGCGCAAAATCGGGTTTGGACCCGTGGTCACGCAGCATCGCCGCCAAACGCGCCGACCAGCGCCTGTGGGCGATGGCCAAAACGGATGCACGCCTGATGTCTGATTTGCAAGCGGCGATGTCGCGCAACGATGCGGGCGATGAAGGCTTGCGCTTTGTCGCACCCACTGTCGTCAAAACAGATTGGCTGACATCGTCAGCGGGTCGTTATGGGACACCCGTACCCTTTGTCTGATACAAAAAAACCGCGCCTCGGCGCGGTTTTTTATGGGGACCCACAGTTTTGAGTTGTCAGCCGCTTTTCAATTTAGGCTTTGTCGATGCGGTTATGCCGTTGAATTTGGCTTTACTGAAGTCCAAGCAGCTGCAAAGTGAAATTTGCACTGCTTAAATTGCAAACCAGCGCTGACACGCTTTCTCAAGGCTGGGACTGTGCTTTCGTGCAACAGCTACGCGCCAGTGCTGTTCGATGAACTTACTCATGGTCGCCGCATAGTCAGACCCTACAACGCCACCAGAGTCATCTGGTATCAAAGCGTTGCGAATATTCTTGCTTGTGCTCTTACGTGCAATATCCACTAATGTCCTTTTTGGATGCGCCTTGCTGTCTGGGTTTATAGGCAGCGCACTAATCGGAACCTTTAAAAAACCGGCCATTGCCTGGCGGTCAGCAAGTAGCCAGCTCTCGAGCATGCGTACTGAAATACGAAGATGAAAGCCCGCTGACTTATGAGGCAATTTGCTGGCTAAAAGCGACGGGGCGCATTGCGCCTGTTCCAGATCAGCTAAACCCATCACAGCGTTGTGTTTCCCGGCTTCGTTGTACCGCGCCGCAGCAAGCCAAAACTTAGTTCCGCCGCCCGCATTACGAATGTTTGGCTGTAAGTCAGCGCGTCCGAGTTGCGCAAGCACCACAGGCAGGAATACCGACTCCATATACCCTTCCACTATTGCTGGAATGAGCATTTCAGGCGTCCATTTTGGAGAATAGGTCAATCTGTTCTTTGGCTGTCATTGGCATCACCACATCGGCAACAGTTAGACCCCCCTCAAGCGCTTGACGAATCCCTGCAATATCAGCACCATGGACAACCTCTGATCCTTCCGATGCAGAGCGAACCAAAAGAATCTCGTTTGGACCGATACCCTCATCACCCATCAATTCGTCGCTATGAGTAGATATGAATGCCTGACGACCGCCAGCAATACGTTGAGCCCGGGCAATAAACGGCGCAAGCTGACGTACTAAAGCCGTATGCAGGGAAAGTTCAGGTTCTTCCAGCAACAGCGGGCCTGACTTCTCCTGTAGCGCCCAAAGCAAACCAATCAAACGCAGCGTACCATCAGAAAATTCTCTTTCATCTTGTTTTGCGGCCGGGCCACGCCAATGCTTGAACTTGGCTTGTAAATGGGGATTGTTGTTCTCGTCCGGCACCAGTTCCAGGGCGGTCAAGTTTGGCACAGCAGTTGCCAATACCTTGCGAATACGTTCAAGCCTTGCCTCCTTGGTTTTGGGGGTAGTGCCGCGTATGCGTGAGAGCAGGTCACGCCCATAGGCGTCAGCACCCAATGACTCTTCAGCTGGCCGCTGCTCTTCACGAATAAGCTGTGGAACCAAATGCAAATAGCTCACACCGGCAAAAAACTCCGCAAGCTCTCTGAAGGGTTGGTTTTGTGTCACTTGCTGCAGCCAAGTCTGCGTCAAAAGTTTCGGGTCATCGCGATCTTCGGCATATGGACGATTAACTAGTCTTGTCCAATCATCATCTGGTGATGCTCGCTTCCAAACCTTCTCTTTGGTGACAACGGGTACCAATCCAAGTTTTTTATCGCCCTTGTTAAATGCCAACTGGTAGCGCCAACCTGAGTTGTCAGTGGCAATAACATCGACCATGATCTCAATGTCTGAACTGGCTGGAGCCCTATAGTGCAACGATCGTAATCGGGATATTCCACGTCGATTTTTTACAGCGGTCGCCAAGCCTCCGCCTTCTGCTGCGACCTCTCTCAAAAACCGAAAAACATCCAATAGATTAGATTTGCCGATAGCGTTCGGTCCAACAATGAACATGCGCCTGACAAGTTTGACATCCACCTGAATAAAATTACGCCAATTTTTTAGCTTCAAGTGTGAAAAGCGAATTATTTGACTCACTGTATTTCTCCTTGATGAGTTGTCCATAGTGTATTGACGTAATTTACACATCCAGTGTCAAATTCATTGCGCAACAAAAAACCGCGCTTCAGCGCGGTTTTTTGTTGAAAGGCTAACCGCTCTAGGCTGTCAGTCGTTTTTCAATCGCGGCTTTGGTGTCCAGCAACGCCTTGGGCAAATGGTGCTCTAACTGTTTGAACAACTCGGTGTGCAGCGCCAGCTCTTGTATCCACGCAGCCTTGTCGATACTGGTCACCGTTGCGAACTGTTGCTCGGTGAATGACAAACCCGTCCAGGTCAGGTCGCTGTAGCCTGGGGTGACGCCCATCACGTTGTCATTGCCCTGCCCGGTGCCTTCAACGCGGTCGATGATCCACTTCAGCACGCGCATGTTTTCGCCGTAACCAGGCCAGACGAACTTGCCGTCTTCACCTTTTCTGAACCAGTTGGCGGTGTAGATTTTGGGCAATGTCGCGCCTGATTTGGCCAGCTTTTCTCCCATGTTCAGCCAGTGCTGAAAGTAGTCGCTCATGTTGTAGCCTGCAAACGGCAGCATGGCAAACGGGTCGCGGCGCACCACGCCGGCTTGGCCTGTGGCGGCGGCGGTTGTTTCGCTGCCCATGGTGGCAGCCATGTAGACGCCTTCTGTCCAGTTGCGTGCTTCGGTCACCAGCGGCACGGTGGTGGAGCGGCGTCCGCCAAAGATGAAAGCGTCAATCGCCACGCCCTTGGGGTCGTCCCAAGCGGGGTCTAACGCCGGGTTGTTGGTGGCGGCCACGGTAAAGCGGGCATTCGGGTGCGCGGCTTTGGCACCGGTTTCTTTGGCGATTTCGGGGGACCAGTGGTTGCCTTGCCAGTCTATGGCATGAAGGGGCGTATCGCCCATGCCCTCCCACCACACATCGCCGTCGTCTGTCAGTGCGACGTTGGTAAAAATCGTGTCGCGCTCCAAACTTGCCATGCAGTTAGGGTTGGTCAACGTATTGGTGCCGGGGGCCACGCCAAAGTAGCCCGCCTCGGGGTTAATCGCGTACAGCCTGCCGTCAGCGGCGGGTTTGATCCAGGCAATGTCGTCGCCAATGGTGGTGACTTTCCAGCCGTCAAAGCCTGCAGGCGGGATCAGCATGGCAAAGTTGGTTTTGCCACAGGCGCTTGGGAAGGCCGCCGCCACGTGATACTTTTTTCCTTGAGGATTGGTCACACCCAAAATCAGCATGTGCTCAGCCAGCCAGCCTTCGTCACGGCCCATGTTGGACGCAATGCGCAGCGCAAAGCATTTTTTACCCAGCAGCGCGTTGCCGCCGTAGCCAGAGCCGTAAGACCAGATCTCGCGGGTCTCAGGGTAATGAACGATGTATTTGGTTTTGCTGCACGGCCATGTGACGTCAGCCTGACCTGCCGCCAGCGGCGCGCCTACGCTGTGAACGCACGGCACAAATGCGCCTTCCACGCCCAGCACATCAAACACGGCTTTACCCATACGGGTCATGATTTTCATGTTGACCGCAACATACGGGCTGTCTGAAAGCTCAATGCCGATGTGTGCAATCGGTGAGCCGAGCGGGCCCATGCTGAATGGCACGACGTACATCGTGCGGCCCGCCATGCAGCCATCAAACAGCGGATTCAGCGTGGCGCGCATCTCGGCAGGGGCCATCCAGTTGTTGGTCGGGCCTGCGTCTTCTTTTTTGGCAGAACAAATATAGGTGCGGTCTTCCACCCGGGCCACATCGGTGGGGTCACTGACGGCCAAAAAGCTGTTGGGGCGTTTGGCAGGGTTGAGTTTTTTAAACGTACCGGCATCCACCAGTTGCTGGCACAGGCGCTGGTATTCAGCATCGCTGCCGTCGCACCAGTAGATCGAATCTGGCTTGCACAGGGCGGCCATGTCGGCCACCCAGGCGATCAATTTGGCGTTTTTAACGTAGCCGGGCGTGTTCAGGTTCAGCCCGTGCATGGCAGGATGGTTCATCGAAAAAAACTCCAGAAATGTGACACAACTGTGACCATTTTAAGAAGCAGTCGATGCAGTTACCTGACGGTTACCGGCAAAAGTTATGCAAAACTTGCATGAGGTTATGCGCGATTTTCTGGCAAGCCTGTCTACTGTTTTGCGTAGACCGACACGTTACCGCCCGCATTTGCGGACGTACCAGGAGCCGCAAGCTGGGCATTGAAGACTTGCGTACCCAGCAGGTAGCCTTGGCCCCGGGTTCCCGTGAAGGTGCCATTGACCGCTCCAGCAGTACCGCCGGTGCAGGTTGACGAACAAGCGATCGTCACGCCCGTCAGACTTTGAGGCCCCGGATTCATTGACCAGCTTTGAACGGGTATGGTGTAAGTGCTGTTCACAGCCATCGCAGCGTTGGGGGCAAAGTTAATGCTGATCGGCGATAGATTGGTCACCTGCCGGCTGCCAAAATTCATGACCAGGTTGGATGCAGAAAACGTCCCCGGGCGGCCAAAGTTATCGGTCGGTTGAGTGCCGCCCACATAGTTGTATTGCGCAACGCCCGATGTTGGCCGTGCAACGGTGGGGGCGTCGCCAAAGGCCCGGTGCGTCCCCAGACCGTTGGCTTGTGTGGGCGGGACAAAATACCAGTACGCGCCCGCAGCAGCGCTGCTTTGAACAGGTCTGAACCGGCTGATGGCGGCAGCACCCGACTGAGCGTTGAAAACAACAGCGTTGGTAAAATCCGGGTCATCCTTGGGTCGGGTCAGGGGGATTCTTTCAGTGTTCAGCCGGGTGTCGTTGAAGCCGCCAGGCGAGCGGAAACCCTGCAGCTCTGCGACGGTGATCTCGCCGTTACCACTTTGCTGGATGATTTGCGATTCATTCGTTGCAAGGCTGCTGGCGCGGCCAATGAACTCCAGACGCGGTGGCCGCTGCTCTGTCAATTGCGGCGACGTCGAAATGCGTGTTCCCCCCTTTTGCCCAGAATTGCTGCTGGCCTCGCCTTCGCCCGCTGCCGCAGCTGCCGTGCTGCGGCCCCGGCTGGCAGCGCCCTTGTCGCCCAGGATGGCAGGCGGCGCCAGCAACTGGACAGGCGCGGTATTGGCTGTGGACACATAAAGAGTGTCTTGCTGGCCAAACTCTTTGCTGCCTGAAGCATTGGACACGGTGATACGTCCATCCGTCACACTGCCAAAGGTGCCATTGGCCTCTGGCGTGCCGTCCGGCCGGGTGCAGTCGTTGTTGCAGGACACCACTGTGATGTGTACCCCGAATGCCAATCGTGGCGGTGGCTGTTTGAACCTGATAATTTTTGTTGTTGGCTTTGCCAATCAGCCCGGTGATGGTACGCATACCGCCCTTGAGCAAGCCCATCAGTGAGCGGTCACTGTCGGCGTTTTTGTCAAACTTGTAGTTTTCAATCTTGAACTGGCTGTTGGCGCGCAACGCCACCACGGACTCGTCAGAAAACCGCACTTGCAGGGTGCTTTTATCGCCCACCGCCAAAACATCGCCACTTTCAACCGCTGATCCGACCTGAAGCGGCAGCTGCTGCCCGGCTCTTTCCAGCGTGGCGCTGCCCGCAACGGCCAGCACTTTGCCTGCAGACACCGTTTGAGCGTGGCCATGAACGCTTAAAACCATGACGGCACTTGCAATGAGGGTACGTTTCATGAGCGATTCACCTTAGATGAGGGGTGTTGAAATCATTTGAAGTCATAGCGCAACTTGACAGCCAGTGCGTCGCGGTTGTATTTGAAAAACCCGATGCTGGACTGCTGGTCTACCCGCTGGTATTCGCTGCGCAGCAGCCAGTTGCGGCTGATCGCATAGGTGGCCGACAGGTCAAGTACGAAGTAGTCGTCTTTGCGAACCGCCAGTCCGTCCGCAAAGTCGCGTGCGTAGCGGCTGTTCTGGTAGCCCAGGCCCGCGCCAAAGCTCCACTTGGGCAGGGGTTGCACGGTAACGGCGGTACGCACACCCCAAAAGCTGCGCGACAGGTCAGGGCGATCCTTGCGGTTTTTTTCATCGCCATAGTTCAGCGTCAGGTTAAATTCAGGGCTCAATGGATGCGCCAGGATGCGCGTCCACGAACCAGTCAGGTTGCCCAGGCGGCTGTCGCGAACGTCTGCGCCTGACGACACCTTCGTGGTTTTGTCCAGGTCAAGGTAGGTGTCGATGTTTTTATAAGCCTGGTCTGCGTATTGCAGGCTCAGGCCAAAACGGTTGAACTGGTCGTTTTGGTACTGCCATTCACCCACCAGTGTGGTGAGGTTCAAATACGCCTGGTTGCCGACAGCGATGTGCGTCACGTCCACACCCAGCCGGTATAAGTTGCGCCCTTCCAGAACAGAGACACCGCCCTGCAAACCTAATGACGCCTGGTTAAAAACATCATTGATGCCCCGTTTGAAAAACCGCCCCGTCAATTGCCCACCGCCATAGAGCGATATGCCCGGCGCAATCGGGTAGACGCCCTGCACGCCCGCCGCCACGGTACTGAAAAAATCCGCCTGCCTGACCGAGGTCTGGCCCGGTGCAATCACAAAACCTGTCGGCAAACCAGCGACCTGACCGGTTGGCAGGCCACTGTTCAGGTTGCTGTCATAGCCGCCGCCAAGCTCCACAAAGGCTGATGATGTGGGTTTGTAACGCGATTCACGCGAGCGGATGGCGTCCAGAAACTGGCTGATGTTGTCCCGGTCATTGCCCGACGCACTGGCCAGCAGGTTTGAAAACTCCTCCCTGGCTCGTTCGTCTTCACCCAAAATATAGTAACCACGCGCCAGCTGAAACTGAGCGGACCGGTTGTCCGGGAATTGCAGCAAATAGCGCTCAAGGGCCAGAACCCCTTCACCCGGTACGCCGGCATTGAGCGCGGCGATGCCAAAATAAAAATCAAACAATGGGGTGCCCAGCGCATCAGGCGCCGCCTTGCCGGCTTCATAGGCTTCATAGGCTTCACGGTCCTTGCCTTGTTCCAGCAAGGCTTTAACGTCGTCAGCCGGCGCGGCATGCGACAAGGCGCTGACACAGTACAAAGTGGCCGCGCAGACTGCTTTGAGCGTGAAAGCTGGCAATAAGGTTTTCATGGCGTTTTTGTTGGCAAAGCGTGTGCCAAAGTCGAACTACCGAAACAGTAGCACGAGTGCGTCAAAACGTAACAAAACGCACCGCCGAATAGCGGGAGTTTGTCTCAAAAACGCGATTTTGAGAGGATTTTTGGCTTTTTACGCCAGAAAAACGGCAATAAAAGCCAGCAGGAACATCAGCACACCCCCCACGATGGGCAAAACAATCGGCGCAACGTGAGCGATGGATTCGACCACATCTACCTCTTGTGCGGGAGTGACCGATGGGGTTGCGCTAGGGTCTGCTGGGTGGGACATAAAATTTCCTGAAAAATTCAAGCATGTGTAAATATTGGCATTATTTTACCTTTGAGCCCAAGCCCGGGCAAGCCAACAAAGACCGGTGTGTCAGCAGTAAATGATTTGTCCGGTTTTTAGCAAGTAATCTGTCCGGTTTATGGAGAAGGGATGCAAGACACCCCCATAAGCCGGGCCCGCTACATGCAGGAGA